>JAANXG010000076.1 GCA_018263405.1 Gammaproteobacteria bacterium
GGTCGGAAAAGCCCCTCGCCGGCGTTACGCTCGCTTGAATTGACCGGGCCAGTCCTGCGCTCGCGTGCCTTGGCGATCGGCTTTTCCGATCCCGCTGAACGTGTGTGTATTTATGCCCAAGGGTACTAAGGCTCCTGGACCGGGGTTTTGTACGATTGGTTGGCGGCTTATTCTGCAGCAGCAGCCTCCCGGCACTTTTGGGCCTGGCATTCACGCAGGATCTGGGTTGCTCTGGCGGCCGGAGCCGGCTTGCCGACCAGATAGCCCTGAATCTCATGGCAATGCTGATCCCGCAGGAAATCGAGCTGACTTTCCGTCTCTACGCCCTCGGCAATGATCTTCAGGCCGAGACTCTTGCCCATGGCAATAATGGCTTGGACAATGGCGTCGTCGGTCGTATTGTGATCAACCTCGTTGACGAAGGACCGGTCTATCTTCAGGGTGTTGACCGAAAACCGCTTGAGATGCGACAGGGAAGAATAGCCCGTGCCGAAATCGTCAATGGATATATTGACATCGAGATCCCTCAACTGACGAAGGATATTAACCGCAAGATCGGGATTCTGCATGATCACGGTCTCTGTTATCTCCAATTCAAGACTTTCCGGCGGCAGGTCGTAATCTTTGAGGGCCGCACTGATCTGGGCCACCAGATTCCGCTGCTGCAGTTGATAGCCTGAAAGGTTGATCGCGACGCGAGCCGGTTCGAGCCCTTCATCAAGCCATTGGCGCATTTGTGAACAGACCTGGTGGAGCACCCACTCACCGATCGGGAAAATCAACCCGGTCTCTTCGGCAAGAGAGATAAATTCTCCGGGCAGTAGCAGGCCGAGTTCCGGGTGCTCCCAGCGGATCATGGCCTCAAAGGATGTGACTCCGCCACTGCTGATATCAATTTTCGGCTGATAAACAAGTCGAAACTCGTTTCTTTCCAGGGAGCGGCGAATACTGCTTTCGAGAAGCCTGCGCCGGTCGCTGTCGAGATCCATGGACGAACTGTAGGTTTTGCAATTATTGCGCCCCTGGGATTTGGCGTGGTACATGGCGATGTCCGCTTTTTTCACAAGTTCATCCGGGTTCGCATAGTGATCGGAAAAATGGCTGATACCAATACTGGCGGTAACAAATATTTCATGATCATTGATTGTCAGGGGTTCGGCCAGATAGTTGAGTATCTTGGAAGCGATCTGTTCGGCATCCGTTGACCGCTGCAGATTACCGAGGGTAATGGCAAATTCATCGCCACCCAGGCGGCCGATACCGTCGGTCTCGCGCAGAACGGTTTTCAATCGCTCCGCAACCTTGACCAGCAGCTGATCTCCGACGGTATGCCCGAGCGTGTCATTGATGATCTTGAACCGGTCGAGATCGAGGAAAAGCACGGCTGCTTCCTTTTGCAGCCGCTTGGCTATGGCAAGAATCTGTTTGAGTTGGGCGACAAAATGAAGTCTGTTGGGCAGACCGGTCAGATTATCGTGATGGGCCATGTGGAAGAGTTGTTTCTGGGCCCGTTTGCGCTCGGTGACATTCCTGAAAATGCCCCAGGCAACCAGATCTTCGCCATCATCCTGATTGCAGGTGATGTTCCCCTCGACATTGATGACACTGCCGTCGCGGGTCGTCATCTGTCCCTCGATCTCCCCGCTCTGCCGGCCTTCGAGAGCGCGTTGGAGGGCACGGGTATAGCGGCTGTTTTCCCCATGGTAAATCATATCCATCATCGTGAGTCGATTCAGGTCGTCAAAGGTATAACCGAGGGTTTTACGCCAACTTTGGTTGACGTAGAGAAACCGGCCGTCAGGCTGAACACAGAAGATAAGGTCACTGGCACCGTCCAGGAACCTGATGAGGTGCTCCTCACTTTCCTGGAAAGCCTTGTTTTCCCGCCTGATAACGCGCATTAGAAAAGCACTGATCAGGGCCATGGCCACATTGAGCACACTGACCCAGCACCACATCAGGCCGGCATAAAGACCGTCGCCATGGAGCGCCGGATTAATAAAAGGCATGTCCACCGACGGCAGGAATTGGGCGAATTCTGCGTAGAGCAGGCCACCATAAAGCAATCCGCCCAGGCTGCCCATCGCTAAAATATGCCGGGGGTTATCAAGCAGCACGGCTGCCTCAATCGTGACGACTAGATAGACCGGCCAGAACCAACTGGCAGCACCCCCACTGTAATGTATCAGTACGGTGACCAGCGCCAGGTCGAGGCTAATCTGGAGATGGGCAACATAGCGGAACCGGGAGATTGCCTCGTAGAAGAAATGATAGAGAGTGTTGTAGACAAGAACCGCGCCAACGGCGATGGAAAGAATCGTGATCTGGGCATCGCTAACGAACAGACCATAGCGACTGCCCGCAAACGACACCACCGCAATCGCTCCGTAAAGACCAAACAGAAAAAGCAAACACCAGCGAGCAGTGGTTACAAGGGCATTGCGGCCGCGCACGGAAGTAAAATTCCTGTTGATCTTTTCCGTGGCCTGTTCTGGTTGGGAACTCTGGGACAGGCTGCGGATCCAGTTGGGTGGATTAGGAATCTGCGGTTGGTTCATGGGCGCCTTTTGTTCACGGTAATCGTCTGGAAACTCTCCCTCAAGCTTCCTCCGGATCGGTATTATCCGGCAGCTATCAACCTTTCATAAAAGCAATGTGCACAAAATTTCGGCATTCCCTCGTCGACCCATTGCCTCACACCACATCTTAGACTATATCCGGGATCAGCAGTGGGTGTATCGGAGGATATTGTGACGGAGGTCAATATTGCATGAGGCATCGACTGTATCCAGTCGGTGTAAAACGACACCGCATATGGGCGACGCGGATATCCTTGAGTGTATTCAATGTAAGTTCTCAATAACCCCGTGCAAGAATGTGGGGGTAGGGTTGTCTTTCAGGGCTGTCGAAAGCACGGAGGCTTTCGCCAGAGCGTACAGGGAGGTATCTACAGCGTCCCTGAAAGACAACCCTACCCCCACATGATCGCCGACATTGCACGGACTTTTTGAGAAATTACTATTCAATCACGTATGATTACAGCACTCCATGCCTGGAAGAGAGGAGTAAGCGATGAGACGATTATTTCCGGCCCTGGCGTTCGTCGCCGGGGTCTTGGCGATGGCGGCATGGCAGCCGGCGGTAGCCGGCGGGCCGCTGGCGGAGCGTCTGGACCGAGTGGTGAGCCGCATGGACAGTTCGGACATCCGGGCGGCCGACGTGCGGGCGGTGGTCAACCGCCTCCTGCCGTTGCAAAGCTTCCACGGCGGCGTATCCGAAGAAAAGATTCACGATCTCGCCCGCGAGGCGATGCAAGGCGTGATCGATACCCGCTTGAAGCTGGCTGATGCAAAGCGTCGAGGTGTCTAGGTGGACGAAGCCTCGATCGATGATGCCTTTGCCAAGGTCGTGGCGCGCTATCCAAACCCGGAAGAGTTCCAGGCCCGCCTGAGACGAGCCGGACTGACCGAAGGCAACCTTCGCGACACGCTGCGGCGCCGTCAACTCCTCAAGAACGTGGAGGCCGCCGTCGAAGACGAGTCGTACGAGCCGACTCTGGAGGACGCCAGACGTTTCTACGCCGCAAACCCCGACCGATTCCGCGAGCCTCGTCGCGCCGCCGAAAGAGGCCTAACGGGCTCCGCTGTCCTTCAGGTACGCCACGATCTCGTCGGCCTGATCCCAGGCCTTCTCGATGCACGCGTTCATAGCGACACCGTAGTACGAGCTCCCGGCGACCCACAGCCCGGGGTCCGCCGCCAGCCGCTGGTGGATCCGGTCCAGCCGGCTCTGGTGGCCCACGTGGTACTGACCGATGCCCAAGGGCCAGCGGTAGACGCGGGTCAGCACCGGCTCTGCCGTGATCCCCATGGCGTCCTCAAGATCCGTCCGAGCCTGGCGGATAAGCACGTCCTCGCCCTCCGACACCGCTGCCGGGGCGTGGGCACCGCCGATCATGCACCGCACCAGCACCCTCCCCTTGGGCGCACGGCCCGGGAAGATCGACGAGTCCCACAGACACCCGAGGATCCGGGGCCCCTCGCCCCGGGGCACCAGGAAACCAAAGCCGTCAGCATCGGGGACATCCGCCGCGTCCCACGCCAGCGCCACCACCGCGAGACCGGCGGTATCGATAGCGGTGATCGAATCGGCCAGCGCCGGGTCGAGATTTTGGAGCAGTGGTGCTGCTCGGGGCGAGGGGATGGTCACCACGACCCCGTCGGCGGTGAGCTCCTCGCCCGAGGCAAGGCGCACGGACCACCGACGGTTCCGGGCACCCGGCTCCTTCCCCCGCTGCCCTGAGCCGGCGGAGCGCGGAAACCTGCGGGAGGCGTCCACCCCGGCCGGCGCGGTGCGCCCCGCGTCCCCGCCATCCCCCGGTCGGTCCGTCTCTGTCCGCACCACGGCGGCCACCGGACTACCAGTCCTCACCACGCCTTCTCCGAGGGCCGCCTCCAATCCCCGGACCAGCGTATCCAGGCCATTTTGGAAGGAGGTAAGGGTGCCGCCGGGCCCCGCCGGACCACCAGGCTGGGTCAGTTCCTCCACGTCCTCGCCGCGGGCCCGGCGCACCTCGACATCCCGCTTCGCGGCCTTCCGGGCCTTCATCCGAGCGAGCATGGCCTTCACCAGCCCGCCGTGCTCCGCTTCCATCGCCGCCATCTTGGGGAAACTGCTCTGAAGGCTCAACTCGTGGATGTTGCCAGCGCAAACACCGGAGACCACGGCATCCACCAGGACCGACGCGGCTTCGGGGCCGATGCGCCGGGCGGCGAACTCGTAGATGGTCTCCTCGATGTTGGGGCGGGAGCGAGCGAAGGGTTCCGCGAAGACCCGGAGCTTGCCGACCACGCTGAGGAGCCCGCTGGTCAGGAAGCTGACGGGCCCGGTGGGCGCTTCATGGAGGCGACCGTTCCGGTAGATGAAGCGCTTCGCCGCAGCCTCGTCAGCGGGCTGAAGCTGGTCCTCCAGGCCGACGCGACGCACCAGCTCCAGCGTTCGGGGCGCGTTGTCCAGGAACCCGTTGGGTCCGTTCTCGATGGTGTAGTCACCGGCCCGCTCGGTGCGGATGTTCCCGCCGGGCTCGGTTTCGGCCTCCAGGACCACCACCTCCACCGGCGTATCGGCGGTCTTGGACTTACCCCGGATGTTCAAGGCGGTGGTGAGGCCCGTGACCCCGCCGCCGATGATAACGACACGCTGCATGGCTTCCGGTCGCCCGCGGGGCATGACCCCGTTCAAATCGCGCACATGGTGCGGGAACAACTCAAGCAGTATGGTTGTACAGTTTGCCCTCCCGGGTCAAAGCTTGCGGGTCGGGGACAGTAACGGTATTTCGATGAAACAACGCCACCCTGTCCCGGCCCAGTTCCTTGATCGCGCGTGTAACGGATTCCGCCCGCGCGATTTCCAGGTCGGTGAGCTGCGGATGGTCGCCATGGGCGGGCATCCGGCGGATACCGTCCAAGGCGTGTTGCTTGAGCGCCGTTAAGCCCAGCGCCGCACGGTCCTCCCACGCTTCCACGTCGCCGATTTTCGGGGCGTTGTTCACCCCTGTTTCGTGGCACGCGGCGCAGATTGCTTCGGCGACTTCCTTGCCGCTCCGCTCGCCGCTCTGTGCGTCGCCCTCCTGCGGCACCATCAACATCGCGACAACAATGCCGATGAATCCCAGCGTCAAGACCTGCAGTGTTGGTAATTTAGGCATGCTCCCCTCGCGGCTACGGCCATTGAGCGCGTGCTCGGGAATGGTTCCGTATGCCACTTCCGCTAGTGAATTCCGTGCAGTATAACACTACATTCCGGACAGATAGCTTACTCGTTACAACCGGATGCCGAGTTTTTGACCTCCCGGAATAGTGCAAGTATATTCAAACCAACGTATGAATTATGGATGACATGCCTTCATCGGTCCCGCCCTGGAGCTCAGCCGCGAGCCCTATGGGGCTGCAAGCGCCACTCGACGACCGACCTTTTCGAACTTCCTTGCACGCGGCGGCCGGCCACGCCCACTCGCCTTCATGAAAGAGGTATTCCTATGTCCTGGATTGTCAGCCTGATTCTTTTGTTCGCGGGGTTAACCGCCACGACACGGCTGCGTCTGTCGTTGCTTACCTGGACCGTTATCTTCGGTGCGGGTTTGCTGTTGTTGAGCGTGACCGGCCTGTTGCCTGCACTCCTGGCTCTGATCGTGTGGCCGCTGTTCATCGTCATGGCTCTGTTCAACTTCACCACGCTGCGCCAGAAATACCTCAGCACGCCGATGCTGCAGTACATGCAGAAGGTGTTACCGCCCATCTCCGAGACCGAGCGGCAGGCCATCGAGGCCGGGACAACCTGGTGGGAAGCGGACTTGTTCCAGGGTAATCCGAATTACGAGAAGCTGTTGAGCGTGCCCGAACCGGGATTGAGCGGGGAAGAGCAGGCCTACATGGACGGTCCGGTGGAAAATTTATGCGCCATGCTCGACGATTGGCAGATTTCGCACGAACTGCAGGACCTGCCCAGGGAAGTCTGGGAGTTTTTGGCGCGGGAGCGATTCTGGGCGATCAACATCCCCAAGCAATACGGCGGCCTGGAGTTTTCAGCCGAGGCTAATTCGGCCATTGTCACGAAGATCGGCACCCGCAGCGGCACCGCTGCGGTGACGGTGATGGTGCCGAATTCATTGGGGCCTGCCGAACTACTCCTCGATTACGGCACCCGGGAGCAGAAGGATTATTACCTGCCGCGCCTGGCGGCCGGGGACGAGATTCCCTGTTTCGGGCTCACCAACCCCTGGGCGGGCTCGGATGCCGGTTCCATTCCCGATCACGGCGTCGTGTGCAAGGGGGAGTACCGGGGCGAGGAAGTACTGGGCCTCCGGCTGAACTGGGAAAAACGTTACATTACGCTGGGTCCGGTCGCCACGCTGCTGGGGCTGGCATTCAAGGCCTACGATCCGGACCGCCTTCTCGGCGGGGAAGATGTCCTCGGTATCACCTGCGCCCTGATTCCCACGGACCTCGAAGGGGTGAGGACCGGCGAGCGCCACTACCCGATGGACGGGCAATTCCAGAACGGACCGAACTACGGCCACGATGTGTTCATTCCCTTGAAGTTTGTGATCGGTGGTGAGGAGCGGGTCGGAAAGGGCTGGCGGATGCTGATGGAATCGCTGGCCGTGGGGCGGGCGATCTCGCTGCCGGCGTCGGGCACGGCGGCAGCCAAGTTGAGTGCGCGTACCACCGGTGCTTATGCGCGAATCCGCGAGCAGTTCGGCATTCCGATCGGCAAGTTCGAGGGAGTTCAGGAAGCGCTGGCCCGTATCGGCGGTCTCACCTATATGATGGACGCGGGGCGCCTGCTGACGACATCGGCGTTGAAATTAGGCGAGAGGCCGAGCGTCATTACGGCCATTTTGAAGTATCACCTCACCGAGAATGCGAGGACGGTGGTCAACGATGCCATGGATATACACGGCGGACGGGGGATCTGCCGGGGCCCGGCTAACTATCTCGCGCAGGCCTACACGCAACTACCCATTCTCATCACCGTCGAGGGGGCGAACATCCTGACGCGCAGCATGATGATTTTCGGCCAGGGTTCGATGCGTTGCCATCCATACCTGCTGGACGAGATCAAGTTCGCGCAGTCGGAGATCGACGCCACGGTTCGCGATGACTTTGACGAAACGCTGACGAACCATATCGGCTATACCGCCATGAACGGCATCAAATCCGTCGTTTACGGTGTGAGCGGTTCGCGGCTTGCGCCGGGGGGGGACGGCCCAATGGACAGTTATTACCGTCAGTTCGCCCGGTACAGCGCGTCGTTCGCGCTGTTGGCGGATATTACGCTCCTTATGCTGGGCGGCGAATTTAAACGCAAGGAGAGTTTGTCCGCTCGTTTCGGCGATGCCTTGAGCCACATGTATCTGGGCACCGCTTCATTGAAGCGCTTCAAGGACCACGGCGAAATCGAGGCCGATCGGCCGCTGGCGGAATGGGCCTGCCGGCACAGCCTGCATCGGATACAGATCGCATTGGACGGTATATTGCGTAATTTTCCGGTTCGGTCGCTCGCTGTCCTGTTGCGGGGTGTCGTGTTTCCGCTCGGCCGGTGCCGGCACGAACCGAGTGACAGACTCGGCCACCAGGTGGCGGAGTTGCTGCTGGAGCCTTCCGAGTCGCGTGACCGGCTCACGGCGGGTATAGATCGGAAGAGCACGTCAGACGACGTCACCGGCTCGCTGGAGGATGCCTTGGGCAAAGTAGTGCAAGCCGAACCCCTGCTAAAGAAGCTGAAAGAGCAGGGCCACCGTTTCGAACCCGCGCCGGATAACGCGTATACGGACTGGGTCGATGAATTGGTCAGCGAGGAGCTCATCTCCCGGAGCGAGGCCGAGGTTCTGAGGGCGGCCCGCGACGCAACACTGAGAGTGATCGCCGTGGACGATTTCCCGCCGCATACCACGCTGAGCGGCAGGGAGACCGGGACTTCCCATGAGGACAACGGAGGTAGCGGAGACGACCAAGGCGGCGACGGCGACGAAGCCGCCTGATCCGTGGAGACCGTAGCCGGAATCTATCCGGAAGACGCGTTGGCCGGACGCGGCGATCTGGACGTGATCGATCCGGATGTCGCCCCGACTCTGGACGCGCAGTTCGCCGAGCGGGTGCGCCGAAGCGGCCGGGAATCCGCGTATATCGAATACGATGAATCGACGGAGCAATGGGTTCACTACACCTGGGATGAGACGGCGCGTGAAGTGCGCCGCTGGCAAGCGGCGTTCGAGCGGGAAGGTCTGCAAAAGGGTGACCGGGTCGCGCTGCGCTTGCGCAACTGCCGGCACTGGGTGATTTTCGACCAAGCGGCCCTCGGTCTGGGCTTGGTCGTCGTGCCCCTTTACGCCGCCGACCGCCCGGATAACGTCAATTACGTACTCGATCATTCCGACGCCGTGTTGGTTCTGGTGTCGAACAACGAAGCCTGGACCGAACTGCATCGCGCCCAAGGCGAAACGCCCAGGATCAAGCGCATCGTGGTGCTGGAGGGACAATCCGAAGGCGAGTATGTCAGGCACGTGGATGACTGGCTGGGGAACAGCGATCGCGACGCACTGGCAAGCGGTATCGCCGCGCGGGACGATTTAGCCAGCATTGTCTACACCTCGGGTACGACGGGACGCCCCAAGGGCGTCAAACTGTCGCACCGCAACATGGTCTGTAACGCCTACAGCGGATTGCGCAGCGTGGCGGTTGACCATGAGGCTTTGTTCCTTTCATTTCTGCCTTTATCGCACACGCTCGAACGTACGGTGGGTTACTACGTTCCGGTGATGGCCGGCGCGAAGGTTGCGTACAACCGGTCGCTCAAACAATTGTCGGCCGATCTGCTTGCGGTGCGCCCCACCGGAATCGTTACCGTGCCGAAAATATTCGAGCACAGCTACCGTACGATCAAGGATCGATTGTCCGAAGCGCCGGTGCTCAAGCGGTGGTTGTTCAACGCCGCGGTCCGTATCGGCTGGAATCGCTTTGAGTATCGGCAGGGCAGAGGGCCATGGGACCTGTCGTTTCTGGCATGGCCGCTTTTCGATAAGCTCGTAGCGAAGAAGATACGGGACAAGCTGGGTGGCCGGTTGAGCATGGCCGTGGTGGGCGGTGCGCCGTGTACATTGGCTGTTTCGAGAGTGTTTATTGCCATGGAAATCATGATACTCCAGGGCTACGGTTTGACCGAAAGCAGTCCGAGTATCGCCATCAATACGCTGGGTCGGAATCGTCCCGATACCGTCGGATTACCGCTGCATGGTGTGGAAGTCAGAGTTGGAAACAACGATGAACTGCTGGCACGGGGTCCCAACATCATGATGGGTTACTGGAAGGACGATGAAGCGACGCGGAAAGTGTTGACCGATGAGGGCTGGCTGCACAGCGGCGACCAGGTAGAGATCGAAGACGGTTTCATTCGTATAACCGGACGTCTGAAAGACATTCTCGTTCTGGCCAATGGGGAAAAAGTGGCGCCCGCGGACATGGAAGCCGTGATTGTTGGCGATCCTTTGTTCGGCCAGGCCATGGTAGTGGGCGAGCGAATGCCTTATCTGGCTGCCTTGGTGGTGCTGGATGAAAAAGCGTGGCGGAACGCCGCAAACGAGATCGGCGTTGATCCCGGCGACGAATCGGCGTTGAAAGACAAAAAAGTCGAGGAATTCCTGCTCGAGAAAATATCCGGGTTAATCCATAAGTTTCCGGGTTACGCCCGGATTGAAAGTGTCACCGCGACGCTGACACCTTGGACCGTCGAAGACGGGCTGTTGACCCCGACTTTAAAAGTCAAGCGCCCCAAGGTGTGGGAGGTTTTCGAAGACCGGATTGAGAAAATGTACGAGGGGTATGATTTGTATCGGGTCGGGCAGCGCCAAAGCGCTTGAACACGATACAGGAACCCGTCGCCGTCCCATTGAAACCGTGGAGCATATTTTATGACCAGTGTCCTGACAAAAATAGATAAAGGTGTTGCGGTGGTCACGCTGAACAGGCCGGACGTTTTGAATGCCCTCAGTCCCGATATGGCCCGGACCCTGCATCATGTGCTGGTCGGGATATCGGAAGATGAAAACGTTAGGTGTGTCGTACTCAAAGGCGCTGGTAACGGCTTTATGGCGGGCGGAGATGTAGGCTTTTTCAAGAGTGTGTTGCCGGATTTGGATGCCGGGAAGGTCGATGAGCTGGATCCGGTCTTCAAACACGTTCACGGCATTGTCGCAACGCTAAGGACCATGACGGTCCCCGTGATCGGTGTGCTGCACGGCGCCGTGGCCGGCTTCGGAGTCAGCCTCGCCGTGGCCTGCGATTTGGTCGTCGCCGCCGAAGAAACGCAGTTTACGCTTGCCTACTGCCATATCGGCACCAGCCCGGACGGCGCCAGTACGTATTTTCTCCCGCGTATCGTCGGCTTTAAAAAAGCCATGGAGCTTGCGTTGCTGGGCAACCGGTTCGATGCCCGGGAAGCCCTCGCGTTGGGTATATTGAATAAAGTGGTTCCGGCGACCGATCTCGAAGCGAGCGTGAACGAGTGGGTGCGGCGATTGCTGTCGGGGCCGAAGTTTGCCTACGGTAAAACCAAAGCGCTGCTGTACAGCTCGCTCGATAATTCGTTCGATCGGCAGATCGAGCTCGAAGAGGAGTCGTTCAAACATTGCGCCCGGACGAGAGACTTCGCTGAAGGCGTGACAGCCTTCGTGGAAAAACGCAAAGCTGAATTTGGTTAAACCTCCCGTGCCGGCCGGGCTGGGCCATTCACTGCGGATCGCGCCTTCCACTGGCGGCTCAGGCACGCTCTGAATGTTGCAATATCAGTGACGGGGTACACTAGCCCGGTTGTGTCAACTTGACAAATTGTTGCAATAAGCACAGTGTTCACGCTAGCGTAAGTTCTCAATAACCCCGTGCAAGAATGTGGGGGTAGGGTTGTCTTTCAGGGCTGTCGAAAGCACGGAGGCTTTCGCCAGAGCGTACAGGGAGGTATCTACAGCGTCCCTGAAAGACAACCCTACCCCCACATGATCGCCGACATTGCACGGACTTTTTGAGAAATTACACGCTAGCTTTGTTAGACTCGGGGTTTCCTAAGAAATAAGAAACGTAAGTTACATAAGTTACAATTAAGCGGAAACAGCGTCCCTGGAATGACTGCCCAAACATTGATATTGAATCCGGGAAGGGCTCGGGTATTTTGCGTTGCAATATGCCTGTACCGCAAATACTCAACGCTCATCCGGAGTAATCCGACTCATCTTGCACTGCGGCGGTCTGCTTGTGTGTTGAAGCAGGCCGGCGGCGTCTACCACCAAACCGCATAAACGGGGGGGCCGATGAATAAGCCGTTGCATCCCGATCCCAATTCAAACCAAAAACCTCGACGGCTGAACTATCTGGTCGGTGCTTCGCTGGTTGTGACCTCGTTTGCCTTCCAGGTGCCGGTTTCGGCGGTCCAGTTCGAATCGGGTGAATTTTTTGGCAGTATCGACAACACGATCTCTTATGGAACTACCTGGCGTGTACAAAGCCGTGACCGGGATCTCCTCGGGCTGACCTCCACGACTCTGCCCAACGGTACTGTTCCACCCGGCGGACCCGGGGGCCGGGCTTTCTCGGTCAACGGGGATGATGGCAACCTGAACTACGATAAAGGCCTGGTGAGCAACGTCGTGAAAATCACCAGCGAGCTTTCTCTCGAGCATAATTCAGGATACGGCGCATTTGTTCGGGGCAGTGCTTTTTACGATTTCGAGAACGAAGACGGCGACCGGGAAAAGATCGACCTATCGGACGAGGCGTTGGAACTGGTCGGCAGCGATATCGAGTTGCTGGATGCCTACGTGTTTAGCGGCTTCGAGGTAGGCGACGTGCCGGTGGACCTTAGGCTCGGCAACCAAGTGGTTAGTTGGGGGGAAAGCACGTTCATTCAAAACGGCATTAATGTGCTCAATCCGATCGATGTGTCTGCCATTCGCGTACCCGGGGCGGAGCTGCGCGAGGCATTGCTGCCGGTAAACATGCTCTGGGGCAGCGCCGGGGTGACCTTAAACAGTTCGGTGGAGGGGTTTTACCAGTTTGAGTGGGATGAAACCGAGCCCGATCCGTCCGGTTCCTATTTCAGCACCAACGATTTCGCCACCGACGGCGGCAACAAACTGATGCTCGGTTTCGGTTCGGTGCCGGATATCATACCGTTCGGCCCGGCGGCCGCTGCCTCGATCGGTGCCTCGCCGACGGGGGTCGCGGTACCTCGCGGCGCCGATCGCGAGGCGGACGACAGCGGTCAATTCGGCCTCGCATATCGCGTCTATGTGCCTGAATTCGGCGACACGGAACTGGGGTTCTATTACATGAATTACCACAGCCGCCTACCGATCATCAGTGCTAAGACCGGTACCCTGGCGGGTTTGGCAGGCGGTGACTATGTCGGCTCGGCGCGGTATTTCACGGAGTTCCCCGAAGATATTCAACTTCTTGGCCTCAGCTTTAATACACAGGTCGGTACCACCGGCTGGGCTCTGCAGGGTGAATTGTCTTATAAAAAGGACGTCCCGCTACAGGTCGACGACACTGAGTTGTTGTTCGCGGCGCTCTCGCCACTGGCGATTCCCGAAGCCGCGGCCGGCACTCCGGGGGTAGGGACATTATTGGCAAGTACGAATCAGGTCGCACCGGGTGGCGTGGGTTTTGCTACGGAAATACCCGGCTTCGCAGAGCGCGACGTGGTCCAGGTCCAGGTCACCGGTACTCGTGTCTATGCCAATGTATTTGGCGCGGATCAGCTGGCGGTGGTCGGTGAGATCGGAATCACCCATGTGAACGCCATGCCCGACCAGAACGAACTGCGCCTCGAGGCGCCCGGCACTTTTACGTCGGGTAACCCGGTGCATACCCTGGCGGGGGTGCAACCAGCCACCGAAGACGCCGATAATTTTGCTGATGCGAGCAGCGCCGGTTATCAGATACGTGGCCGGCTCACCTACAACAATGCGATCGGACCGATCGCGCTGATTCCGACTTTTGCTTTCCGGCACGATTTCTCGGGCAATTCGCCGGGGCCGGGAGGAAACTTTCTGGAGGGGCGCAAAGCGGTTACTCTGGGCGTCGCGGCGAACCTGCGTAACGAGTGGACGGCTGAAGTCGGTTATACCAACTTCTTCGGCGCCGGACGCCATAACCTGATTAACGATCGCGACTTTATCTCTTTCAACATCAAGTATTCCCGATAGCCGGATGGGGAGTATCGATATGAATAAGTTAATACGAACCGCACTGGGTGGTCTGCTGGGCCTGTTCCTCGCTTCAAATTCGGTATCCGCGGAGATGTCCGCGTCCGAAGCGGCACGGCTTGGCAAAGACTTGACCCCGTTGGGTGCGGAGAAAACCGGGAATGAAGAAGGCACGATACCGGCATGGGAAGGAGGGATTACCGATGCGCCCGCCGGGTTCGAATCGGGTGGTCATCATCCAGACCCGTTCGAGGGCGATGAAATCCGATTCACGATTACCCGGGAGAATATGTCGGAGCATGCCGACAAGCTGACCGCAGGCCACAAGGCCATGTTGGAGATGTATGGAGATACGTTCACGATGAACGTTTATCCGACCCGGCGATCGGCTGCCTACCCCCGGCGTATCTATGACGCCACCAGGGAGATCGCTGCCACGGCGGAGCTCACGGAGGAGGGCAACGGCGTAACCGGCGCCACCGTCGGCATCCCGTTCCCCATACCCGGCAACGGCGTTGAAGCGATCTGGAATCATATTCTGCGTTTTCGTGGTACCTCGGCGACGCGCATCATCGGTCAGGCCCCGGTCACGAGAACCGGTACGTATACGATGGTAACGCTCGAAGATGATTACTATGCGCCTTACCATTTGCCCGGCGCCACTGAGGAGGAACTGAACAATATCATCATCAAGTTTCGCCAGCACATTACCGAACCCGCGCGCTTGGTGGGCCAGATTCTGCTCGTGCATGAAACTCTGAACCAGGTCGAGGAACATCGAAAGGCCTGGATTTATAATCCCGGTCAGCGACGCGTCCGCCGCGCACCCAACGTAGCGTTCGATAATCCCGGAACCGCGGCGGATGGGCTGCGAACCAGTGACCAGTTGGATATGTTCAACGGCAGTCCGGAGCGTTACGACTGGGAGCTGGTGGGCAAAAAGGAAATGTATGTGCCGTACAATGCTTACAAGCTTCACAGCGATGAAGTTTCTTATGAACAACTGCTCCAACCGCTGCACCTGAATCCGGAGTTCCTGCGCTATGAACTCCACCGCGTATGGGTGGTTGACGCAACCGTCAAGGAGGGTACGCGACACATTTACAAACGGCGCACTTTTTACATCGATGAAGATACCTGGCAAATCGTTGCTGTAGACCAGTACGATAACCGGGACGAGCTTTGGCGCGTTTCCGAGGGACACGGCATTACCTACTACGATGTGCCGACGTACTGGACTACCCTCGAGGTCCACTATGACCTCCAGGGAGGACGTTACCTGGCCGTGGGACTGAATAACGAAGCGCCCTACACTTACGATTTTGACGTCGACCTTTCCCCGAGAGACTTCACGACGGGGGCTCTGCGTCGGGCCGGTCGAAGATAAAGTTCCGGAGACTTCTCGAAAAGTTCGTGCAATGTTAGCGATGATGCGGGGGTAGGGTTGTCTTTCGAGAAAGACAACCCTACCCCCGCACTCTTGCACGGGGTTACCGGGTTGCAGGCTCCGGGCGATCCGGTCCCGGTATGTACCATGCATACCCAGGCTGCTTGGCGTTGGCGCCTCCGAACGGGCGGGTCGAGGGCTGCGTTCAAAGCGTTTGCTCTGGCGCTGCTCTTGGTTTTGGACACCGCCGCCTGGGCGGTTTCGCCGGAACAGGCCTGGATCAAGCCCAAAGCCGAGCAATCCATCCTGCTCGATATCGCGTACAACGACGGCCGCTGGGTGGTGGTCGGCGAGCGCGGCCATGTGTTGGTGTCGGACGATGCCGAAAACTGGAAACAGGTGAACGTGCCCACCCGGGTGCTGCTTACCGCCATCGACGTCAATAGCAAGGGGCTGGCGTTCGCCGTGGGCCACGAGGCCACCATCATCAGGACTCGTGACAACGGCGAGACTTGGAACCGAGTGTATCACGCCCCGCAGGAGGCTCCGTTCCTGGACGTGACGATTGCGGACGAGCAACGAGTTATCGCCGTGGGGGCTTATGGATTGTACTTGGAATCCAATGACGCGGGCGAGACCTGGGAACGCCGCGTTCTGGAGCCGCGGGCACTGGATGGGCCCGCCGGTGCAGCGGCGAGCGGTGAAGAGGAATTCTTTCATGACTTCCACCTGAACAACATCGAGATCGCCGAGAGCGGTCGGTGGTATATCGCCGCGGAGGCGGGCACCGTGTATCGCTCCGACGACCGGGGCCGAACCTGGCTGCGATTGCCCTCCCCGTATGCAGGCTCCTTTTTCGGCGTGCTGCCGATGGACCGGGATAACGTGCTGCTGTTCGGTCTCCAGGGGCGCTTGTTCCATTCCCGCGATGCGGGCGCCGGCTGGCGGCGGATCGACACCGGTATCGACGCTACCTTGTCCAACGGGCTGCGCCTGGAGGGGGGCAAGGCGCTGATTATCGGCTACGCCGGCGTGGTGCTCAGCACGGTCGGTACCGAAGGCAGCCCGACCCGAGCGAGGCTGAAGAACCGACCGGCTCTGTCGGCCGGGTACCGGCTCGACGATGGAGATTTGTTGTCCGTGGGGGGAAACGGCATCCGCCGGTGGTCCGCTGAATAAGATGGCGGACGCCGAACGCAGCCGGTTCATAGCGTGTGTGGAATCGGCGATTTTCGATCGCCGGGGGCTGGTGATCGGCGTTTTTGCGACCGTCACCATAGCCATGGTGTGGTTCGCGGCCCAGCTACGCATCGACGCCGGCTTTACCAAGTATTTACCGAAGGACCACCCGTACATGGAAACTTTTTTACAATACAGGGACGAATTCGGCGGGGCGAACCGTGTATTGATCGCCGTCAGGACGAAGGAAGGCGATATTTTTACTCCCGAGTTTTTCAACACGCTGAAAGAAGCCACGGACGAAGTGTTTTTTCTGCCGGGCGTCAACCGCGGCAGCGTCAAATCGCTGTTCACGCCCAACGTGCGCTTCACCGAGGTGGTGGTCGGTGGAATATCCGGGGGCAACGTGGTACCCGCGGACTTCGAGCCCACGGAACAAGGACTGCAGGAGGTCAGGCAAAATATCCTGAAGGCGGGCATCGTGGGCCGCCTGGTGGCCAACGATTTCAGCGGGGCGATGATCGGTGCCGAGTTGCTGGAGTTCGATCCCAACACCGGCGAGCCGCTGGACTACGTGGAGGTGGCCCACCGGCTGGAGAAAAAAATCCGCGACCGGTTCTCCACCCATAACGGCAAGGAATACGACATTCATATCATCGGTTTCGCCAAGATGGTCGGCGATATCACCGATGGAGCCGGGCGCGTCGTGCTCTTCTTTTTCATCGCCTTTGTCATCACCGCGATACTGATAATCGCCTACACCAGTTCCTGGCGGGTCATGGGATTGATACTGGGTTGTTCTCTTCTTGCCGTCGTGTGGCAATTGGGGCTGCTGCCGATCCTGGGCTTCGGGTTGGACCCGATGTCCATTTTGGTTCCGTTCCTGGTGTTTGCCATTGCCGTCAGCCATGCCATGCAGATGGTGAGTGCGGCCCGTGCCGAGATTTTTCTCGGCTCGGATTTCAATCAGGCCGCCCGCAAGGCGTTCAGGCGCGTGTTGCTTCCCGGTACCGTGGCGCTGGCCAGCGACACCATCGGTTTCATCGCGAGTATGCTTACCTTCAACGCCCTCGCCGGGCTAATGGCCATCACCGCCAGCCTGGGGGTGGCCGTGGTTATTCTGACCAATCTCGTCCTGCTGCCGGTCTTGTTGACTTATTTGACGTTCGCGCGGGAATACCGGGTGCGGCTGGAACAACGGGCGCGGGCGTTCGGCAGATTTTGGGAGATTCTTTCCAGAACGGCCACCAAACGCGGGTCCGTGCTGGTATTGGCCTGCGGGACCGGCCTGCTGGCGGTGGGTTTGTGGCGCGGAGCGGACGTTGCGATCGGTGACCTCCACCCCGGCGTACCCGAGCTGAGGCCGGATTCGCGGTACAACCAGGACACTATTGCCATCACGGAGAACTTCTCTATTGGGGTCGATGTGATGTCGGTGTTCGCGGAAACAATCCCCCAGGGATGCATCGACTATCAGGCGATGAGGGCCATCGACGATTTCGGCTGGTGGATGAGCAACGTCGAGGGCGTGCAGTCCACTCTGTCGTTGCCCAAAGTCGCCAAGGGTGTTAATGCGGGGTGGAACGAGGGCAGTCTCAAGTGGCATGTATTACCTAGAAACCAGGCGGCCCTGGTGCAGGCGACCAGCCCCGTCGATACCAGTTCCGGCCTTCTCAACGGCGACTGCAGTGTAATGCCTGTCATGCTGTTCACCACCGATCACAAGGCCTCGACCATTGACCGCATCGTGCGGAAGGTCAAGGATTACGAGGGGCAATATGGCTCCGAATCGGCGCATTTTCGACTCGCCGGAAGTATCGTGGGCGTCTGGGCGGCGACCAACGAAGCCGTTGAGGCGGCGCAGTTTCCCATTTTGTTTTATGTATTCTCTGCAATTATCATTCTGTCCCTGGTGTCGTTTCGCAGCGTCGCCGGTACCTTGTGCATCGTGTTGCCCTTGGGGTTGGTTTCATTGCTGGCTTATGCCCTGATGAATACGCTGGAAATCGGGTTGAAGGTGAATACTTTGCCCGTGGTCGCCTTGGGCGTGGGGATCGGGGTGGATTACGGCATCTATATATTCAGCCGTTTCCAGAGCCTCCTAAAAGAGGGCTATTCCATCGCCGAGGGCTATTGCACCACTTTGGCGATAACCGGATTCGGAGTGATTTTTACCGGCTGTACCCTTGCCATTGGGGTAGCGACCTGGATCTTCTCGCCGCTCCAGTTTCAGGCCGACATGGGAATTTTGCTTACATTTATGTTTATTATGAATATGTTAGGTGCTATTTTACTGCTGCCCGCGTTGGCAGTCTGGCTGCTGGTAGACTCCCAGCATCAGTCCTGAATCCATATCATATACTGTATCGTTTGGCGAAAATCCGATGAGTAATAATGTGACTAATAAAATAGCCAAATTCACCCGCGAGAATCGCGATACCAAACTCACGTTTTTTCAGGGGTTTTTAAGGCGCCCCCAAACCGTGGGTTCGGTGATCCCCAGTTCGAAGTTTCTTGTGCGCCGGATTTTGAAGCTTGCGGACATCAGGGAAAATGACACCGTGGTGGAGCTGGGTCCGGGCACGGGTGGTACGACGCATGCGTTGTTGAACAAATTGGGTCCGACCGGGAGACTTCTCGGTATCGAAGTAGAGTGGAAATTCGTCGAACTGCTGCAACAGATCGACGACGCCCGTTTGATCCCGCATCACGGCAGTGCGGAGGACATATCGAATATTCTAAAAGACCATGGACTGGGCAAGCCGGATGTCGTGATATCGGGTATCCCGTTTTCAACGATGCCGGCTGAAGCCGGCCAGAAAATCGTGCGTGCAATTTTCAGCGTTCTGCCGCCCGGCAAGAGTTTCGTTGCCTACCAACTCCGGGATCGTGTTGCCGAATTAGCTGCACCCGTTTTCGGAAAACCCGAAGTATCTCTTGAGTTGATCAATATTCCGCCCATGCGGGTTTATAAATGGTCCGTTAAAGACAAACCGGATTTGGTGCGCGAAACGGCCTGACCGAATTTTACCGTAGCTGATCATGTCGGTGTGTCACCGTCACCGTCTGTTTTCTTCGCGGCATCCACAGCAGAAAAAGTCTAACGCCTCGATCCTGCAATAGTCAGTATTTAGCCGCCACCTTTAAGACGTGGCGATCCCCCGAGAGTTCGCGGAAGTGATCCGCATGTTCAAGCAGAATATGCGCGGTAGATTCCCTGAAATTAGTGACTTCGACCTTGCAGCCACGGCTTTTCAAATACCAGATCAGCGGCAGGTAGTCCTTGTCCCCGGCGAGCAGAACAATGGCGTCTACTTTCTCCGCCAGGGTGATAGCGTCGATGATTAGATACGGGTCTACGGATTTTTCCGGCTGTCTGACCTCGCCGCCCAATTCTTCCGTCCACATCTTTTCAAATTTGTAGTTGATCGGACGCGACTGTTTTTTGTAGTAAATCATGCGTACGATGCGGCGGTAATTCGCCACGTCTGAAACTATTGATCGCCATTCGGGATAGTACATGTACTTCACTTCCGAGTTGTATGTGGTGAACATATTTTCAACGGTGATTTCCAGGGTCTCGCTGTCGATAAGTACGGCGATCCGTTGATCGCTGCGTATGCGTTTTCGAGCGAGTTCATGCTCGTTCCCTTGCGGTTGATTATCTGAGTCTATGGCGGTGTTGACCGACCGAGAGCGGCTTTCTCCGGGTAGGATGGAGTTGCCGTTAGCGCTGTTGTGATGATTATTTTCGTACATGTTGGGTTGTGCCTTGTTTGTTTCTATATCGCTTTTATCGTTAATTCTGTCGAACTGCGGCCAAAAATAACCGACTTTTCTTTCGACATGTACAAGTGTCCCTTTTATATTATAGGGACGAAACTGAAGAAGGAAGTATTCTGTATTTATGCGAAATTCGATCGATTTTTCCAACAAAGTCGTGTTCGTGGCCGGAGGTACCAGCGGTATCAACCTGGGTGTGGCGGAGGGGTTTGCCCGTGCCGGCGCCAGATTGGCGGTGCTCAGTCGCAGTCAGGATAAAGTGGATGCCGCGGTTGAGAAACTGTCGGCATACGGCGAGTCCGCCATGGGAGTCGCGGCCGACGTGCGTGACTACGAGGCCGTGGAAGATGCGTTCCGGAAGGCCCGGACCGAGGCAGGACCGGTGGATGTGCTTGTTTCCGGAGCAGCCGGAAATTTTCCGGCCAGGGCGCTTGATATGTCTTCCAATGGTTTTCGGGCCGTCGTCGATATTGACCTCGTGGGCACTTACCACGTGATGCGTGCGGGCTATGATGTGCTGCGTAAACCTGGGGCCTGCGTCATTAACATATCGGCGCCACAGGCCTTTGTACCGGCTCCCCTTCAGTCGCATGTCTGCGCCGCCAAAGCGGGCGTGGATATGTTGACCCGCGTCCTGGCGTTGGAATGGGGCGGGGCGGGAGTGCAGGTCAATTCAATCGTCCCGGGCCCGATCAGGGATACGGAAGGCATGGCCCGCCTTGCGCCCACCGAATCCATGCAGCAGGCCGTGGCGAACAGCGTGCCACTGAAACGCATGGGTGAAAAGGAGGATGTGGCGAGTTTTGCGCTCGCGTTGGCATCGCCTTTAGGGGCGTATGTCAGCGGCGCGGTGATCCCGGTGGACGGCGGGTGGTCGCTGACGGGATTTGGCGAGATGATGAGCCAGTTGGCGGATATGATTCAGCAATCCAAAACCGGCTGATGTGGACCACTTATGAGTACGGTGCAAAAGTTGAAAATTCTGGGATGGCGGGAGTGGGTGTCGTTACCCGATTTGGATGTTCATCGGATTAAGTGCAAAGTCGACACGGGGGCGAGGTCATCCGCGCTGCATACATATTTTATCGAGCGTTTTCATGATAAGGGTGCACCGCGGGTGCGGTTCGGTGTACATCCAAAGCAATCTAGTTCAGAATTTAAAATCATATGTGAAGCGGATGTCCTTGATGAGTGGGACGTAACCGACTCCGGCGGCCATAGGGAACGGCGTATAGCGATCTCGACAACGCTCGAAGTAGGCCCCGATGCGTGGCCCATCGAAATTACTTTGGCCGATCGCGATTCCATGAAATTTCGAATGCTGCTTGGTCGCTCCGCGATCGGTGGCGGATACCTGGTAAACCCCGCTATTTCATTCAACCTGGGAAAAATTAGGGATTAACCCGATGCGGATAGCTTTGCTCAGCCAGTTCGGAACCCGTCTACATTCGAACAAACGGCTTTTGCAAGCCGCTAAGGAACGTGGCCACGAAATCGAAGTGATCCCGACGCTGAAGTGTTATATGGATATCGCTTCCCATCAGCCAAGTGTGCATTTGGCCGGCAAGGAGTTGGAATTTTTTGACGCCGTCATTCCCCGAATAGGCGTGTCGGTGACGTTCTACGGGTGTGCGGTGCTGCGTCAGTTCGAGATGATGGGCACCTACCCGTTGAACGAGTCGGTCGCCATTACGCGCTCCCGCGACAAACTTCGTTCTTTGCAGATCTTGTCCCGCGCGGGTATTGGTCTTCCACTGACCGGATTTGCCGCCTTGACGCAGAACACCCAGGACTTGATTCAGATTGTCGGGGGCGCGCCGCTGGTGGTCAAACTACTGGAAGGCACGCAGGGTCAGGGCATTGTGCTGGCGGAAACCCGCAAGGCGGCGGAGACCATTATCGACGCATTCCGGCAGCTTCGCGCCGAATTCCTGGTGCAGGAGTTCATCAAAGAAGCCGGCGGTTCGGACATCCGGGCGTTTGTGATTGGTGGCAAGGTTGTTGCCGCCATGATGCGCAGCGCCAAGGAAGGAGAATTTCGTTCCAACCTGCACCGGGGCGGCACGGCGAAGGTTATACGCTTGACACCTGAAGAACGCTCTACGGCCACGCGTGCCGCCAAGAAGATGGGTCTTAACGTCGCCGGGGTGGACATTCTGCGCTCCAACCACGGCCCGGTTGTGATGGAGGTCAATTCTTCTCCCGGACTGGAAGGCATCGAGAAGGCGACTAACAAGGACGTGGCCTCATTGATCATAGAGTTCATGGAGAAAAACGCCAAGTGGAACCGTACCAAAACACGCGGCAAGGGTTGATGGCCAAACGGAAACGGGGCAGTGGGCGTTTCGGTGTATCGGACCTGACGATCAACGGGACTAGCATTGGTCCTGGAACCCGCACGACCCTGGAATTACCGATTCCCCATTTATATACCCACACCGAGATGGGGATGGTCGTACATGTCATTCGGGGCGACCGGAAAGGACCGCACCTGTTTGTCAGTGCGGCGATGCACGGAGACGAGATTCTCGGGATCGAAATTGTACGGCGCCTGGTGCGCCACAGGTCGATGTCAAGAATTCGCGGTACATTGCTGGCGGTTCCGATTGTCAATCCTTACGGTGTCCTCGCCCAATCCCGGTATCTCCCCGACCGGCGCGATCTCAATCGATCGTTTCCGGGCAATAACACGGGTTCGCTGGCGGCACGCTTGGCGCATTTGCTGATGACTGAAATCGTCTCCAATGCCACCCATGGTATCGACTTGCATACCGGAGCCCAGCACCGATTCAATCTGCCACAGATACGCACCGATCTAAGCGATCCCGAGAACCTGAGACTGGCGCGGGCATTCGATGTCCCCGTGTTAATCGATTCGAACATTCGCGACGGTTCATTACGCGCTGAAGTCAGCGAACAGGGGCTGCCGATGCTGTTGTATGAAGCAGGGGAAGCGCTGCGTTACGACGAACTGTCCGTTCGTATCGGTGTTCGTGGTGTAATCGGGGTGATGCGTGAACTTGGCATGCTTCCGGCCGCGCGGCGCGCCAAAAAGACACGAGAGCCTTACAGATCGAAAAGCAGTCGTTGGATACGTGCCCCCAAAGGGGGTGTTCTGCTGGGAGTCAAAGCATTGGGTGTGGATGTGGCCGAAGGAGACACGCTGGCCACGGTCGCGGACCCGTACGGTGAAAGCGAGGAGGAGATCATTGCACAGTTTTCAGGCATC
The DNA here is from genome assembly GCA_018263405.1 of Gammaproteobacteria bacterium. Classification (GTDB taxonomy): domain Bacteria; phylum Pseudomonadota; class Gammaproteobacteria; order Arenicellales; family JAANXG01; genus JAANXG01. Next base: position 23,335 of record JAANXG010000076.1, read on the forward strand.
GTGATCGGACGTACTCATCTTCCGCTCGTCCACGAAGGCGACGCGGTGTTGCATGTTGCAAAATTTTCCGACGTAGAAGAAGTCGCCGAGTATGTCGATACTTTTCAGTCCGAGTATCTCGAACGGGAATAATTACGAACCTATCGATACGTGATCGACGAGTCTTTTTAGCTCGCGCGCCCCGACGGTAATCATCGCGAAGTCCGGTTTGTCGGTGTCCGTCAGCTCGGACAGCACGGCGCGCAAGCGTTCGTATCGGTGGTGATTGTTCTCAACCCACACGGCGATGGCGTTTTCGATATCACCGATTCCATTGCCCGTGGAGTTGGCGACATCCAGGGTTAACAAGTGCTGATAACGGTATAGATCCCAATACAGTCCGTCCTGAGCACGCCGCTGCCAATGCCGGCCTACTTCCAGTTGTGACAACTGTTCCCGGAGCCAGTAGAGTTCAAACCGATTCCCGAGCCGGAAATACAGTTTCGCAATCTGTTCCAGATTCTTATTGCAGCTCGATGCCGCCTCGATGATATCCAGACCGGACAAGAGGGCGCCCAAGGAAGCGCATCTGCGCGCCGCTTCCGGAGGTACACCGTGCTTTTCAAGCTGCCCGGCTTTGGCCATGAGACCGTCTCGATGGGGTTCGACCACCAACTCGTAGAGATCGGTTCTTATGGTTTCGATTCCCTCTCGAAATTGTTCAACAGCCTTGCTGATATCCAGCGGTAATTCGGCATTTTGCAGCAGCCAGGCCGCGGCTCGCTCGATCAGTCGACCTCCCTCGAGGAGCATCTCCATCTGTACGTCCGTGGCAACCTTGTTGTCGAGGGATTCGATATCTCTTCTGTAGGTCGGTAAATCGAAGATATCCCGCGCAGCGGCGTAAGCGCGAAACAGATTATCGATGGAGTACCCCAGTTCGTCGCAATATCGCTGCACGATCGTGAAACCGGCTGAATTGACCAGACTGTTGGTTAAATGGGTAGCGATAATCTCGCGGCGCAAAGGATGGTATTCCATACCGGTCTCATGCCGCTTGCTGAGCACGTTCGGGAAGTAGCGCTGCAGGTCAGTTGACAGCCACGGATCCTCCGGCGCATCGGAAGCCAGCAACCTTTGATATACGTCGATCTTGACATAGGAGAGCAGAATAGCCAGCTCCGGTTTACACAGCCCCTCGTGCTCATTCTGGCGTTCCTTGATGAGATCTTTGCTGGGCAGATATTCCAGATCCCGGTCCAGCAAACCTTTACGTTCCAGGGCCCGCATAAGCCTGACATAGGAATCGAATCTCTCCCGGCGCTGGTAGTTGGAAATGCTGATCGCCTGGCCCTGGCGGTAGTTGTTGTTTAATACGAGGCTTGCCACTTCATCCGTCATTTCGTGAAGCAGGGCATTGCGTTCATCCATATCCATATTGCCCTCGGCCACCACGTGGCTCAGCAAGGTCTTGATATTCACTTCGTGGTCGGAACAGTCCACGCCGCCCGAATTATCGATGGAGTCCGTGTATATCAGACCGCCCTTGCGGGCAAATTCAATCCGTCCCAGTTGGGTGAATCCCAGGTTGCCGCCCTCGCCAACCACTTTGCACCGTAGATCGGTGCCGTTGGCCCGTATGGCGTCGTTGGCCCGGTCGCCGGCGTCGGCGTGTGTCTCGTTACGGCTTTTGACGAATGTACCGATGCCCCCGTTCCAGAACAGCTCCACGGGGGCTTTTACGATGACGGACATCAGTTCGTTGGGAGTGAGAACCGACCGTTGAACGTCGAGCACCTTGCGGGCCTGTTCGGACAAATTGATGGACTTGGCGCTGCGCTTGTACACGCCGCCGCCCTCGGAGATTAAATCGGTGTCGTAATCCGTCCAACCGGAACGAGGTAGGTTGAACAACCGTTCCCGTTCGCGGAAACTGGACTCCGGGTCCGGGTCGGGGTCAATGAATATATGGAGATGGTTGAATGCCGCAACGAGCTTGATTTGCCGCGACAACAGCATGCCATTGCCGAACACGTCGCCACCCATGTCCCCGATTCCGATAACCGTGAACGGTTCCACCTGGCAGTCTTTGCCGAGTTCACGAAAATGGCGTTTCACCGATTCCCAGGCACCGCGCGCTGTGATGCCCATGGTTTTATGGTCGTAGCCAACCGATCCACCGGATGCAAATGCATCGCCAAGCCAGAAATTGTTTTTGACGGCGATGCCATTGGCAATATCCGAAAATGTCGCGGTTCCCTTGTCGGCCGCGACGACCAAATAAGGATCATCGTCGTCATACCGCACCGTGTTCCTCGGCGGTACGATTTCGCTTTCGACCCGGTTGTCGGTTAGATCCAGAAGTCCCTGGATGAATGTGCTGTAACAGCGGACTACCTCATCCTTGAGCGCATCCGGGTTTGACGGTTGTTGTTTGACGACGAAGCCGCCCTTGGCACCCACCGGAACAATCACCGCGTTCTTTACCATTTGTGCCTTCATTAGGCCGAGTATTTCGGTGCGAAAGTCCGCACGACGGTCTGACCACCGCAGTCCACCCCGGGCAACCTTGCCGCCGCGCAGGTGTACGCCCTCGACCCAGGGTGCGTATACGAAAATCTCGAAGTTTGGCCGGGGCTTGGGCGCGGCGCTGATATCCTCGGGGTTTAACTTGATGACAAGGTAAGAAGACGGTTTGCCGTCTTCGTCCTTCTGGTAGTAGTTGGTTCGAAGCGCCGCGAGGATCACGGACAAATAAAGGCTCAATATTCGATCTTCGTCCAGGCTGCCGACATCATTGATCAGCTCTTGAATTTCGGTTTTCAACCCGTTAAGACGAGCTTCATTGCTTGTCCGATGCGGATTAAAGCGGGCTTCAAAAAATTCCACCAGCGCTTTGGCGATTGCGCCGTTGTGAGAAAGCGTATTTTCAATGTATGCCTGGCTAAAAGGCACGCCGAGCTGGAGAAGGTAACGGCACAGCGCGCGCAGGACCATAGCCTGCCGCCAGTTCAGGTCAGCTTCCAGTACTAATCGATTGAATCCGTCATTCTCGATTTCGCCCTGATAGACGCCGACAATCGCGTCGCTGAATCGCTCGACCACTTCCCGGGGATTAGTCGGGGCTTCGCTGTGCATGGCCATTCTGAAGTCGTGAATCCATGCCTGGCCCTCTTCAAGGCGCAGCCGGTACGGGCGCTCGGCGATAACACGCAAGCCCATGTTCTCCAACATTGGCAGTATGTCGGACAGTGGAATCAGATTCTTCGTATGGTATAGCCGCAAACGCAGTGTATGCGGCGCATCGCCGGGAACGCGATACAAATCCATCTCGAGCGCTGAGCCTTCTCTGAGTTTTTCCAACGCGTCGATATCGCGGACCGCCAATGCGACGGAAAATTCTTCCTGGTAGCCGGCGGAAAAAGCTTCCTGGTAACGGTGCAGCAACGCATTGCCGCTCTCTTCTCCATACTGATTTTTCAGGCCGCTGCCGAGTTTCTCCCGCCAACTGTGAGCCGCCTGGGCCAATTCGAGCTCAAGCGCTTTGAAGTCGACGTCCGTTTCCACTTTCGGATCCGTGTGGATCAAGAAATGGACGCGTGCCAGAGCCGATTCGTCGAGGTTTATGTTGAACTCTATCCGCTTGCCGTGGAACGCGTCCATGAGTATGTCTTCGAATCGTTTGCGCATTCGCGTGTCATAGCGGTCCCGCGGTAAAAATATGATGCAGGATACGAAGCGTCGATAGGGATCGATACGCGTGAACAAGCGCAGCCGCTGGCGTTCCTGCAGATGCAAAATGCCGGTAACGTGCTGGTTGAGCTGCTCGGCGGCGATCTGCATCAACTCATCGCGGGGATAGTTTTTCAGGATCGTTTGCAGGGTCTTATCCGAGTGGCTGTTCTTCTGCAGGCCAGAACGCTCCGTGACGTACTGGAGGTTGCGGCGGATGATGGGGATTTTATACGGGTCACAGGAATAGACGTTCGACGTGTAAAGCCCCATGAAACGGAACTCGCCGATGACATTGCCGTCATCGTCAAAACGCTTGAAGCCAATGTAGTCGAGATAACCGGGGCGGTGTACCGTCGACCGGGCGATGCCCTTGGTCAGCGTCAGAATCTTGGGTTCCCGGGCGAGGCGCCGCAGCTCCGCCGGCAGGTGCGCGAAGGACAAGGAGACCTTCTGGCATTTGTGTTCGCGGAGTATGCCCAGGCCGGAGTTTGGCACGATCGTCAGGACGTCGTCGCCGGATTCTTCGGCCTTGAGGTCGTACTCCCGGTAACCGAGAAACGTGAAATTATTCTTAGCCAGCCAGTCGAGGAACTCGCAGGCTTCGTTGACTTCGTCGGCCCCCAGGAAAGAATGTTCGGTCTGGAGTTCTTGTTTGATGCGAGGCACGCGGCCCACCATCGATTTCCAATCCGCGACTACGCACGCCACGTCCTGCAGTATTTTTTCCAGCTCCGATTGAAGCGATAGTAGATTCTTTTCAGAGGTTTCACAGTCGATTTCAATGTGCAAAAAGGACTCGGCCCGCGCACCTTCATGGCCGGCGTCCACGAACGCCCGTAAATTACCCTCTGTATCCCGCAGCACGCGAACCAGCGGGTGGATGGTCAGATGGATGGTCAAGCCGAGGCGGTTCAGGACAATGCCCACAGAGTCCACCAGAAAAGGCATGTCGTCGGTCACCACTTCCACTATCGTGTGGGTGGATTGCCATCCATGGGTGGCGATGGTGGGATTGAAAATCCGTATTAGCGGCTGACCGGGTGCGCGCTGTTGGGTAAATTCCGCGTGGCCGATCGCCATGGCCCTGAGACTATCGACATCCCGTTCCACCATATCCTCAGGGGGGACGTCACTGAAGTAGCACTTGAGAAACCTATCGACGCCGGCGAAGATTGCTTCCTTGGGCGCTTCTCTCAGAATCTGCTCCACGAGTTTTTGCCGTTGTGTCTGGTTATAGTCTTGCAGCGCGCTCACAAATCCCCCTTTGGAACGGTTGTCATTACTCTGTTGAGTATAAGGCGATACAGTGAATTTATCGACTGGCGGGGCTTCGATACGTGCCAGTACCCGTCAAGATCGGCTTGAAGGAATTCTACGCTCCACCTCCCCACAGAGCTTGTTGTGGAACAACACGTGGAGGGTCGTCCGTTACCGTCCATGAACTCCTTTGCGTGGGTCTACAGTTTCCGCGCCCGTTCGCGGAGCGCGAATTTCTGAATCTTGCCGGTGGCGGTTTTGGGCAACTCGTCGAAAATCACCGTTTTGGGCGTTTTGAAATGCGCGAGACGTTTCCGGCAGAAATCGACAACGTCCTGCTCGCTCGTCTCGGTGCCGTTTTTTAAGGTTACGAAAGCGCACGGCGTTTCCCCCCAGTAATCGTCGGGTCGGGCCACCACGGCGGCCTCGATGATGGAAGGATGCGAATACAGAGCGTTTTCGACTTCCACGCTGGAAATGTTCTCACCGCCGGAGATAATGATGTCTTTGGCGCGGTCGGTTACTTGCACGTAGCCGTCGGAGTGCCACACGGCGAGGTCCCCGCTGTGGAACCAGCCGCGGTCGAGGGCGGTTTGGGTGGCGGATTGATTTTTGAGGTAGCCCTTCATCACAGTATTACCCCGTAACAGGATTTCCCCCACTGTTTTTCCGTCCATTGGAACGGGTTCACCGGTGTCTCCGTCCGCCACACGATAATCTTCAATCATGAAAGTATTGACCCCCTGCCGAGCCATTATCCGTGCCTGCTCGGCGTCCGGGTGTGCGTCCCAGTCCTCGTGGCGGGCGCACACCATGGAGGGTCCGTAGGTTTCGGTGAGCCCGTATAAGTGCGTGACCCGCATCCCCAGCTCGCGCATACCGGCGATGACCGACTCCGGCGGGGGTGCTCCACCGGTGGCCACTTCAACCGTCCGAACGGGTTTGGCGAGTCGCGCCTCGGCGTTGTTCAGGAGCATGTTCAAGACGATCGGTGCGCCGCACATGTGCGTAACGTCGTGTGCGGCGATCAGGTTGAATATGCTGGGTGCGTCAACCTTGCGCAAGCAGACATGGGTGCCGGCCATCGCGGTCACCGTCCAGGGAAAACACCACCCATTGCAATGGAACATCGGTAAGGTCCATAGATAGATGGGATGCAATCCCATATTCCAGCTCAAGGCATTGCTGATGGTATTCAGATACGCACCGCGGTGGTGGTATACAACCCCCTTGGGGTCACCGGTCGTGCCCGATGTGTAGTTCAGGGAGATCGCCTGCCACTCGTCTTCGGGCGGGGAACAGGGAAAGTTCGGATCGGCTTTTTCGAGCAGGTCTTCGTAGCGGAGTTCGTGAAAGCGCCCCTCCTCGGCGCGGGGGTCGTCGATCTCCACCAGCACCGGCGGCTGTTCCAGTCCGTCCAGCGCCGTTAGCGCCGTAGCCGCTAGATCGCGGTCGACGATGAACACCTTGGCCCCGGAATGTTGCAGTTGAAAACGGACGCTCGCCGGGTCCAGGCGTACGTTGATGGCGTTCAGAACGCCGCCGGTCATGGGTACGGCAAAATGGGCCTCCAGTAGGGGAGGTATGTTGGGGGCCAGGATCGACACGGTGTCGCCTTCGCCGATACCCTGTTCCCCGAGCGCCGCCGCCAGGCGCCGGCATCGTTCATAAGTCTGTCCCCAGGTGTAGCGCCGCTCGCCATAGATGACCGCTGTCTGCTGCGGGTAAACGGAGGCTGTCCGCCGCAGCAAACTGATGGGAGACAATGCGGTGTAGTTGGCGTAGGTTTTGGGCAGATCGGTCTCGAATGAGTTGCGCGCTACAGTCATGGAAGATAAACCGGTCACGTGGATATTCCACGAATATATCGCAAATTCCACGCCTGACTCCAAGGTGACCGTGCTGAATGCGACAATATCGTCTCGAAGGCGCTCCGGCAGCGTTTCCTGCATTACTAAACAACGTATGCAGCCCAGGTCTGTCCGGAGCTTTGTTATGATGAGCCGATTCAAATAGAGCAGGAGATGTGTTCGGTGTCCCCGCAATTACTGGAGCAATTGATTCAGTGCCTGGGCAAAAGCGCCGTGCTGGATCATCCGTCGGTCCAGGAGGCTTATCTAATCGACCAGCGCGGTTACTACCGGGGCGCTGCGTCCGCCGTAGTGCGTCCGGCCTCGACGAAGCAGGTCGCCGAAATCGTCATGATCGCGCGGCAGTTCGGTGTCTCGGTCGTGCCCCAGGGCGGCAACACGGGTTTGTGCGGCGGGGCCACGCCCGATGACAGCGGGTCGCAACTGATTTTGAGCCTGGAGAAACTGAATACGATACGGGATGTTGACACCGTCGATTACTCCATGATGGTGGAAGCGGGTGTCATTTTGCAGAATATTCTTGATACGGCGTGTGACCATGATTTATTTTTCCCGCTTGACCTGGCCGCCAAGGGTAGTTGCCAAATCGGCGGCAACCTGGCGACGAATGCCGGCGGCATCAATGTGCTGCGCTATGGCAACGCCCGGGATTTGGTTCTCGGGTTGGAAGTCGTCCTGGCGGACGGATCGATCTGGAACGGTTTGTCTAACCTGCGAAAGGACAACACGGGTTATGACCTGAAGCAATTGTTTCTCGGCTCGGAGGGTACCCTGGGCATTATTACGGCCGCCGTACTTAAACTGTTCCCCAGCCCCATGAACCGAAAGACCGCCATGCTCGTGGTTTCCAATCCGAAAGCGGCGTGCCGACTGCTCGGAACCGTGCGATCGATCTCCGGAGATGCCGTGGTGTCCTTTGAATACATTGGCCGCGAGGCCATGGAATGCGTGCTTTCCGGCATGAACGTGACAGACCCGTTTAACAAACGGTACGAGCACTATGTTCTGATTGAATTGGCAAGTGCCGCGGGAGGGGGAATTCTGGATGGAATGCTGGAACAGATTATGGAGCAGGGGATGGGAAGCCACGGGATAGTGGATGGCGTTTTGGCACAGAACGAACGCCAGCGGGAGGCGCTTTGGCACATCCGGGAATTGATTTCCGAGGCACAGAAGGGCTCCGTTAAGAACGACGTGTCGGTGCCTATATCCCGCTTGCCGCAATTCCTGGAGAAGGCCGCCCAGTGCGTGGAGGCTACGTCACCGGGTTCCAGGCCTTGCCCCTTCGGCCATATTGGCGACGGCAACGTTCACTATAATATTCTTGCCCCGCAATCCGAAGAGCCGGCCGATTTCAGAGCGCGTAGCGGAGAGGCGCTTATCGCGGCTGTGACCGATCTGGCAATGAGTATGGATGGCAGCTTCAGCGCCGAGCACGGAATCGGCCAACTGCGCCTCGGTATGATGGAGCGCTATAAATCGCCCGAAGCCCTGGGTTTAATGAAGAAGCTCAAACGCTCAATGGACCCGGCCGGTGTCTTGAATCCCGGCAAAATCGTCTGATCTTGTTACAACGGCAAGCGGATCCCATCCGATCAATAGTCCGCGCCGGATCCATTGATCACGGCACTGACTTCGCTGAAATGCATGCTGAAATATTCAGCGATGTCTTTGAGGCTAAAACTCCCGGACCGATATGCTTCAGCGATTGCGCCCCGTTTGCTGGAGTGCATGCCGGCGATTTCTCCTAGAGAATCGCGTCGATGCGATTGTGGTACGAGCTCGGCGGAGCAGCTCGTCAACAAACCAAACATCTTTTCGGCCCAGGGACGCTCCCCCATGAAAATACCGAAGTGGATTTCCGGCAGGACGGTTCGATCTTTGCCGTTGCGCGCCGTTGCGAGTTGCCCGCCCGGGTTATTGCGGTCGTGAATGTAGCAGACAATCCGGGGCAGGGCGACATTGGGTTGCACGAGGTACAACCGATGATAATGTACGTTCTCTAACAGCGCCGAGAGACCGTCTTCCAGGTTGTCGGTCGTTGTTCCGAACAGCAGACGGACTGCTCCGAGATCGTAACCGGCAGCAAAAACTTCCCAGCCTAATTCTTTACTAGCGCCGCGTACGGCTTCCAGCCGGGCGGCTCTATCTTTCACCCTGCTCAACTGGATGACCGGCCTCCAAAACAAGTAGTAATAAGTATTGGGCAGGTCAAGTTTGACTTCCACGACACTGATTCCATCCGGTGCCATTGCGATTCCCTATTTATTGAGTGGCCACTATTTCGTATCACGCTTTGCGGGGATACTAACAAGAGGCCCCGGGTTCGAGCATCACCCGGATTGATGAATTAGGGGGTGTTCGAAGCGACTTTTTGAATGTTCAGGCGGGGTCCGGCCCCCGCTCATGCCATTACGCCGGTTGTCCGTGGAACGATCAGCCGCTGCCGGATTTGAAATGAAACTCCGCGCCGTCCTTGATGCCCGACGGCCACCGGGCGGTGACGGTTTTCAATCGCGTATAAAAACGCACCCCTTCGGGGCCGTGGATATGGTGGTCGCCGAACAACGAGCGTTTCCAGCCTCCGAAACTGTGGTAAGCGACCGGCACGGGTATCGGGACATTGACCCCGATCATCCCTATCCGGGCTCGGTGGGTGAAATTGCGGGCGCAGTCGCCGTCGCGCGTGAAGATTGCCGCGCCATTTCCGTACTCGTGGTCGTTGACAAGCCGTAGCGCTTCCTCATAGGTCCCCGCCCGGATGATACTCAGCACCGGCCCGAAGATTTCCTCTTTATAAATACGCATGTCTTCAGTGACGTGGTCGAACAGGCAGCCCCCCAGGTAGGCACCATCCTCGTAGCTTGGCACCTCGATGTCGCGACCGTCGATCACCAGTTTTGCGCCTTCCTCAATGCCCGTGTCGACGTAACCGCGTACTTTTTCGAGGTGTTGGGGTGTAACCAGCGGACCCATATCCGTGCTCGAATCGGTGTACGGTCCGACTTTTAGTTCGCGCACCCGCGGCTCCAGTCGCCGCACGACTTCGTCCCCTGTTTCATCACCCACGGTCACCAGCACCGAGATCGCCATGCACCGTTCTCCGGCCGAACCGTACCCGGCGCCCATCGCGGCGTCGGTGACCTGGTCCATGTCGGCGTCGGGCATGATGACCATGTGGTTCTTGGCGCCGCACAGCGCCTGGACGCGCTTGCCGTGAGCGGAACCGGTTGCGTAAACATATTCGCCGATGGCCGTGGAACCCACAAAGCTGATGCCTTCGACGCGGTGATCGGTCAACAATGTATCCACCGCTTCCTTGTCGCCCATAATTACGTTAAACACGCCGTCAGGCAGGCCCGCCTCCTGCATGAGTTCGGCCAATTTCAATGAACATGACGGATCCTTTTCGGAGGGCTTGAGAACGAACGTGTTGCCGCAGGCGATGGCCACGGGAAACATCCACATGGGCACCATGGCGGGAAAGTTAAATGGTGTGATTCCCGCACAAACGCCGAGTGGCTGGCGCGTGGCGTAGCTGTCGACGCCGCTGGCGACGCCCTCGCTATACTCGCCTTTCAGCAATTGTGGAATGCCGCAGGCGAATTCCACGACTTCCAGGCCCCGAGTAACTGAACCCTTGGCATCCTCCAGGGTTTTGCCATGTTCGCTCGATACGAGCTGGGCGAGATTATCCATGTTCTGCCGAATGAGATCACGGAACGCGAACATGACCTGGGAGCGTTTGGCCGGCGGCGTTGCCGCCCAGCCCGGGAATGCGTGCGCGGCGACGGCGATAGCCCGTTCTACTTCGCCTTTGCCGGCGAAAGGTACGTGCTTAGCGACCCGGCCGGTTGCAGGATCGTAGACATCCCCGTTGCGGCCGCTGCCGCCGCTAACCTTGTTGCCGCCGATGTAATGGTACAGGGAATACACTTTGGGCTCGGTAGTCATACGGTGCCTCCTGGAATTCAGTTCACAATAAATCGTGGATGATCAGCCTGCTTTGAAGGGGTAGTAGCTCGTTGGAGTATAGTGTACCCCGTCACTGAGCCTGGGTTTTATATTCGGGGCAAAAAACCAGCATGATTTCGGATGGTATCCTCTCTTTGAGGACCATGGCGGTAAGGTGATCTGGAAAGGCCTACAAAATACCGGATACAAAACAAGGTTTTTAGGTAAGCGTGTAAGTTCAAAAAGTCCGTACAATGTTAGCGATGGTGTGGAGGCAGGGTTGTCTTTCGGCCTATCTCGTGGTCCAAGTAGACAGATGGCCTTATCATCCCACGACAAAGTTGTGATATGCGAGGGTTAACTACGTATGACTTCCCAACCCGCCCAGCACGTCGCCAGTGACGAGCAACTGCTCCGATACAGCCGGCAGATATTCCTGCCGGAAATCGATGTAGAGGGGCAAAACCGCCTGTTGAATTCCAGCGTAGTGATCTTCGGCATGGGCGGGCTGGGTTCGCCGGCAAGCATTTATCTTGCTACCAGCGGCGTCGGGGAATTGGTTCTGGTGGATCCGGACAAGGTTGAATTGTCGAATCTGCAGCGCCAGATTGTTCACATGAACAGCGCGCTGGGACAGCCGAAAGTCGATTCGGCGGAACGGACGTTGAAAGCCTTGAATCCTGATGTTTGTATCCGATCGCGCGATCAAGCGCTGCCGGATGACGAACTCGATGAAGTGGTTCGACAGTCGGATGTCGTGGTTGATGGGACGGACAATTTCGAGGCGCGTTTTGCCATCAACGCTGCCTGTGTTCGAATCGGTAAACCGCTTGTTTCAGCGGCGGTGGTGCGCATGGAAGGTCAGGTCAGCGTTTACCGCCTGGATCGTTCGGATGCGCCCTGCTACGGGTGTCTGTATCGGAACATTGCCGAACCGCCGCAGAACTGTGCCGAGAACGGCGTGCTGGGTTCGGTTGCGGGGCTGTTGGGATGTATCCAGGCCACGGAAACGATCAAGGTACTGCTGAATTTCGGTGAACCACTGGATGGCCGCTTGTTGTTGATTGATGCCCGCACCATGGAATGGCAATCTGTGCGCTTGCAAAAAGATCCGAAATGCCCGGTCTGTGGACCGCCGGATTAACCTCTTTATGCGATGAACGATCGTGTTAGTTACCAAGGAAATGGGAATATCCCATGCGGAGTTCTTTTCAGTGCTGCCGCGTTTACTGGATGGACGCGAATACAAAGTCGAAGGCAGTATAATCGTTTGCGAAAACGACGGCAGGCGGATCATCTTCACGCTCTGGCCCGAACAACAGCGAACCATCGCTTCGATCACGCTACCGAGTACCCGGATCGATATATCGCTGGATGACTTCAGTGACGAGGAACAGAAGAGATTCATGGAAAAATTTGACCTGCGTTTTCGACGCGGTGGCGGTTGAGAATCTCTCTGTGACGCCTCTGCGGGGCCCTGTATCCTAATTTATCGTAATTTCTCAATAACCCCGTGCAAGAATGTGGGGGTAGGGTTGTCTTTCAGGGCTGTCGAAAGCACGGAAGCTTTCGCCAGAGCGTACAAGGATGTATTCACAGCGTCCCTGAAAGACAACCCTACCCCCACATGATCGCCGACATTGCACGGACTTTTTGAGAAATTACAATTTATCACGTTGATAGAGTAACTAAAACTGAACCCTGAATAGTCGTTCGATGAGGCAAATGACCGTACAAGACGCACTGCAAAGGCCGATCCGGGATCTGAGAATTTCCGTTACCGACCGGTGCAACTTTCGGTGCGTTTATTGCATGCCGAAACACGTGTTCGGACCCGGCCACGAGTTTTTGCCGCGTTCGGAGTTGCTGACCTACGAGGAAATTGCGCGCCTGGCCCGCTCATTTGCCGCGATAGGGGTCGGTAAATTCCGTCTGACGGGCGGTGAGCCATTGATTCGCCGCGATCTCGTTGGCCTCATCGGGATGCTCAGCGGTATCGAAGGCGTCGAGGACATCAGCCTCACGACGAATGGTTCGATGTTAACGCCGGACAAGGCCCGGACGCTCAAGCAGGCCGGCTTGCGGCGCATCACGGTATCCTTGGATGCATTGGACAACCAGACCTTTATGATGCTTAACGACGTCGACTACCCGGTTCAAAAAGTCCTGGATGCCCTTGACAATGCCGAGGCGGCCGGACTTTCCCCGGTGAAGGTCAACGTTGTTGTCAAAAAAGGCGTGAACGACCACAGTATTATTCCTCTGGTACGATATTTTCATGGCTCGTCGCACATCGTGCGATTCATCGAATATATGGACGTGGGACACAGTAACGGCTGGCGCCTGGATGATGTCGTGCCCGCGGCCGAAATCGCAGAGCGTATCAACGCCGAGTTGCCGATTGAGCCCGCCGAACCCAATTATCGCGGTGAAGTCGCTCAACGCTGGCGGTTCGTGGACGGCGGTGGGGAAGTAGGTATCGTATCCTCGGTCACCCAACCGTTTTGCCGCAGTTGTCATCGCGCCCGTTTGTCGGCAAGAGGGGAGTTGTACACCTGCCTGTTTGCCGCCCGGGGACATGACCTGCGCCGTCTGGTGCGCGATACGGAACTATCGGATGATGAACTAACGGACCGCCTTTCCCGAATTTGGTCCGTGCGCGATGATCGTTACTCGGAAATCCGCAGTGAAAACACGCTGTCACTGCCGAAAGTGGAGATGTCCTACATCGGTGGCTGAGTACTCCATCAATGGGATCAAATCCGCTCCGTCTTCCTTGCGGGCACCTCTATTCATTATTGATACCTATCGACCAAGAACACGGGACCTTAACAAGCGCAAGAGAGTATCCAGTGAGCACACCATTCAAAGCCAGGAATTACGAACCGCTGATTTCACTCATCGTGCCGGTTTTCAATGAACAAGATGTCGTTGAAATCTTCCTGGAGAAAACCTCCCGAGTCATGGAAAAAGCCAGACTTGATTATGAGTATGTTTTCATAAATGACGGGTCGACTGACGGGACATTGGCAAAACTGATTGAACTGTCAGCCAGTAATCCACACATCCGGGTCATCAACCTGTCCCGCAACTTCGGTAAAGAAGCGGGGATGACCGCGGGAATTGACCGGGTACGGGGCAATGTCCTGGTGCCGATTGATGTCGATTTGCAGGACCCGCCTGAACTGATTCCACAGTTTGTCGAAAAATGGCGGGAAGGCTACGACATAGTCTATGGAGTACGTACACATCGTAACGAGGATTCCATGATAAGAAGGGCCACCGCTGGGTGGTTTTACGGCTTGTTCAACCACCTGTCCCCTGTGCATATTCCAGACAATGCCGGGGACTTCCGTTTGATTGATGAACGTGCCAACGAAGTGTTACGACAACTCCCTGAACGCAACCGCTTTATGAAAGGCCTGTTTTCCTGGGTAGGGTTCTATTCGATCGGTATCTCTTATTTGAGTATTAAGCATGTCTTAATGTCCAGATACCATATCAGGTGGGAAGTTGCCGGGTTAGCGCAACCGCCAGGAAAACATGAAAGAACTTTTAAGAAATTTTGTTAATTCTAATCTCTAACCACGGTCCAAAGTGGAAGGTCTGGAATCATCTCAAGCGCCATCGGGTCGGCAAGACGGCGGTTACCGGACCCGGAGACCTGAAGCGTAAAGTCATTGGCTTCCTGCGCTCGCTGCAAAAGCTCCCCGCCGTCGTCCGCGCATTCTTTCAGGAGAAACATGTTTGCTACGCCTCCGCATGATGTCGGGTGACTTTCGTGCGGTTTAGTAATAGAGGTGCCCTTGCGTTTATACCTCCAGCAACCGGGGCATGAGCTCCACGAGATTGCAGGGAAGCGTTCGGTAATCCAATTGGTACTGGATAAGTTGATCCCATGCGTCGCCACAGGCACCGGATGAACCGGGCAGGCAAAAGACGTACGTAGCGTTGGCAACGCCTGCCACAGCGCGTGATTGTAGTGTCGATGTCTTGATGGAATCCCAGGACAAGTTACGAAACATCTCCCCAAACCCCGGGATTTCCTTGTCCAGCAGTGGCCGGATCGCCTCGGGCGTGCCGTCCCGACCGGTCACACCGGTACCGCCGGTGGTCAGGATCACTCCGGGGGCATCCGGTTCGGCGATCCAGGCCGAGACCACGGCGCGAATGCGATAGATATCGTCCGGTACAATGGTTTTTTCGTGAACGAAATGGCCGCAGTTCTCGACACGATTTACGAGCAGTTTGCCCGATTTATCGTCTGCTTCGGTGCGGCTGTCCGAAACGGTGAGTACCGCGATGGATAAGGGAATAAATTCTCTGTTTTTCGTGGGTCCGTCATTCATGGGGCTATTGCTCGTTTCCCGCAGTCGGGAATGTTACGGTCAAATGAACTCATGCGCGATAATACACTCATGAAGGTTGAGATTAGAGAACGGGCCTTCGATCCCTGGACGGAAGTGGCGCACTACCAGGCGTCTCTGACTTCCTTCGGGGCCACGGCGGTGTTCGTCGGGACGATGCGCGATATCAACGAATCCTCGAAAGTCGACCGCATGATGATCGAGCACTACCCGGGCATGACGGAAATTCATTTGAATAATATTTGCAAACGGGCCGGGGCACGATGGAATATCATCGACGCGCTGGTAATTCACCGCGTCGGAGAACTCTATCCCAACGACACTATTGTTCTTGTAGCGGTTTGGTCGGCCCATCGCAAAGATGCTTACGAGGCCAACCGATTCATCATGGAGGATTTGAAATCCAGTGCGCCGTTCTGGAAGAAGGAAACCCTGGACGGGGGCGAGCGCTGGGTCGGAAAAAACACACCGGGCTATTAACAATTACCGTTCACGGCGGTCTTGCGGCCCTTAAACGCGAAACTCGCTGAATGGAATCACGGGGACTTGCATTCCCCGTTCCACGGATTCGAACTCCATCGGCAGCACAATAAAGCAGTTTGCCCGGGACATCGATGTGAGGATGCCGGAACCCTGGGATCCGGTTTTCTCGACGGTCAGGTTCCCGTGCCGGTCGCTGCTCAATACGCCGCGTTGGTATTCGGTCCGTCCAGCCTTCTTTTGCAGCTTCGACTCACACCTCGCGTTCAGGACCAAGGGATCGATTGTGGACTCACCCATCAGATGTCGCAGGGCGGGCTGGACGAACAGGTAAAACGTCGCCATGACCGAAACGGGATTCCCCGGCAGGCCGAAGAACCAGCTGTCGCCGAGGCGGCCGAATGCGAGAGGCCGGCCGGGTTTCATGGCGACTTTCCAGAAGTCGATCCGACCGAGTTCCGTTAAACTCTGTTTGACGTAGTCCGCTTCGCCCACGGAGACGCCACCGGAGGTAATAACGACATCTGCGTTGTCGGCCGCGAGGCGGAACGCTTTCAAGGTCGCTTCCGGGGTATCCTTAACCACGCCCATGTCGATAATGTCGGTGCCCAGGCGCGTCAGCATGCCGTACAGCGTGTAACGATTGCTGTCGTAGATGTCACCGGCAGCCAGCGGATCGCCGATGGAACGTAGCTCATCGCCGGTGGAGAAAAACGCGACACGGGGGCGTCGGGTGACTGGAACTTCACTGATGCCCAGCGAGGCGATCAAACCCAGGTCCGAGGGTTGCAGGCGATGACCCCGGGTAACGACGGTGTCCCCCCTGCGAATGTCCTCGCCCGCCTGTCGGACGTTCTGGCCCGCTTTGTGACGCTCGTCGATCCTGATACGGTGTTCCGATACGGATTCGGTGTCTTCCTGCATTACTACCGTGTCTGTACCGCCGGGCATGACGGCCCCGGTCATGATCTGTGCGCATTGGCCGGTTTTCACCGTGCCGTTAAAGGGATGGCCGGCGAAGGACGACCCCACGACGGATAATTCACGCGCCTCGGTTGTCGGCAGGTCCGAGCTCGAGACCGCGTAACCGTCCATGGCCGAATTCGTGTGTCCCGGCACCGCCAGGGGCGAGCGGATGTCTTCGCCCAGAATCCGGCAGAGCGCGGCCCGTAGCGCGAGGTATTCGAGGCTCTCCAGCGGGGTGATGGACGCCAGGATACGTTGGCGGGCGTCTTCCGTGGATATCGAGCCCGGATCGGAGCTGTCCAGGCAGCTGGGGTCGACGGCGATGGTCATAAATTGGCGGGGGAGCCGGTCAGTGGATGATTGGGATCA
>JAANXG010000077.1 GCA_018263405.1 Gammaproteobacteria bacterium
ATCTATAGGGAAGTGCCGTTTACGGAGCTAAGGATGCAATACATCCTTGTACGCTCTGGCGAAAGCCTCCGTGCTTTCGACAGCACAGAAAGACAACCTTACCCCCACATTCTTGCACGGGGTTATTGAAAACTTACCGGCATATTGCGTTACTTACAAACCCAAGGCGGCTGCACCGGCATATTGGGCCTCGTCGGCAAGTTCCTCCTCGATACGCAGCAGCCGATTGTATTTGGCGACCCGTTCCGAGCGGCACAGCGACCCGGTTTTGATTTGACCTGCACGCGTTGCCACGGCGAGGTCGGCAATAAAGGTATCTTCTGTCTCTCCCGAGCGGTGAGAGATCGTGGTTCGATAACCCGAACGGTGGGCCAGCCGTATCGCGTCAAAAGTTTCAGTCAGGCTCCCGATCTGGTTTACCTTGATCAGGATGGCATTCGCCACACCGCGATCAATGCCCTGTTGCAATAGGGAAGTATTGGTGACGAATATGTCATCGCCAGTCAATTGGAGCCGCCCGCCGATGCGCCGGGTCAACTCCGACCAACCCTCCCAGTCGTCCTCGGCCATGCCGTCCTCAATCGAGACAATCGGATACTTGTCCACCCAGGCCTCAATATAGTCGACGAACTGCGCGGAGTTCAGGGTTTTGCCCTCAGCAACGAGCCGATACTCGCCGTCGGCGCAAAACTCCGATGCAGCGATATCCAGACCGATAGTCACTTCGTTGCCGAGTCGATAGCCCGAACCTTCGACCGCTTCGCATAGCAGGCGCACCGCTTCCTCGTTGGACTCGAGCTGTGGCGCAAAACCGCCTTCGTCTCCGACCGCTGTATTCAGGCCTTTTGCAGCCAGCAACTTTTTCAAGGTATGAAAGATCTCCGCGCCGGACCGCAACGCGTCCCGAAAACTCTTAATGCCGGTGGGTAAAATCATGAATTCCTGGAAATCCACGGCATTATCGGCATGCGCGCCCCCGTTCATGACATTCATCTGGGGCACCGGCAATATATCGGAATTCGTTTCACCATAAACCCGCGCCAAATACCGATAAAGGGGCAATTCCAGGTATCGCGAAGCCGCTTTGGCGGCGGCCAGGGAGACAGCCAGGATGGCATTCGCACCCAAACGGTTTTTGTTCTCGGTACCGTCCAACTCCAACATCACCTTGTCTAGGGTTTGTTGTTTTGCGGCATCCAGACCCGTTATCGCATCGGCAATTTCCGAATTGACGTGCGACACCGCTTGCAAAACGCCTTTACCGCCAAAACGACCGGGATCTCCATCCCGAAGTTCCAACGCTTCCAGGGCGCCCGTGGACGCCCCAGAAGGCACGGCTGCGATACCTAAGGCGCCCCCGGTCACATGTACTTCCGCTTCGACGGTGGGATTGCCCCTTGAATCGAGAATTTCACGCGCTTTGACTACAGTAATCTTCGACATACGAATTAAACGGACTTTTTGAGAAATTACGGAATATCGTTGTTACGACTTGAATCATTTCTACCCTTGACTCTCGGCACGATGTAATAAAGCGAACGCCGATCCCTCTTTGCGTTTGACGACACTGTCGATTTCCATGAGGGTCGATAGCAATGGTTCCATCCGGTCTAGAGGAACGGCATTGGGCCCATCGCTCAGCGCTTCGCCGGGGTTGGGGTGCGTTTCCATAAAAACCCCGGCGACACCCGCGGCCACGGCGGCTCTGGCCAACACCGGCACGAACTCCCGTTGGCCGCCGGATCGATCCCCCCGACCACCCGGCTGCTGCACCGAATGCGTCGCGTCGTATACCACGGGGCACGCCGTTTCGCGCAAAATGTCCAGGGCACGCATATCGACGACGAGGTTATGGTAGCCGAACATTGTGCCGCGTTCACATACCATCACGCGGTCCCGACCGCCTGCCGCAAAAGCTTTATCCACGACGCTTTTCATTTCGCCCGGTGCAAGGAACTGGCCTTTCTTTATGTTGACAAACCTGCCACTCGCCGCCGCGGCTTGTATTAGATCGGTCTGGCGACAAAGAAAAGCCGGTGTCTGCAGCACGTCGACTGCCGATCGGCTCCGGTCAACCTCTTCGGGACAGTGAACGTCCGTGAGTACGGGGCAACCGATTGTCTCCCGAACCTTCGACAGAATCTCCAGTCCTCGTTCAATTCCCGGACCGCGGTACGAGGTATGAGAACTGCGGTTGGCCTTGTCATACGAGGCTTTGAAGATAAACGGAATTTTCAAACGCTCACAGATAGATTGAAGTTGACCTGCAACATCCATCACCAGGGATTCGGATTCAATGACGCACGGACCCGCAATGAGAAACAATGGCTGCGTGCCGCCGACATCGAATCCGCACAACTTCATTAAACCGCTACCTACTTGTCGTCTCGTTTTTGCGCATCGAATCGAGCTTCCCGATAATGACGGGCAGCGCGAATGTAACCGGAGAACAGTGGATGGCCGTCCCGCGGCGAAGATGTAAATTCGGGATGAAACTGGCAGCCCACAAACCATGGATGCCGCGACAATTCGATGACTTCCACCAAATCATCCTGAGAAAGGCCGGCAATCACCAACCCCTGTTGCTCCAATTGATCTCGATAGCGGTTGTTGAACTCGTAACGATGCCGGTGCCGTTCGCGGATGATGTCCTTGCCATAGCACCGATAGGAGTTGGTTCCGGTCTGTAGATGGCATGCTTGACTACCCAACCGCATCGTACCCCCCAGGTCCGAGTCCAGCGTCCGGGTCTGAACGGATCCGTCGGTGTTCACCCATTCGTGGATCAACGCGATAATGGGGTGGGGCGTATCAGGATCGAACTCCGTGCTGTTGGCGTTTCCAAGATTTGCAACGGAACGGGTGAATTCGATCACGGCTGCCTGCATGCCAAGACAGATACCGAGATAGGGAATATTGTTCTCGCGCGCGTATCGCACAGCTTTGATCTTGCCTTCGATACCCCGTTGTCCAAATCCACCGGGAACCAGGATTCCGTCCACGTCCGCCAGTGAATCCGTCCCCTGCTCATCTATTACTTCGGAATCAACGTAAGTAATCCGAATATCGGTACGCGTATGAATACCCGCGTGGATCAATGCTTCCGATAATGACTTATAGGATTCGGTCAAATCGACATATTTGCCCACTAGCGCAATCCTTATTCGCTGGGTGGGATGCTCCCCATCGTGTACGACTTTATTCCACTCGGATAAATCCGCTGTCGGCGCATCCAGTCCAAGTTGTTCCAAAACAATGGCGTCCAAACCCTGTTCGCGAAACGCCACCGGAATACCGTATATGTTGTCGACGTCCGGTGTCGACACCACGGCCCGCTCGGGCACATTGGAAAACATCGCGATTTTACGCCGGGCCTCCTCGCCCAAAGCCTCTTGCGCACGGCACAGTACGATATCCGGCTGAATACCGATACTGCGCAGTTCCTTCACCGAGTGTTGGGTGGGTTTAGTCTTAATTTCACCGGCGGCACCGATAAAAGGCACGAGGGTCAAGTGAACAAACACCGTATTATTGGGTTCGAGCTCGATTCGCATCTGACGAATTGCTTCGAGAAAAGGCAGGGATTCGATGTCACCTACGGTACCACCTATTTCCACCAATGCGACTTCCGCGTCGTCGGCACCCTCCGCAATACATTTCTTGATTTCATCGGTGATGTGTGGAATCACCTGAACCGTTCCACCCAGATATTCACCCCGGCGCTCCTTGCGGATTACCCGCTCGTAGATCTGACCGGTGGTGAAGTTGTTCCTCTTGGACATTGGCGTGCGGACAAATCTTTCGTAGTGTCCGAGATCCAAGTCTGTTTCCGCCCCGTCCGCCGTGACGAAGACCTCCCCGTGCTGGAACGGGCTCATCGTTCCCGGATCGACATTGATGTAGGGATCGAGCTTCAAGAGGGTGACTTTGAGGCCCCGGGATTCCAGCACAGCCGCCAGAGCGGATGCCGCGATGCCCTTACCGAGGGATGATACGACCCCGCCCGTAATGAAAATATATTTTGTCATGTACGACCCTTCGATCTGCCCGCATAGATAAACGACTCGCGAAGTGCGGGCTGAACTCCGAACGGCGCTACAGCTTAGCAGATATCCGGAGTGGGGGGAATGACTTGAGGGGGTTCGTGATTGGTGACTCGTCATTCGCACCCGAACCTCGCCCTTACGTATAGGCCACTTCGATTTCTATACCGGTCTCTCCCGGACCGGCCAGGTAGGGTT
The DNA here is from genome assembly GCA_018263405.1 of Gammaproteobacteria bacterium. Lineage (GTDB taxonomy): Bacteria > Pseudomonadota > Gammaproteobacteria > Arenicellales > JAANXG01 > JAANXG01. The sequence continues at coordinate 4,242 of JAANXG010000077.1, forward strand.
CGCAGCAGGCAATACCGGCAATCGCCGCTACCTCACCATCCAGTACGATCAATGGAATCCTTGATCTTTGCCACGGCGGGACACCTGTTTCCTGTAGTATTTTTTTAAGGGTGCGTCGGTGTAAGCGCCCCCGCAACCGGCACTTCTCTCCGCCCCGACGAAACGCCACGGTGACGCCTTCGCGGACCGCCCGCGCCTTCAATCCGCGGCCAATCAGCCTGTGCGGCCGTACTACTATCCGTTGCCCGATGACGAGCGCGTTCTCAAGATCCCAAGACTGAACCGGTGCCGGCACCTCGCTTGTCCGTGCCAGATAAAGCCGGTCGCGGTATATCCGTAGGTCAACCGGTGGCCATGTCATGCCGCCACGTTTATCGGGAAAACTTTCGATCGCGCGCGCCACCCTGCCCAGACGTTCAAATCCCAATGCAACACCGGTGTCACGAAGGATCCAGTGGCGCAGCGCATTGCGCCGCCGCTCCGGGGACAGCGTTTGCAACGCTGGAATGTGCAGGGACGGATCACCACGAATCACTTGTTCACACAAACATTGCAAGTCCGTGGCAGCGATCTGATCCAGAATCGATTGCGTATCCCTCATCACGCTTGCGGTTCTGGCCAAAGCGGTTTCAACATCAGGCCAACGGAATTTCAGTACCGGCAGGACGCGATTTCGGATGTAGTTCCGAGTGAGGGCCAACTCCTCATTGGACTCGTCCGTGATCCAGGCAACCCCTACATCGGTGGCGTACGATACGATATCGCGACGCGTCATAGTTAGTAATGGCCGCGCCACGTTCATACCGTAAATTTTCGTCCTTGGCAGAATACCGCGCAGACCTCGCGCTCCGGAACTCCTCGCCAAGCGCTCGATTATGGTTTCTGCCTGGTCGCCGCCGTGGTGTGCGGTGAATAACCAACCGCCACGGCCGGCGATTTCCGCAAACCATCGATACCGTGCTTCACGGGCTTCGCCCTCCAGTCCCAGCTTGCCGCCGGGGGTAAGGGTTAAAACGCTTGTATGGCATTCGATACCCCATTGCCGGCATTGTCTTTCGCAATGCCTCCGCCACTCGGCGGAATGGGCGCTGAGACCGTGATCGGCGTGCAGGGCGATGAGGCAGACACCGGCGTCTTGAGTTACGCGGTCCAGGATATGCAGGAGGACCGTCGAGTCTACGCCCCCGCTGTATGCCACGTACCAAGGCGAAACGGCCGGTACGCCTAACGCGTCGAAAATGCGCGATTCGAGGCGAGACAGGTCGATATTCACTACGATCCCGGAGGCGCACAACCGGTACGTTCCATCACGCGCCGTCCTCGAATCTCCCATAGCTGAGTAAGCGTTCCCGGCGCTCGGCGACCAGGGTATCGAGCGAATAACGTCCGAGAGTATTCAGTTCCTCGGTGAGGGCACGTTTCAGCGTCGCCGAAATGCGTGCCAAGTTCCGATGCGCGCCGCCCAACGGTTCCTCGACGATACGATCCACCAAACCGAGTTCCCGCAGTCGACTCGCGGTCAGACCCATCGCTCCCGCCGCTTCGCCGGCTCGCTCGGCGCTTTTCCAGAGAATAGATGCGCATCCTTCCGGAGAAATTACCGAATAGGTGGCATATTCAAGCATCATTAAGCGATCGCACACGCCAATGGCCAGCGCCCCGCCGGAACCTCCCTCGCCCACCACCACTGAAACAACGGGCGTCCTTAGACCGGCCATTACGTACAGGCTCCTGGCAATGGCTTCGCTCTGACCTCGCTCTTCCGCCCCCACACCGGGATAGGCACCCGGGGTGTCGATCATGGTAACGACGGGCAGCTCGAACTTTTCGGCCAGAAGCATGAGACGCATGGCCTTTCGATAACCTTCCGGTCTCGGCATACCGAAGTTGCGCGTGATCTTTTCTTTTGTGTCGCGGCCCTTTTGGTGCCCGATAACCATGAGGGTATCGTCGCCGATGCGGGCCATCCCGCCCACTAGAGCCGGATCGTCCGCGTACATTCTGTCCCCATGCAATTCTTCGAATTCATCGAAGATTCTTCCGATGTAATCCAATGGATACGGGCGCTGGGGATGCCGTGCAACCTGCGATACCTGCCACGGGGTCAGGTTCGCGAAGATGTTTTGAGTCAGCTTGCCGCTTTTCTTCTGAAGCCGATCGATTTCATCGGCGATATTCACTTCACCACTGACCTCGACATGGCGCAACTCGTCTATCTTCGCCTCGAGTTCGGCAATCGGTTGTTCGAATTCCAGGAACTTAAGATCCATCGAGTTAATACTAAGTTCTCAAAAAGTCTGTGCTATGTTAGCGATGATAGGGAGGCAGGGACGAGCTGGATTATACCAGAGAGCCCCCGATCGACACGATTAACCTTAAGCAGCATGTTCCACACCCTTAAAACCGTGATGGCCAATCTGCCTGTCAAACACAACCTCGACCTGATTCTTCCCGAACACACCAATCAATGCATCCACGAAGGGCATTGTCGGCCTGACTTGCCAGTCGTCTCCGAGTTTTAACAAGCCCTCGGCTTGTTCATTGAGATATCTAATCCATATTGAACAATTACCCTGATCGTGTACGTTGACTAATTCCCGCAGTTTTCCGATACAGTCATTCTCCTTCGCGTCTCCGTTTTTCAAACTGACCACTATCCGTTCCGTAAACGCGACACGGGCTTCATCCCAATCATACAATTTCTCCGCCGCCATTTTGAAACCGCCCGTGTATTCATCAACCGTGACTTGTCCGTACACCACCACCAGGTTGTCCTTGCGTATCGCTTCCCTCTTTTGCCCGTACAAATCGGAGAAAACAGCCAGCTCCATACGGGCGGTTCCGTCATCCAGGGTCACAAACGCCATGCGTTCGCCCCGGCGCGTATTCATCGTGCGGATCGCCGATACGAGGCCTCCCACGGTTACACTTCTGTCGCTGGTGGGTTTCAACTCGCGCAGTCGTGCGTCGACAAGCCGGTCAAGATCATCGCGGTGCCGATCTATCGGATGGCCGCTAAAGTAAAGACCCAGCGTTTCCCGTTCAGCGGTCAGTTTTTTGTCCTTGTTCCACTCCTGCACGTCCTTGAACTGCCGGACTTGTTCACTGGCTGATTTTTCACCGAACAAATCGGACTGACCTTCCGCCTGGTTCTGCTGATGAGCCAGGTTCAATGCCGTTGTCATCGTCGCCAAAATCGCGGCTCGATGAGGGCCCAGCGAATCCGCCGCACCGGAACAAATCAAAGACTCCAGAGCACGCTTGTTCAAGCGCCTCGGATCCACCCGCTCGCAAAAATCGAACAAACTCAAGAATGGATCGGCGGATTCACGGGCCGCCACAATCGCCTCGATAACCCCCTGCCCTAGGCCTTTAATTGCGCCCAGCCCATACAGTATTCCACCTTGCGCGGTGGTTTCGAAATTGTAGTAACCGGTGTTTACGTCCGGGGGCAGCACGTTAATATTCATATCCCGGCAATCCGATATCAAATCCACGACCCGATCGGTGTTATCCATATCGGAGGATAAAGCGGCCGCCATGAACTCGGAGGGGAAATGCGTTTTCAACCAAGCGGTTTGGTATGCAATCAACGCATACGCGGCAGAATGTGACTTATTGAATCCATAATTTGCAAACTTTTCCATCAAATCAAAGATCGTTGTTGCCGTGCCGGCTTCGACACCCCGTTCGCGCGCCCCATTCAAAAATACCTCCCGCTGGCGAGCCATCTCCCCCGACTTTTTCTTACCCATTGCCCGCCTCAAGAGATCAGCTGCGCCCAGTGAGTAGCCACTCAGGACCCTGGCAATCTCCATCACTTGCTCCTGGTACAGGATTACGCCGTATGTCGGCTTGAGAATCGGTTCAAGCAGCGGGAGTAAGTACGAGATAGATTGCCGCCCGTGTTTTCGGGCTATAAAGTCATTCACCATTCCCGACTGAAGCGGCCCCGGCCGGTGCAGGGCAACCAAGGCAACAAGATCGTGAAAGGAGTCCGGCGACAAGCGCCTGATCAAATCTTTCATATTGCGCGATTCCAACTGAAACAACGACGTGGTTTGCCCGCTTTTGATGAGCTCATACGTCTGTGTATCGTCCAGAGGCATTGTTTCCAGGTCTATCCGCGGTTGGCCTCGATTTTGCAGCTTCAAGTTGATGCGATCGATTGCCCGCGCAATAATCGTCAAGGTACGCAGGCCGAGAAAATCGAATTTCACCAGGCCAACCGCCTCAAGATCGTCCTTGTCGAACTGCGTCAATGTCTGGCCGCCGTCGCGCTCGCAATAAAGCGGTGCAAATTCGGTCAATTTCGATGGCGCAATGACCACGCCTCCGGCGTGTTTCCCGACGTTCCGCGCCAAACCCTCCAAAGCATTTGCGATATCGACCAGCTGCTTTACCTCGCCGTCCTGCTCGCAGCGCTCCTTGAGCAGCTCTTCCTGTTCCAGCGCCTTGCTCAAGGTCATACCCACTTGAAAGGGCACCAGTTTGGCGATCTTGTCCACGTAGCCATAGGACAGACCCATTACCCGGCCCACATCCCGGACAACAGCCCTCGCCGCCATGGTTCCATAAGTAATAATCTGGGAAACCTTTTCCCGTCCGTACCGATCGGCTACATATTCAATAACGCGATCGCGGCCCTCCATGCAGAAATCGATATCGAAATCGGGCAGCGACACCCGCTCGGGATTGAGAAAACGTTCAAATAACAGGCCGTGGAAGATTGGATCCAATTCCGTAATGCCCAATACCCATGCCACCAGCGATCCGGCTCCCGAGCCCCGACCCGGTCCGACGGGAATCCCGTTTTGTTTGGCCCACGATATGAAATCGGCGACGATCAGAAAGTAACCGGGAAACCCCATTTGATTAATAACGTCGAGTTCTTTTTCGAGTCTCTGCTCGTACTCGGATGTGTCGACGCAGGACAGGCCCTCAAGTCGTTGTTGAAGTCCTGCCGTGGCCTGGACCTCCAGATGCGATTCCTCCGTTAATCCTTCCGGAACCGGGAAGCGGGGGAGGAAGTAATCGCCGAATTCAAATGAATAATTGCACCTCTTCGCGATTTCAATGGTATTGATAATGGCTTCCGGACAATCGCTGAACAACTCTTCCATTCGCGCGGGCGAACGCAGGTACTGTTGCTCGGTGTACTTTTTCGGCCGTCTGACGTCATTCAAAATACGCCCGTCATGGATACAGACTCGAACTTCGTGGTACTCATACTCCGAGGAGTCGACGAACTGTACCGAATTGGTAGCAACCACCGGTAAGCTGTTCGCCCTTCCCGATTGAATAACGGCTTCGTTGTACTCATCTTCCCCGGGCACCCCGATTCTGCGCAGTTCAAGAAAGAACCGGTCGGGAAACAACACGGAATACGCAGACAAGACTTCGTTCCAGTGTTTTCGATTCACACCTCCGGTCAATGCCTGTCCCACCTCGCCTTCCTGCGCCCCGGATAACGCTATCAAACCATCCGTCTTCCCGGACAATGCCGCCCGAGTGAGGGACGGTACACCATAATCCCTTTGCCGGAGATAACTTTCCGTAATCAGTTCACAGAGATTGCGATAACCGGTACGGTTCATTGTGAGCAGGGTCAACCGATATGTTTTTCCTTTTTCATCGCCCCGGTAAATGGGAAGATCGACACCGACAATCGGCTTGATGCCCTTTTTGACGGCGTTTTCGAAGAATTTCACCGCAGCGTAGATATTGCAGCGATCGGTCACCGCCACGGCGGCCATCCTACGCTCGACCGCCGCGGACATTAAATCATCGACCCTCAGTACGCTGTTAGACAGCGAATACTCCGTTTGAACGTGAAGGTGTACGAATTTATTAGTGGAACTCAAAATTCTTCCGACGTAAAACTTGTTGGACCGGCAGAAATGTTTTTCGATGCAATACAGTGGCGCCTCTTTCTCTTAGCGCTTCCAAATGACCGCGCGTCCCATAGCCTTTATGCTGAGCAAATCCGTAACCGGGATACAATTTGTCCATTCTCACCATCAATGCGTCGCGATAGACTTTCGCCATAATGGAAGCCGCGCAAATGGATACCTCCCGGTTATCGCCGCCAATGATCGTTTCGACTTCACATCTTAACGCAGGCGCACGATTACCATCCACTTTGACCTTGGAGGGTAAAAGCAACAGACCGTTTACCGCCCGCCGCATCGCAAGCATCGTGGCGTTGAGTATATTCAGCGTGTCGATCTCCTCTACGCGGGCAGATTGGACGCGCCAACTTAAAGCCCGGTTCTTGACTATCTCCGCCAGACGCCGCCTTTCGGGGGCTTTGAGTCGTTTCGAGTCCTTGAGGCCCTCTATGACGCACCCTTTCGGGAGAACAACCGCCGCGGCTACCACCGGACCCGCCAAGGGGCCTCGACCGGCCTCGTCTACGCCGGCGACAAGTCTAAAGGGCATCTCTATTCATTGATGGCCGGAAATCTTGAGTCCAATATATCCAATATCCGCGTTTAAATCCTTCGCAATAGCTCGCTATTACGTGCGAATTTTGTAATTTCTCAAAAAGTCCGTGCAATGTCGGCGATCATGTGGGGGCAGGGTTAACTTTCAGGGACGCTGTAAATACATCCTTGTACGCTCTGGCGAAAGCCTCCGTGCTTTCGACAGCCCTGAAAGATAACCCTGCCCCCACATTCTTGCACGGGGTTATTGAGAAATCATCGAATTTCGCCTTGATCTTGAATATTTCGTCTTTCAACCTTTCTCGCCCACAATGAATTAAACACTACTACTGGTTCGCGCGGCCATCTGCAAGACCTCTTCAGCCGCGCGGACATTGGCGCCGCACCGAAGCATCCTTGGTATCCGGCCCAGAGTTCGTTCGACCTCCCGCCTGAGTTCTTCGTTAGAGAGGTATTTATCCATTTCCGACCATACCGGCTCCACGGTTGCCTCGTTCTGCATCAGCTCGGGAACAACCGGTTTTTCCAGTAGGTTATTGGGCATGGAAAAATACCTGACTCTCGCGAACATCCGCACCATCAAACCGGTAAACCACGATACTTTGTAAGTCACGACCATGGGCACTTTGTGCAGCGCCGCCTCCAACGCCGCCGTACCGGATGCCAGTAACGCCAGATCGCTTGACGCGAGTACCTGCCTCGACTGTCCCTCAAACAGACGAAGCGGAAGTTCCGGCGCATTTTCCGTAAGCAAATTTCTAAAATGTTCCAGTGTTTCGGTGCTCACGAATGGCGCCAGGAACTGCACGTTTCGTTTTCCAGAGGCATGGAGTTTGACCGCCACATCGATGAACATTTGGCCAAGACGCTTCACCTCGCTGATTCGGCTTCCAGGCAGCAGCGCCACCACGAATTTGGAATCGACGCCCAAAGTAGCACGGGCCGCTTCCCGGTCGACATCTTCAGGAACCTCATCCGCCAAAGGGTGCCCCACAAACACCACCGGTACATTCCGTTCGTAATAATAATCCGCCTCAAAAGGGAACAACGCCAGCATCAGATCTACCGACCGGCGTATCTTCTTGACACGGTATTCGCGCCATGCCCATACAGTCGGGCTCACATAATGAACTGTCGGTATGCCGGCGTGCTTGAGTCTATGCTCCAGGCCGAGATTGAAGTCCGGCACATCCACACCAACAAATACATCGGGAGGCTGTTTAACGAATCGCAGGTAAGTGGATTTCCGTATTTGCAAAATATTCCATAAACTTTTCGCCAGCCCGTCAACACCCATAACGGATATTGTGTCCATGGGGTAGTTAATTCTGACACCCTCTCGCTTCATCATCGGGCCACCGATCCCCTCTATGTCGACATCGGGGACTTTTTCCTTCAAGGCCCGTACCAGCCCTGCCGCTAGGTAGTCGCCGGAAGCCTCACCGGCAACGATACCGATTCTCACGTCAGCCGGACAGTATCGAAACGAACGGCCGTCATCGAATCATGCCGCGGTCCGAACTGTCGAGGAATTGAATCAGCTCCCTTACTACCGGGTGGTCACCGTTGTCCTGCTCCATCCGTTCGCGTGCTTTTTTTAGAGGCATTTCGGAGCGGTACAAAGTCTTATATGCCCGTTTTAGAGCAATAATATCCGCTTCTTCAAAATTTCTTCGCCTCAATCCTTTGACGTTGATGCCATGAGGTTGTGCGCGATTTCCAGCCGCGATCGTGAATGGCGGCACGTCCTGCAGACACACGCAGCCTATTCCCGTAATACTGTGAGCCCCGATACGGCAAAATTGATGAACCAGCGTAAATCCGCCCAGGATCGCGTAGTCGCTGACAGTCACATGACCCGCGAGGCTGGCGCAGTTAGCAAATATGGTGTGCGACCCGATCACGCAATCGTGGGCAATATGAACATAGGCCATAAGAAAATTAGAGTCGCCCAATCTAGTAACGCCGCCGCCTTCCAAGGTGCCGCGGTTGATGGTCGTGTACTCGCGAACGATATTCTCATCGCCGATTTCCACTACGGTATCTTCGCCGTCGTAACCAAGATGCTGCGGTGCTTCGCCTATCGAGGAAAATTGGTAGATTTTATTGGCTCGTCCTATCCGCGTATGCCCGCTTATGACCACATGCGGTCCAATCCAAGTACGGTCGCCGATGGATGTGTCAGCCGAAATGATCGAGTAAGGACCAACCGTTACCTCCTCGCCAATTTCCGCACCGGGCTCGATGATTGCACGGCTGTCGATCATGTTATACACCACGCCGTCCAAGACATGCGCACATGCAGAAAATACTTCGATAGCGGTCGCGGATTTTGTTTCGAAATACCCAATGCGGGTCGATCAGCTCATGTCCTTGTATGTGAACATCAACTGTGCGGAGCAGCACAATCTATCACCCACCTTGGCTTCGCCACCGCATTTCCACATGTTTTTTATTCTTCTAAGAATAGTGACATCGAAATCAAGCCGGTCACCGGGTTCGACCGGCGTTTTGAACCGTGCCGAATCTATACCGGTGAAATAATATACCCTTTTATCAGTCGCGCCTTCCCCAAGATCGTAGCTGGCGAGAATCGCGCAGGCCTGCGCCATCGCCTCGACAATCAGTACTCCCGGCATTATCGGTCGGTGTGGAAAATGGCCCTGAAAGAAAGGCTCATTGAACGTTACGTTTTTGTAGGCCTTCAGTAATTCACCTTGTTCGACGCGCGTTACACGATCAATCAGCAAAAAAGGATAGCGATGAGGAAGATAATTCTTTATTTCATGAATATCCATATCTTTTTCAACATCCCGCCACTCGCTTTCTATTCATCCTGGTATTACTCACCCGGGGCACGCAGCTGTTCCAGAACCCTCTCGGTCATGTCGATTTGATCGCTCGCAAACACAACCGCAGGCTCGTGAACAATCAAATCATAGGATTCGTCCTTGGCTATTTCCACGATGGCTTTAATGACCACCTTCTGAAGAGCATTAAGCTCTTCGTTACGACGAAGATTGTAGTCTTCACGAAATTCACTGGTCGCACGGCGCAACGCACGGCGTTTATCTCTGAGTTCCAGTTCCTTTTTATTGCGCGCGGTATCGTCAAGCACTAAATCGTTTTTTAGCAACTCCTCTTCCAGTTTCTCGACTTCTTCACGCATTGAACGAATCTCGCGATCCCTGGGGCCGAATTCCTCTTCGAGCTTTTGCAACGCAGTCCCTCCCTGAGGGGCATTTTCGATTACGCGCCCGACGTTTACAAACCCTATTTTTAATGCTTCTTCTTCCGCAAAAACCGCGCCCGGACACAAAAAGTTGAACACAACAAAAAAATAAATTGCTCTTTTCAATATTATCAACACTGCACCAAAACCCGTATTAAAGATTAAAGCAGGTCCGAATAATCCCATCCCTGCCACGGAATCGGCACGTCCTTATGCTGCTTCGTGCCTGACCCGGCTATTTGCCGGTAAACCGACGTGCTTAACATCCGCAACGGTTCATGTACACTAAACCGAAGCGCTCTTACTGAAAAAACCGTCCTAGAGTAAACTGAACCCGCTGTATGTCATCGCCATCCTTATCATTGAGCGGTTTCGCAACGCTCAGCGCGAGAGGCCCAAGTGGCGAAAACCAACTAAACGCGAGGCCGGCCGAATATCGGATATCCCCCAGGTCCAGATCTTCATCCGGACCGTAGACCTGGCCGCCGTCGATAAAAAAGCTGAACCGTTTATCCTCGCCGGCGTCGCCGGGCAACGGTATCATAAATTCGATGTTCCCCAGTATTCGGCGGTCTCCGCCAAGAGTCTCCGGCGTATCGCCACTGTCCCTCGGGCCCAGGGAGCGCGCATCGTAACCGCGTACCGTGCTGGCACCTCCCGCGAAAAAGTTCTCAAAGAACGGCAATTCGCCCTCTCCGCCGTAACTGTCGCCGTATCCCACTTCACCGCTGGCTTTTAATATCAAAAATTCCGCAAACGGAAAGTACGTATCGTTCCTTGCCGTCAGCTTGTAATACTCCAAATCGCTCGGCGGGGTCGAAACCTCCCAGGTCAAACGCCGCAAACTGCCTTCGCTGGGAAACAATCGGCTATCCCGCGTATCGTGGGAAAAGTTACCGGTCACTTTCAGTATATCGTTTTCCGCCGATTCCTCGATAAAATCCGCAATTTCCGGTGGCGTATCCAGCGTCGATTCTAGTTCGACTTTTTCAACCTGCACCCCCACGCCGATATTCGTAAACTCGCTCAGGGGGAAACCAAAATTCATGCCGCCACCAAGCGTATCCATCACGTACGCGGCTGTATCCGCTTCCTCGGCGTCGATCTCCCGCTGGAACAGCGTGAACCCCCTGCTGATTCCATTGATGGTCCAATAGGGATTCAAATACCGAAGTTGGAGTCGCTGCGTCACCGATGAATTGTCCGCGACGAGGCTGAGTTCACGGCCGGTTCCAAACAGATTCTCCTGCGACAACTGGCCCTGAAGCAATATTCCATCCGCATCGGAAAAACCAACTCCAATCAAAACACTGCCGGTCGAACGTTCTTCGACTTTGACATTAACATCAACCTGATCGGGACTGCCCGGGACGGATTCCGTGTCGATGGCGACCCGACTGAAAAACCCCGTTCGATCCAACCGCGTTTTGGACCGTTGCACCTCTTGAGTCGAATACCAGGCTCCTTCAAGTTGCCGCATTTCACGACGAATCACTTCGTCATGCGTCACGCGATTGCCGGTAATATCGATACGTCGTACGTATACGCGCCGTCCGGGATCGATCACCAAGTCGAGAGATACGGTATTGTCTTCCTCGTTGATCCGTGGAATGGAGTTAACATTCGCAAAAGCATAGCCGTCATCCCCCAACCGGTTCACAATGGCCTCGCGGGATTCACTGACGTCTCGCTGTGAAAATACCTCCTCCGGTTTAATTGTCACCAGCTTAACCAACTCCTCTTCCGGCACGGTAAAACGTCCCTTTACGGCGAAGTCGGACACCGTATACCGCTCCCCCTCGTGTACATTCACGGTTACAAAAATATCTTTTTTGTCCGCAGATATCGTGACCTGCGTGGATTCGATCTCGAAGTTCAAGTAGCCCTTGTCCTGATAGAAGCTCCGCAACGCTTCCAGGTCCGCTTGAAGCTGCTGGCGGGAGTATTCATCATTGGGCGAAAAAAGAAAAAGCCGCCTTTTTGTTGACAGTTCGAATTCGTCCTTGAGTTCTTTTTCGGAAAACTCTTCGTTGCCAACAAGATTGATGCGTTCAATTTTCGCCGTCTTTCCTTCACGAACCTCGATTTTAACGTCGACTCTATTGTTATTCGAGGGAGTAACTTCGCTTTCAATCTCCGCGGCGTATTTACCGATCGAAAAATACTGGGATTTCAGTTCCTGTATTACTTTATCCAGCACGGAGGGATTAAACACACGCCCCTTTCCAAGGCCTAAATTATTTAATTGCTCACGTGTTGTATCTTCGTCAAGCTCATCCAAGCCTACCAATTCAATGCCGGCAATGGACGGACTCTCTTTAACCGACACCACGAGTGTCGAACCATCTTTGCTCAGGACCACATCCTGAAAAAACCCGGTACCAAAAAGTACTTTGATTGCTTCACGGGCGAATTCGTCGTCAACCTCGTCGCCGACCTTGATCGGCAAATAATTAAACACGGTGCCGGCGGATACGTGCTGTAGACCTTCCACTTCTATGTCTTCAACGACAAACGGCTCGATCGCGTGGACGGAAAATGAAAAGCCAAAAAGTAGTATCAGTCCTGCGAGTATTTTTTTCATTTCGATGTCTGTCTGATCGTTATTGTGGCAGTGGGCTTTGGCGTGCCCGCAATTACTGCAACAACCGGACTATATCATTGTAGAAAGCCAAACTCATAAGCGCGAACAACATTGCCAAGCCGATCTGCTGTCCCCAAAGCAACACTTGCTTGGAAGGAGGGCCCCCCGTTACGGCCTCCATTGCGTAGTACAACAGGTGCCCGCCATCCAATACCGGAATCGGCAGCAGATTGAGAACGCCCAGACTGATGCTCACGATCGCCAAAAACAGAAAAAATCTGTCCCACCCTACCTGGACGCTATCGCCGGCAAACTGCGCGATCGTCAGGGGGCCGCTTATATTTTTCGCCGATACTTCCAAAGTGACAATTTTTGCCAGCATTTTCAGGGTCAGTACAGACATGACCCACACACTCCCCGCGCTTTTCGCCACGGCGTCGACAGGGCCATATGTTACATGCACGCGGTATTCCTCCGGTATGGACACGGGTTTCGGAGAGATACCTATGCGCCCAATCGTGGTGTCCCGCACTTCCACGGGCTCCGGCCGTAATCTAACTTCCAGGCGCTGGTTGCTTCGTTCCAGGGTCACAATCGTGGATCGGCCGGCCAGCGGCCGCACGGCATCCACGAGTCCGCGCCAGTTTTCAATGCGTTTATCCCCCATGGCTACGATTCGATCTCCCACCCGAAGTGCGGACCGCCCGGCTGGAGAATCTTCCTGAATAGATCCAATAACGGGTGGAATTTCCGGGATATACCCATACAGGCCAATACCGTTTTCCAGCAGCCCGGCGTCAAGTTCACGCAACGGTACTGCATCGAGGTGCAAACGGCGCAGCGCGATTTCTCCCTCCTGTGTGCGCACCTGAACGGGTACCGAATTCCGTGCCAACGCTCGATTAAAGAGATACAGTCGATGCTCGTTCCAACTGCGAGTTGCTTTGCCGTCGATCTTGAGAATTTCGTCGCCGACTTTGAACCCACCCCGCTCTGCGAGGGATCCGTCCACCACGGCGCCGACGATCGGCTTGACGCCATCGATGCCCGCCATGAATACGAACCAGTAGGCTACGAACGCAAACAGAAAGTTGAACAATGGGCCCGCCACAACAACAGCGGTGCGTTTCCACAGGGCCTGGCGGTTAAAGGCCCGATGCGCCTCATGCTCGGGTATGTTTTCATCTTCTGTCTCATCGAGCATTTTGACATAGCCGCCGAACGGCAAGGCGGCGATCGCATACTCGATTCCGTCCCGGCCTACCCGCGACCATAAAGGCCGGCCGAAGCCGATGGAAAACTTCAAAACCTTTACTCCAAGCCGGCGCGCGACCCAGAAGTGCCCGAATTCATGGACGGCGACGAGTAACCCAATGGCCAGAATAAATCCAGCGATGCTGAACAAAAAATCGTTCATGAAAGGAATACTAATGCTGTTTCAATACCGGGGAACTTGACCACCGAACTTATCACGCCGCAGCGGAGCTAAACCACCACAACCACCCAAGGGTGAAAAACGGCGCACCGGCGGTCATACTGTCAATCCGATCCAATACCCCGCCATGACCGGGCAACAATCCACCGCTGTCTTTTACATTAGCCAGCCGTTTCCAATTGCTCTCGAACAAGTCCCCGAACACCGACATCAGGGCCACCGCCACACTGAATAATATCAATCCGGACCCGTGGCGCGTGTTCAGACCCCAAAGGGCGCCGAAAGCACCAGCTACAATCGCTGCCGCGGCCAGCGCCCCGGCGACGCCTTCCAGGGTTTTACCGGGACTAATAGCCGGGGCCAGTTTTCGGCGTCCCCAGCGCCTCCCCGCGAAATATGCGCCGGTATCGGCGGCCCAGATCAATAAGAACAGCATTACGGCCGCCATCGGTTCGTCATACTGCAGGACGAAAATGGCCAACCAAGCCGGTACCAGCGTCCAGACGCCGCATAACCAGCGCACGGGGTTGGGCCAGGAGAGTGGAAAGCGGCGCCGGCGGTGAAATAACGACCCCGCCACCACCAACCAGATCGCGCACGTCAGAATAAAAGCCGGTTCGGAGACCGAGTCGCGATATTGAAATCCTGCGATCATCGTCAGGAAAACTACAACCACCGCCGACATTTTCAGCCGTCTGTCATCGTAGCCGGATAAGGCGGTCCATTCCCAGCTTCCTGCCAGAACAACCAGCCCGATGAGAGCCGCGAAATAGTGTTCGGAAAGCTTCAATACCCCGAATAGAAACAACGGCCCCAGAAAGGCCGCTGTCAACACCCGGGGATTAGGGCTCGCGCAAAAATAACTTCCCATTTTCACATCCCGTCTTCGGGCCACCTTTGAATGATCCTCAATCGCAAAATCCTCATATCAGCCCTGCTAGGAGCCTGTCGGACTTAGGATGAATCTACTGCGGCGGCGGGAGATCGGCCCACTTTCCCGATTTATTTCGTTAAATAGCTGGCTATTCGCCTCAATAAATCGAAAAATTGGTCTCGA
>JAANXG010000078.1 GCA_018263405.1 Gammaproteobacteria bacterium
CGCCGGCGTTACGCTCGCTTGAATTGACCGGGCCAGTCCTGCGCTCGCGTGCCTTGGCGATCGGCTTTTCCGATCCCGCTGAACGTGTGTGTATTTATGCCCAAGGGTACTTAGTGCGGGATATATAAACAATTCGCCGTTAAGGAGAAAACTCAAACCGGCGGCGAGCGGGTGTCTTGACGCCTGGACAATGAAGTCACATTTTGAGGGGGATCATGTATGGGTGCACGTTCGATACTGGTAATTAATGCCAAGGGCGGATCCGGAAAATCCACGCTGACGTCTAATTTGGCGAGCTATTATGCCGTGCGAGGCTATCAGGCAGCGTTGTTCGATTTCGATCGGCAGATGTCCGGAATTCGTTGGTTGGAACGTCGGCCCCACGAAGCCCCGAAGATTACAGGCGTGACCGGCTGGACCTTTCGCGGCGTCGATTCCTTCGAACGCGTGGTGATGGACCCGCCGGCCCAGATTCAAAGCAGAGACATGGCCATGCTTGTAGCTCGAGCCGATGTGGTGGCGATTCTGGTTCTGCCTTCTCCTATCGATATACACGCCGCGGCGGATTTTATCCGAGAATTGTTGATAGACGGTAAAGTACGATGCTCCAACAAGCCCGTGTGCGTGGTGGCAAACCGCGCGCGTACCAATACGCTGATCTACGACCAGCTCTGTAAGTTCTTGGGTAGCCTGAAAATTCCTTTTGTGACGACTTTCCGAGATAGCCAGAATTACAACCACGCCTCAAGAAAGGGTATCGGCATCTTTGAAATGAATGAGGATATTGTCTCCCGGGATGTCGAGCAGTGGTGGCCGTTGATCAAATGGATCGATAAACACATTAAGCGAGAGGATGTAAGAGAGAGGACGCGCAACCTGGGTGCACGACGACCTCAGCTGAAAGTTGTCCAATAGATCCTGCCCCGATGGACATTTGCCTCGATATTGAGGTTTTCCCATGACTGAGAAAATCGGGCTGATCGGTCCCGGCATTATGGGCCAGCCCATGGGCATGAATCTGGTCAACGCCGGATACCCGCTGTGGGTATTCGCCCGTACGCCGTCCCGGGCACGAGCATTGGTGGATGCCGGTGCGACGCAGTGCGATACACCCAAGGCGGTGGCGGAACAGGCAGACATTATTCTTACTGTCGTCAGCGATACGCCGGACGTCGAAGCGGTTGTGTTGGGTGAAAACGGTGTGCTCGCGGGCGCCGGTTCCGGCAAAGTGCTGGTGGACATGTCTACCATATCGCCCATCGCCACGCGCAAGATGAGCGAGTCACTGCGTGGCAATGGCGTCGAGATGCTTGATGCGCCGGTATCCGGGGGCGACGTCGGCGCTAAAAACGGCACGTTATCCATCATGGTTGGCGGCAAACCCGCGGTATTCGAACGCGTCAAGCCGGTGTTCGACGTACTGGGCAAAAACATCATCCATGTCGGTGATAACGGCGCCGGCCAGGTGGCGAAGGCGTGTAACCAGATTCTCGTGGCGGAACATATCAACGCAGCGGGCGAGGCGCTGCTGTTGGCCCGGGCGTGCGGCGTCGATCCGGAGAAAGTTCGTCAGGCTCTGCTTGGCGGCTTTGCTTACAGCAAAGTTTTGGAGGTGCATGGCGAACGCATGCTGACGCGTAATTTCGATCCGGGGTTCAAGGCCAGGTTGCATAAGAAGGACATGCACATCGTGCTTCAGACCATGGAAGAAAAGGGACTGGACCTGCCTACCGCCAGGGCGGTTACGAATGCTTTGGACCAAGCAGTGGCCGACAGCGACAGCGAATCGGACTCCACTGTGTTGATCAAGATTCTCGAAGCCCATAATTCGGTGAACATCGGATGAACGTAGCACATTCTTACACGGGGTTATTGAGACTTTACCAGGGGCCCTTGAGCTTCTGAGCGAAGCAGGCCGGATCGGGGCCGAACGCCTGCTGAACGCAGGATCCCGTTAAAGCTGTGTATGGCGATGAGCGTGCCAGGCCGGTCGATACTCCGCTCAACGTGGATTACCCCGTCGAAATGCTGATCGCGGCGACGCTTCCACAAATTCGTTAACTCCCGTATGGTTTCGCTTGTTTTTCGAAACGTAGGAAAAGCCGTGGGCGAAGACATTAAAGACAGCCATTTCTCGCTGAGCGATTTCACGCAGTTCAAAGAGGCTTTGAAACATGAAACCGAATTGCTTCGCGGGTATTTCAATGATGAAAGATTTATCGAATCTCATCCGGTGGCCGGCTATGAATTGGAAACCTGGCTCGTGGACAAGAATTTCAACCCATATCCGTGCAACGAACATTTCTTGAGCAGCTTGGACGAGTCGTTGGCCGAATGGATCGTGCCGGAGCTCGCCCGTTTCAATATTGAACTGAACGCGCAACCGTGGGATCTGCGCGGCGACGTATTGACGCGGATAAGCGAAGAGCTTGGTGATACCTGGAGCCGTGCGTCGAGCACGGCCCAAGAGATCGATGCACGACTGGTAATGATCGGCATATTACCGGCCGTCCAGCGCTCACAGCTGACGCTCGAGAGCATGTCCGACCGCGATCGCTACCGCGCCTTGAATGAACAGGTGTTCCTGATGCGTGGAGGAGAACCGGTACACTTGCACGTTGAAGGAGTGGAAAGCCTGGATCTTTATCATGACGATGTGATGCTGGAATCCGCTGCGACCTCCTTGCAGGTACATATTCAGGTCAATCAGACGCAGGCCGCATCATACTTCAATGCCGCCGTTGTGCTGGCGGCTCCCATCGTGGCTGCTACCGGTAATTCACCTTTTTTATTTGGCAAGGATCTTTGGACGGAGACCCGTATCCCGCTTTTCGAGCAGTCGGTCAATACCCGTAACCGGCGTGACGACCGGTATCAGTCGCCCGCGCGAGTGACTTTCGGGGACGCGTATTTACAGCGCTCGCTCCTCGAGCTGTTCAATGAGAATCTGGAGAAATTTCCCGTGCTGCTGCCGTTTTGTTCCGACGAAAGGGGAACGGCACTGCATCATCTTCGTTTGCACAATGGAACCATCTGGCGCTGGAACCGCCCGCTGCTTGGTATCGATGCGGAAGGCGCGATGAATCTGCGCATTGAACACCGTGCGATCGGAGCAGGACCCACGGTTCTAGACACGGTCGCCAACGCGGCATTGTTCTGGGGGCTGGTCCACGTCTTGGCGGAAAGCGAATACGATTGGCATGAGGCGTTGTCCTTCGCCGAGGCGAGGAATAATTTTTACCGTTGCGCGCGCCTGGGGTTGGAGGCCGATGTTCATTGGCTGGGTCGAAATTATGGCTCGGTGCGAAGCTTGTTGATCGACGTACTCCTACCGATGGCCCGCAAGGGCTTGCTGGCACTCGATGTCGATGAAACGGATGTCGATCGGTATCTTGGAATTGTGGAACGTCGGTTGAATAGCAATCGCACCGGCGCGCAGTGGCAGCGTGACTATGTAAGACGCCACGGCCGGGATATGGCGGCGCTGACGCATGCCTACTGGCAACATCAGGAATCCGGCAAGCCCGTTGCCGACTGGCAGTGGCCATGTTGACGGTGATGGACGCTTTGCCCGCCGGGTTGACGGATTGCGAACCGAAAGAAGTGCCCGAAGTGCTCTCCGGACCGACGTTGATTCATTTGCCGGGACAGGCGGATTCCCCGATTTTTGTCTCCATCCTGCTGCACGGTAACGAAATCACGGGCCTTCTGGCCATGCAGCGCATCCTGAAGTACTACCGGAACCGGGAACTACCGCGCTCGTTGTCGTTGTTCGTCGGTAATGTCCGTGCGGCCGGCGCCGGCAAGCGAATGTTGCCCGGTCAGCCGGACTACAACCGGATCTGGTCTTCCGGTACGACACCGGAACACGACATGACCCGCGAAATCCTGGAACGTATGCGGCGCGTGAATCCTGTCGCGTGCATCGATATCCATAACAACACTGGCCGTAATCCGATGTATACCGTGGTTGCACGGCGGGAACGGGCTCACTTGTCGCTGGCGAGTCGATTCTCTAAAAAGGTGGTCTATGCCACCAACCCGGATACGACGTGTTCCGCTGCCTTTTCCGAATTGTGTCCGGCGGTGGCGGTGGAATCCGGGCTACCGGGCGAGCCGGAAGGCATCGATGCGGTGGTTCGCTACGTCAGCGCCGGCCTGGAGCTTCCCGACCCGATTCATCACGTCGAGTTCGATATTGACCTGTTTCATACCGTTGCGGTCGTCAAAGTGGCGCCTTCCCGCACCTGCGGTCCGGTCGGAGAAGATGTGGACCTGGAACTCGATCCCACTATCGAACGCCACAATTTCAAGGAGATTCCGCCGGGAACACGCCTTGGCTGGGTCCGTACCAACGATCCCGGATTGATAGAAGTCCAGCAATACGAACCCGCTACCAGCGAATCCTGGCTGCAAATACAAGATGGTGAACTAACCGTTGCCCGAACCGTCATGCCGGCCATGTTGACCTCGGATCCCGACATCATCAAGTGGGACTGCTTGTGCTACCTCATGGAACGGCTTCAATAGTT
This sequence comes from Gammaproteobacteria bacterium, assembly GCA_018263405.1. Lineage (GTDB taxonomy): Bacteria > Pseudomonadota > Gammaproteobacteria > Arenicellales > JAANXG01 > JAANXG01. The sequence continues at coordinate 4,533 of JAANXG010000078.1, forward strand.
TTGCGGGGCTAGTCGGTTAGAGATTGCTACTTGGTTCGTTTCACTACGTTCGTCCCGTCAGCGACCCTTCCACTCGGATGCAGCACGATTTGGTCTCCTTGTTCCAGACCATCGAGTATCTCGGCCTCGATGCCGTTGCGCCGGCCGACTTGCACGATTTGTGTCCCGGCCGTTCCGTCCACCACCCGGAACACCGCCCATTTCTTGCCCTGGCGAAACAAGGCGATCAGGGGCACTCTGAGCACGTTATCGGACTGCCAGAGAACGATCCGGGTCTCGACGCGATAGCCGTGACCGAGGTTCCGCCATTGTTCGGCGGGAGCGCCGATATCCACGATAACGTTCACCCGTTGCTCTTCGATCCCCAGCGCGGATACTTTAGTAAAACCGTAGGGCTCGACCCGGTGGACAAGACCTGAAATGGGGTTCTCGCCGCCCCAGTCGTCGATGATGACATCCTGGCCGGGGACTACTTTTACCGCGTCGGATGATAACAGGTCGACGACGATTTCGAGGTTGTTGGGATCGCCGATTTCCACCAGCTCTGCGCCGGCCGGCACGACGCTTTCGCTTTCCGCCAGTATCCGCAATATGCGGCCGTCTACGGGCGCGTAGACGTTGACGCAGTTGCAGCCCTCGCTCGGCTTTCGCGCCGCGCTCGGGGGCACCAGGGCTGCGCGGGCGCGCTCCAGTTCGAACTCCTCGATCCCGAGCTGTGCCTGGGCTTCTTCCAACGCGGCTTCTCGAGTCCGCATTTCCCGTTCTGCCCGATCCAGTTCGCTTTCGGAGATATTGCCACTTCGCGCGAGTCGACGGGCGCGTGCGAGTTCCGACTGCGCATAGATGAACTCGGCTTCGGCTCTGCGAACATCCGCCTTGGCGAATTCCAGAGCGGCTTCGGCTGCTTTGACCGTGGCTTCCGCCTGCCTTTCACTGCGTGGGTCGAGAAATGCCGGATCGGTGGGGACGATAGAGGTGATAATCGTGTCATTAGCGGCCACCGGGTCGCCCACTCTATGCACGATACGTCGTTTGACCCCGGCAATCGGTGCCGACACTACGAACACGTCGCGGATTTGCGTCTCGCCTTCCTCGTCCACGGTTACCCGCATCTCGCCACGCTCGACGGCCGCCAGGTCGACCGGGACGGGCTGAGGCCGGAAAATCCATACCAGTCCGGCGATAAGCAGCACCGCGAACGGAGCCCAAAACAACACACGGCGTTTCGTAACAGGGGTCATCAACGATTACTCCCAGATCGGAAGAGCGTC
>JAANXG010000079.1 GCA_018263405.1 Gammaproteobacteria bacterium
CCGGACTCGAACACGAACGGCAATTGGCCCGTGCGTCCCGGGTCGGTGTCGGTCCATACCTGGGCGCGATAGCTCAGGTATCCGTTGGGGCGCCCTTCAAGAAACGGCGAGTTGGCGAACAGCGCGGTCGCGACCGGTTGCAGCGCCAGGCCGACGCGAAACTTGCGCACCATGTCGGCCTCGCTGGAAAAATCCAGATTCACCTGCACCGTGCAGGTGCGCGTCATCATGTCATGCCCCAGGTTGCCCACCCGGCGCATATAGTCCCCCATAATGCGGTAGCGGCCCTTGGGCATCCACGGTATCCGATCGCGGCGCCATTTAGGCTGAAAGCCGATCCCGACGAATCCCACGTTGAGTGGGTCGGCGACCGTCTTTACTTGGGTCAGGTGCCGGTTCACTTCGGCGCACGTTCGGTGCACGTCCTCCAGCGGTTCGCCGGACAGCTCCAGCTGACCTCCGGGTTCCAGGGTGATCGCGCACCCATCGCGTTTCAACCCGATCACGTTGCCGGTCTCGGTAACCGGTTCCCATTCGAATTTGTACTGCAGCGCACGCAGCAGGGCCTCGATCCCATGCGGCCCGCCATACTCGAGTGGACAAAGCGTGTCCCAGTGAAAACCGAACTTCTCGTGTTCGGTGCCGATACGCCATTCGCTCGCCGGTTTGCAGCCGGCTTCAAGATAGGCCGCAAGCTGCGCCGGGGTACGCAGTACGTCGTCCTCCCGGGCGTCATCGTCGCGAGGTTTTTCGACCATCAAAGATTCCCGAGCCAACCGTACCCGCGCCCCCGCATGATGTAGCCCGGAGAAAACGCCGCCATCACGCCGACGATCGCCGGTGTTATCCAGTCTTGCGCCTGAAGATTTATCCAGTCTGGCATTTGAATGCCCCCCGATTTTGGAAAAGAAAGATTAACATTGTACGGACTTTTCGAGATGCCACGATGAACGGAATGAAGATGCTGTGTTGCTGAATTATTCGGGGCTTGAATGGGTGTGGGAGGCGCGGGCCGGGAAGGTTTGTCGGAGACCCACGTAGTGAGGAGCCTTGAACATTGCAGGTTACAATATGATCCGGCGCCGCTCGGTTAGTTCGTGGTTTGTTCCCGTTCCGGGTTGGAGCCGCGCCCGAAGGCCCGGCGCAAACGGCCGGGCAGGCCGCCGCCACTCCCCGTTTTGTTCGGATCCCCGAAGGTCTGGGTGATGCGGTCGAGGAGAATCGCGACTAGCACCACGCCTAGGCCGCCTTCGAAGCCGAGCCCGACGTTGAGGCGCTGGATGCCCGTCAGCACCACGTTGCCGAGTCCGCCGGCCCCGATCATGGAGGCGATGACCACCATGGAGAGGGACAGCATGATGGTCTGATTGACGCCCTGCATAATGGTAGGCATCGCGAGCGGCATCTGGACTTTGGTCAGGAGTTGGCGCGGCGTGCAACCGAACGCCAGGCCGGCCTCGATGTTCTCCTCGCTCACCTGGCGAATCCCCAGATTCGTCAGGCGTACCGCCGGCGGCATGGCGAACACCACCGTCGCGATGGTGCCCGGTACCTTCCCGAGGCCGAAGAAGATCGCGGCGGGGATCAGGTAGACGAATGGCGGCATGGTCTGCATCAGGTCCAGGATGGGCCGCACGAGTCGCTCGATCAGGTCGCTACGCGACATCGCGATACCCACCGGCACGCCCAGGACGATCGCGACGGCGCTTGCGCCGAGGACCAACGCGATGGTGGACATGGTCTCCGGCCAGAGCTGCATCTCCCAGAACAGCGCTACGGATACGGCGCAAAAGATGCCGAAGCCGATACCGACCCGCCAGAGACCCAGCACGATCAGCAATACCCCGGCGACATAGGGGTCGATCCAGAGCAGCAGCCCCTCGAGGTTGTCCACGAAGAATTTGATAACGGCCGCGATGCCGTCGAGCAATCCCGACATATTCGTCTGAATCCACTCGACCGCGTTCTCGACCGGTGCCCCGACATCGATATCGAGCAGTTGCGGGTTTTTATCTTGAGTCATAAGGTAAGTTCTCAATAACCCCGTGCAAGAATGTGGGGGTAGGGTTGTCTTTCAGGGCTGTCGAAAGCACGGAGGCTTTCGCCAGAGCGTACAGGGAGGTATCTACAGCGTCCCTGAAAGACAACCCTACCCCTACATGATCGCCGACATTGCACGGACTTTTTGAGAAATTACGTCATAAGCGGGTACCGTCACCTCGTGCGATCCAGTGTCTGGAGCAGCGCGCGCTGCGAGACACTACCGAGATACCTGCCGTCGGTGTCGACGACCGGCGCCGGGACGTCCAGGTGCGCGACCCGGTGAAGCAAGTCGTTGAGTGACTCTTCACCCCGCGCCGGCTCGACATTGTCGATGAAGGCGGCGCGCAGCTCGTCGGCGCCATCGAGCGAGGCGAGCGTCACCATGCCCTGAAAACGATCGTCGCCGTCGATTACCACGCCGGCGCTGAATCCGTCCTTCCGGATCCGCTCGCGGACCGCCTGCGGGTCGGCGCGGTCATCGCGGATCAGGCTCGCGGCGTCCCGGCAAGCGAGGTCCGTGCCGGTGAATACCTTGGTGACGTCCACACCGTGGAAAAACGAGCGGACGTAGTCGTCGGCGGGATTCGTTACGATCTCGTCCGGTGTCCCGATCTGGACGACCTTGCCTTGTTCCATGATGGCAATCCGGTCACCGATGCGCATGGCCTCGTCCAGATCGTGCGAGATGAATACGATCGTGCGACGCTCCTGGCGTTGCAGCTCGAGCAGCTCGTCCTGCATTTGGGTGCGGATCAGCGGGTCGAGCGCGGAAAATGCCTCGTCCATGAGCATGATCTCCGGGTCGACCGTCAGCGCGCGGGCGAGACCGACACGCTGCTTCATACCGCCGGAAAGCTCGCTCGGGTAGCTGTTGGCGTTGGCGCTGAGACCCACCTGCTCGAGGGCCCGGAGCGCGCGCCGTTCGCGTTCGCCGCGGTCCTGGCCGCTTACCTCCAGGCCGAAAGCGGCATTCTGGAGCACGGTCTGATGGGGCATCAGCGCGAATGACTGGAACACCATGCTCATTTTGGTGCGGCGGAGTTCGATCAGCTTGTTGCGCGACATCCGGGTGATGTCCTGGCCGAGCACCTTGATGCTGCCCCAGGTCGGCTCGATGAGCCGGTTGAGCATTCGGACCAGGGTGGACTTGCCCGAGCCGGACAGCCCCATGACGACGAAGATTTCCCCGTCCTGGATCGTGAAACTCGCCTGCTGCACGCCGACCGTGAGACCGGTCTCTGTGAAGATCCGGTCCTTGTCGTGGCCCCGTTCGATCATCTCCCTGGCGAGTTCGGGCTTGCGACCAAAGATCTTATAGACGTCCTCGATAACGATCTTGTCGGTCATGGGAGGCCGCGACTCGAGCTCCTTATCCCTCAACTTTGTTAACTATCGGCGGGATATTCGCCGGGTATAACCTTAGCGCGCCGCTCCTAAAGACCGAGTGCGTTTTTCACGACGTCCAGGGCGTTTCCGCTTCCGTCGGCCGTTTTAACCGGTCCGGTCTGGAAGGTACCGCCGGCACTGAACCACCGCTCGAGGAGCTCGGGTTTTTCCTCGATCAGCGCGCGCCCGGCCTCGGCATAGTCCATTTCGTCATTGATAACGGAACCGGCCAACTGGCTCTGCTCGTCCACGGTAAACGCGTAGTTCTCGAGGAACTGGCCGACGTTCGGGCACTGCCAGGCGTAGCCGGCGCGGGTCATCGTGTACACGGTTGCCCCGCCCTGGTTCGGCCCCCAATAATCCTCGCCGCCGTTCAGGTAGCTGAGGTCGATATTGAGATTCATCGGATGTGGCTGCCAGGCCAGCCAGGCGGCCCACTGATCCTTTCGGTGACGGCGCTGGACTTCGATGAGCATGCCGGCCTCGCTGGACGGCTTGAGCTCGAAGCCGCTCATGCCATATGCATCGTCGGCGATCATCTGTTTGATGATCTCGTTGCCGTCGTTGCCCGCTTCGATGCCCAGGATCGTGTTGTCGAATTTGTCCGCGTGCTCGGCGAGGTCACTGAAGTGCTTGACCCCGTTTTCCCAGGCTTCCCGGGAGACGCCTACCGTGTACTTGGCGTTCTCGAGGTTTTTGGTGACAATGTCGATCTTGCCCTCGGTCATGTGCTTGGTAACCATGCTGCGCTGGGTCGGCAGCCACAGGCCTAGAAATGCATCGCGCTCGTTCCCCGCGAGGGACGAGAACATGATCGGTACGGACGCGGTAATAATGTCGGTCTCGTAGCCCATCTGCTCCAGCATCCAGGCGGCGGTCTCGGTCTTGCCCGAAACGCCGGTCCAGTTCACTTGACCGAAGCGGACTTTGTTGCAGGATCCGGCTTCCGCCGCGAACACGGTCGAGCCGAACGCCAGGGCGGCAACGGCCGCCAGCGTAGTCAGGTTTCGTTTAATCATTAGGAATCTCCTATTGGTGTCACAAATTGTCTGGCTTCCGTCGAAAGCCATTCTATTCAGTGTAACATGGGCCAGGAATGATATAAGACTACCCCGAGTGACCGGCCGTTGGCTTGCGCTAACGCGGACCTTAATCCGGGCAGCTGAGGGCCGTTTCGCTCTGATCGGGTCAACAACGACGACTAAACCACTGCCCGGAAACGGAGCCCATTCCCATCAGAGGGAACAACTTCCCGTATCTTGGCACCTCAAGGATTAACCCATAAAAGAACTGGATGGCATCCCGGGAGCTGAAGGCTAAATAGAGTCGGGAATTTTAATTGTCGTTGACTGGGAGTAATAATTGTCGTTGATCAGCTGTACATTGCTTTGGCCGTTATCGGCGCGATCGTATCGGGTTACGCGGCCGGCTGGATTATCCAGTTACCACCTGCGCCGCAACGGCCAAGGCGGAGGGCTTGGTGATGCATATGGATGGCGCGCGCTTTGCCAATGCGGTGGCTGCCGCCGGCCAATCTTCCTAAAATGCCTTGCGTCGACGATCTCGATGAAGGTCCGCTTCGAATCGTAGCCGGCCGCCCATGACAGGGTATCCGCGCACCGACCTGTGGCCGAGTCTCGGCGTCGCCGCCTCCGGCGTGCTGTGGGGGCTCTTCTGGATGCCGTTCCGGGCCTTGGAGGAGGCGGGTTTCGCTGGGGGCTGGGCGAGCCTGGCTTTCTGCCTGGGATCGACCCTGGTCCTTCTGCCCTGGGCGCTTGTGCGTTGGCGCCATCTGCGCG
>JAANXG010000008.1 GCA_018263405.1 Gammaproteobacteria bacterium
GGAAGTGCCGTTTACGGAGCTAAGGATGCAATACCTCCCTGTACGCTCTGGCGAAAGCCTCCGTGCTTTCGACAGCCCTGAAAGACAACCCTACCCCCACATTCTTGCACGGGGTTATTGAGAACTTGCTATATTGTAATTTCTCAAAAAGTCCGTGCAATGCTGGCGATCATACGGAGGCGGGTGGGGAATCGAGGATGAATATATGCCCGGACCGTTAACCGGTATTCGCGTTATCGACCTTACCACCATGGTCTCGGGGCCGCTGGCGACGATGGTGCTTGCCGACCAGGGCGCCGACGTTATCAAGGTGGAATCGCCGGCCGGCGATCACTCGCGGCGGGTGGCAACCCGGCGGGGCGGCTTCTCGGCGTCCTTCGTCAATAACAACCGCAACAAGCGTTCGGTGGTATTAAACCTGAAGGATCCGGGCGGCGTTGACGCCTTGAAGCGCATGGTCGCAGGCGCCGATGTGTTCATTCAGAACTTCCGCCCCGGCGTGGCGGATCGACTCGGCGTTGGCGAACGACCCGTTCGTATCGTAAATCCAAGAATCGTCCATGCATCGATCTGCGGGTTCGGTTTCGAAGGGCCGTATGTCCACAAGCCCGTATTCGACCCTCTGATTCAGGCGGTGTCGAGCCTGACCACCGTGCAGGCGGGCTCCGATGACAGACGCCCCCGCCTGGTGCGCACCATCCTTCCGGACAAACTCAGCGCCATTCAGGCGTCGCAGGCGATCGCTGCCGCTTTGTATGCCCGGGAGCGCACCGGCAAAGGTCAGCATGTGCGGCTTTCCATGCTGGACACGGTGGTCTTCTTTCTATGGAGTTCGGATATGGGTGCCCATACTTTTGTCGGCGACGAATCCGAAACCGAGACCGCCCAGTCATATATCGATCTCGTCTACGAAACGGCCGACGGCTACGTCAGTATCGCCGTCATGCAGGACAAAGAATGGCGAGCGCTCGCCGAGGCCGTCGATCGGCTCGACTTTCTGGAAGACGAACGATTCGCCACGGCCGAACTCCGGGATATCAACAAGGACGCCCGCACGGCGTTGACCCAAAAAGCCGTGCGACCCTATTTCACCGATGACTTGTTGCGGCGCTTGGAAGCGCACGGCGTGCCCTGCGCGCCGGTGTTGACGCGCCGGGAGATGATCAGCCACCCGCAGATTACGGCGAACGGCATTGTCATGGAAACGGAGCACCCGCAAGCAGGCGCGTTGCGGCAGGCCCGCCACCCGGCGGTGTTTTCCGATACACCGGTGGAAATGCGTTTCGGTGCGCCGCGGCACGGCGCGCATACCCGGACAGTTCTGTCGGAATGCGGTTTTGGCGATGATGAAATCGGGGCGCTGGAAGCGTCGGGTGCAGCGGTTCAAAATAGCGAGGGAGAATCGCCATGATCGACTTTTACTACGCGCCCACACCGAACGGCTGGAAAGTGGCCGTCATGCTGGAGGAATGCGGCTTCGCCTACAACACCATCCTGATGCGCTTGTCCGAAGGCGACCAGTTCAGCCCCGGGTTCCTTGCAATCAGCCCCGGCGGCAAAATACCCGCCATCGTGGACCATGACACCGGCGGCGGACCGGTCAGCGTGTTCGAATCCGGAGCCATACTGCTTTACCTAGCGGAGAAGGCCGGACGTTTCGCGCCGCCGGATACCTCGGTCGTTTCCAGTCCGGCGCGAAAGGAACTCATGGAATGGCTGTTCTGGCAGGTGGGCAACCAGGGACCGATGGCGGGTCAGCTCAGCCACTTCGTCAATTATGCGCCAAAGGGCCAGGAGTACGGGTCGGCACGTTACAAGAACGAGTACAAGCGATGCCTGATGGTGCTCGAAACCCGGCTGCTGGACCGCGACTATATTCTCGGTGATTATTCAATCGTCGACATAATCGGTTTTCCGTGGGTCTTTATCGCCAAACCGCTGGGAGTCGACTTGTCGGACTACCCGCGCGTGTCGACCTGGCGGGCGGCGATCAAAACCCGCCCGGCGGTCCGCCGCGCGATCGATCTTTACAAGGATAAGCAGAACCGGGGGGCACACACCGCCGAGAATAATCCTCTGCTGTTCCACCAGGACGGCTCGCAAATGAAACCCGATGAATAATGGACGAGACGTGGCGTAAACCGCTACACATCGAAACCATGACTAAAGTCCAACACGTCGATTCTTACTACGCAGCGTCCGCCAACCATGCGCCCGACTACTCCGAGCTTCGTGGCGATCGAACGGCTGACGTATGCATTATCGGCGCCGGTCTGACCGGCGCGTCCTGCGCCCTCGAGCTGGCAGCGCGTGGTTACCGGGTTATCGTGCTGGAAGCGAACCGGGTCGGATGGGGCGCTTCCGGGCGTAGTGGCGGACAGATGATCTTCGGTTACGGCTGCGGCGAAGACGTATTGGAAAAGCTGACCGGCGCCGCCGACGCCCGCAAACTTTGGGATATGTCCCTGGAAGCCATTGAGCTGATCCGCGAACGGGTTCACCAGCACGATATCGCGTGCGATCTGGTTCAGGGCCAATTGCATGCCGCGCTCAAGCCACGCCAGATGCGCGGCCTCGAAGCATGGCGCGATACGCTCGAGAGTGGATATGGCTACCACGGCCCCCAGCTTTGGGGCAGGGACAAAGTCCGTTCATTGCTGGCGACCGAACGCTACATCGGTGGACTGTTCGATTCGAACAGCGGTCATCTGCACCCGCTGAACTACACGCTTGGCCTGGTCAATGCGGCCCACGAGGCGGGCGCCGAGTTTTACGAAAGCTCGCGCGCCGTGGATATCTCGACGGGTCCGCGAAAGACGGTGACGACGGAAAAGGGGGCGGTGCACTGCCGATACGTGGTTCTCGGCGGCAACGCCTACTTGGGCGGGCTGTGCGCACCGATCGCCGCGCGCATCATGCCCGTCGGGACGTACATCGGCGCCACGGAACCGTTGGGGAAAGAACGCGCGCAGGCCCTAATCCCGGGAAACATCGCGGTAACGGATGTCGATTTCGTACTGGATTACTTCAGGATGTCGGCGGACCACCGGTTGCTGTTCGGCGGTCGGGTCAGCTATTCGAAGGTGGCGCCGCCGAATCTGCCTTTGGCGCTGAAACGGCGAATGCTGAATGTCTTCCCCCAATTGCGCGACGTCGGAATGGATTACACCTGGGGTGGTTACGTGGCCATTACCCGCAACCGGGCGCCGGACTTAGGCCGGCTTGACGACAATATTTTCTACGCGCAGGGGTTCTCCGGCCACGGTATCGCCTTGACGGGACTGGCCGGGAAGCTGATAGCCGAAGCGGTCTCCGGCACCGCCGAACGATTCGACGTCTTCACCCGGATTCCGCACCGGAACTTCCCCGGCGGCACCCTGCTGCGCACCCCGGCCCTGGTGCTGGCGATGTTCTGGTACCGGTTGCGCGATCTGTTGTGAATTTCCGGCGTATTGGTCGAGGGCCGAATCCTATGGGCGTCGTTATGATCATGCTTGCCGTTAACGACAACGACGGATTGGTGGTGGGCGACTATTGCCGGCAGAGAGAGGAGCAGTCGCGGTGCGGTTGCTGCGCACGTTCGTCTATAATGTCGGGAGGGTGTTGCGAGTTGTACGGTGCGTGCACTTTCGGGGGCCGGAAAGCGCGATGATCCGTGTAGCCACGAGATGCGCAATTAAGGCGTTTGCGCGTTCGATTTCGAATACACCGTGATTTTAAGGGTGAGTGATATGCCTAATGTCGTGGAAAAGATACATCAGGACCATGTGAGTATCTCGAAGGTTCTCGATTTGATCGAGGAGGAGATCCGCCACGCGCGGAATGAGCAAAATCCGGAACTGGAACTGCTCGAAGACGCCATGCGCTATATGATTAACTATGCGGATCTTATCCACCACCCCACGGAGGATTCGATGTTCACCCGTCTGATTCAGGTCGACCCTGAAGTCGCCGACCAGGTGGAAACGCTGCGTCAAGAACATCTAAAACTGGCGGTTTTGAGTACCGCTTTCCTGGACATCGTCAAGGCTGCGGAGTCCGGAGAATTTGTTCTCCGCGACGAAATGGTCAAACGCGGCACCGAGTATGTGGATACGTTGCGCAGCCACATGGGTGCCGAGGAGGAGAACCTATTGAGGCGAGCCAAGGCCTCCCTGACGGAAAAAGACCTGGGCCGGGTCGATGCCGAGCACTCTTCAGCCCACGACCCATTGAGGGAAGAATCTCTGAAACAGGAATACGCCAGGCTTTACCGTTCCTTATTTACCTAGCGAGGCTACGCCTCAGACCTACGAGTCATGAACTATATTAGACATCATAGGTATAACTCTGGCTATACAAATCCCTAGGAGCCTGTCGGACTTAGGGGATCGTAGCGAGGTAGGTGGGAAATCGAGACCAATTTTTCGATTTATTGAGGCGAATAGCCAGCTATTTAACGAAATAAATCGGGAAA
>JAANXG010000080.1 GCA_018263405.1 Gammaproteobacteria bacterium
GCGCGCTCGTGTCGCTGCCGCTTTCCACCACCAGGGCCTTGGCACCGATATCGGACAGGTAGAACTCGAATTCCGCCCGCCGGTATGCGGGATTCAGTGGGGCGCTCGTGGCGGCGCAGCCAACCGCCAGAAAACCGCTCGCCATCTCCGGCCCGTTGGGCAATACGATGCCCACTCGGTCTTCTCGGCCGACGCCGAGTGCGTTCAAGGATTCGACCGTGCGGTGGCACTGTTCGCGGAGTCGGGCAAAACTCAAGCTGGGACGCCCGGGTGCGAGGAGGGCCGGGCTACCGCCGGCACCGGTTGTAAGCAGGTCTTCCAGCGTTTGCGGCATGGGTTGTTGTTTCACAGGCGTTAAAGCGATGGCTGAATGTTAATGATTGGACAGCGACAGGGTATTGTAACGTCCATATTATCGAATATTTCGACCTCCGTGCTTGACAGTGCAAGGTTCCGTGCTTAGCGTCTCGGTTCGACACCCTTGTGCAGAACTCTCAATGGATAATGAACGAGTAAATTCGACGCAACCCCGTGTTGCAGTCGTCACCGGCCTGCGTACGCCGTTCGTCAAGGAACGCACCGCGTTCGAATCGATGCCTGCCCGCGACCTGGGTAAAATGGTCGTGGCGGAGCTTTTACAACGTACCGGCTTGGATACCGGGGAGGTGGAGCGCGTCGTTTACGGTCAGGTGATTCCGACCCCCCAAGCTCCGAATATCGCCCGCGAGGTGGTGCTGGGAACCGGGATGCGGGAATCCGTCGACGCTTACAGCGTGTCGCGCGCCTGCGCCACGAGTTACCAGAGCACCACGGATATCGCCGAATCCATTATGGCGGGACAGATCGACTGCGGCGTTTCCGGTGGTGCGGAAAGCGCGAGCGACGTGCCGATCACGGTGTCCAAACGCCTGGCGAACGCGTTGGTGAGTGCCGGCAAAGCACGCGGTTTGGGTGAACGGTTACTGGCTTTCAAACGCGTCCGGCTCGGCGATGTCGTTCCCGTAGCGCCGGCGTTGCGCGAGCCGTCCTCGGATTATTCGATGGGTGAAGCCGCCGAGAAAATGGCTAAGGAAAACGGCATCGAACGCATAGCCCAGGACGAATTCGCCCACCGCAGTCACAGAAATGCCGGCCGGGCCTGGGACGAGGGTTTTTTCGACGATCATGTGATGCACGCTTACGTACCGCCTGAGTACGACGCCTGTGTACGCGACAATCTGGTGCGTTCCGATTCCACGCCGGAGGGCTATAAGAAGCTTCGGCCAGTGTTCGATCGCAAATACGGAACCGTCACCGCCGGCAACAGTTCCCCGCTGACGGACGGCGCCAGCGCATTGTTATTGATGCGGGAAGACAAGGCCGCGACCGGGGGGTATACCCCGCTGGGGTTCATACGCAGTTACGCTTACGCGGCATTGGATCCGAACTGGCAAATGCTCATGGGGCCCAGCTTCGCGACGCCCATCGCCCTGGACCGGGCGGGCCTGGCGCTGTCGGATATCGCCGTTATCGATATGCACGAGGCTTTTGCCGCTCAGGTTTTGTCCAATACCCGGGCCTTCGAATCCCGGGAATTCGCCCGGGAGCATCTGGGCCGCGATCGAGCCGTGGGAGAGATCGATTGGGACCGCTTCAACGTCAACGGCGGGTCCCTATCGCTGGGCCACCCATTCGCCGCCACCGGCGCCCGGCAGATCATGCAAGCCTTGAAAGAACTCAAACGCACCGGAGGCGAGTTCGCGCTGTGTACCGCCTGTGCCGCGGGGGGGCTCGGTGCGGCCATGGTGCTGGAGTCCGCCTGAATGAATAATTCCATCTTATCGCTTGAACATCGGGATGACGGTGCCGCCATTTTGTGGATGAACGACCCACGGGAGTCGGTGAATACGTTAAAGCGCGCACTCATCGATGAGTTCGAGGAAATTCTGGAGACGATCGAATCGGACAGGGAAATCAAGGTATTGGTGTTTGCCTCCGGCAAACCCGACAGTTTCGTAGCCGGGGCCGATCTGAACATGCTGCTCGATATCGGCGAGGCGCGGGAGGCGATATTATTATCGGAAGCATCACAGCGTATTCAGCGTCGGATCGCCGCGCTCAAGCCGGCCACCATAGCGGCGATACACGGTTCCTGTCTGGGCGGCGGGTTGGAGGTCGCCATGGCCTTCGACGGGCGGATAGTCACCGATCACGATACAACCCGCCTGGGTCTTCCGGAGGTGCAGTTGGGTCTGCTGCCGGGAGGCGGCGGTACACAACGCCTGCCATCGCTGATCGGCGTCGAGCGGGCGCTGGACCTGATATTGACGGGTCGCCAGGTGAATGCGAAATACGCCAAGCGCGTCGGGCTTGCCGACGATTGCGTTCACAAAGACATCCTGATCGATGCCGCCGTCGAGTGGGGACGGAAGATCGCGAGAAAGCCGCGTCGGCAGCCGGTGTGGAAGTGCATTGGCTCCTGTTTGTCGATTGCGTTTCTGCGCAATTGGGCGCTGAGCGGCAATCCAATCGGACGGAATTTCGCATTTGACCAGGCTCGCAAGCGGACCCTCGAGAAAACACGCGGCAATTACCCGGCGCCGGAAAAAATCCTCGAGGTAATGAAAACCGGATTGGAATCCGGGGAAAGGAAAGGCGAAGCGGCGGAAGCCGCCGCGTTCGGGGAACTGGTGGTGACGCCCGAGGCAAGGCAGTTGATCGGACTCTTTTTTGCCAACAATAAGCTCAAGAAAGACACGGGTGTCGGCGACGCCGACGTGAAACCGGAAACGGTAACAAAAGTAGGGGTGCTCGGTGCCGGACTGATGGGGGCGGGAATCGCTTATGTGTCGCTTGCCAAAGCCGGCGTGGCGGTACGGTTGAAGGATATCAACGATGACAACGTTTCAAGGGGTCTCAAGCATGTACGCGGATACCTGGACAAGCGTGTAGCGCGGCGCTCGATTACGCCGTTGGAACGCGCCCGGATCCTGGCCGGATTGACCGGCACCGTGGAGTACAGCGGATTCGGCAATTGCCAAGTCGTAGTGGAAGCTGTCTTCGAGGATATGAAACTGAAGCAGAAGATGGTCGAGGAAGTGGAGGCGCGCACCGGTGATCGGACCATCTTTGCCAGCAATACTTCGGCCTTGCCCGTTTCGGAAATCGCTAACGCCAGCCGACATCCGGAGACCATCGTCGGCATGCATTATTTTTCGCCGGTGGAAAAAATGCCGCTGCTCGAAGTGGTGGTGGCGGAAAAAACGGCCTCCTGGGTGACCGCAACCTGTGTGGAGCTGGGGAAAAAGCAGGGCAAAACCGTGATCGTGGTCCGGGACGGACCCGGGTTTTATACATCGCGGATACTGGGGCCCTACATCAGCGAGGCGGCCTATCTGCTGGGGGAAGGCGCACCCATTGACCGCATCGATAAAGCCCTGCTGGATTTTGGGTATCCGGTCGGTCCCATGGCGCTGCTCGATGAGGTGGGCATCGATGTCGGCCAAAAAGTGGCGCGCACACTATCGAAGGCGTTCGGTGAACGCATGACACCGGCGCCCGGCATGGATAAACTGATCGACGATAAAAGACTCGGCAAGAAAAATCGGCGCGGGCTGTATCTCTACAAGGAGTACAAAAAGAGAAACGGCAAGAAAGTTGACGATTCCGTATATTCATTGTTGGGCGTAGCGCCGAATCGGCACTTTGCTCTTAAAGACATTACAGAGCGTTGCGTGTTGCAAATGGTGAACGAAGCCGTCTATTGCCTGGAAGAAGGCATTATCGAATCGCCTCGCGACGGTGACATCGGGGCTGTTTTTGGTTTGGGTTTCCCGCCATTCCGGGGCGGACCGTTCCGCTATGTCGATAGTATGGGCGCCGGAGAAATCGTTGAGCGCTTGAGGTATTTGGCGGGCGAATTTGGCGGACGATTCGAACCGGCCCGATTACTTGTGGAGCAGGCCGGGTCAAACCGCTCGTTTTACGACGAATAACGTAATCCCCGTGTAGAATGCGGGGGATGGGAATAATACCCTGGATGTGAAGGGCATCGCGGGGCATTAAAAACTATAAAATACTTTAGAAACGTATTATAAGTAATTGAATAAACAGTTATTATTTGTTAAGTAGAAATTACTTTAAGTCTTTTTTCGACACTTCTTTATTTCCCGAATCGATCCGGGCCAACCAACCGGTTCCCGTCAACACTGAACCATGACATATCGAATTGAAAAGGATTCGCTGGGCGACGTCGAAGTTCCGGGCGATAAGTATTGGGGCGCCCAGACCGAACGGTCGCGCAACAATTTTAAGATCGGCGGCCCGGCCCACCGCATGCCTATCGACGTTATCTATGGTTTTGCCTATTTGAAAAAAGCCGCCGCCCATGCCAACCATGAATTGGGTGTACTAGCCGAAAACAAGCGAGATTTAATCGCTCGAGTCTGCGACGAAATTCTAGCCGGCGAATTGGATGATCAATTTCCGTTGGTGGTCTGGCAGACGGGTTCCGGCACTCAGACCAATATGAACGTGAACGAAGTGATCGCCAACCGGGCACACGTGCTGGAGGGCAATAAACTGGGTAAGGGTGAACGAGCCCTGCATCCGAATGACGACGTAAACAAATCACAGTCCTCCAACGATACTTTCCCGACAGCCATGCACATTGCCGCTTACCGAATGGTAGCGGAATACACGGTTCCCGGCGTGGAGCGGCTTCGGGATACATTGGCGCAAAAATCGAAGGCTTTTAGCCGCCACGTAAAGATCGGGCGAACCCACTTAATGGATGCCACGCCGTTGACCCTGGGGCAGGAGTTTTCAGGCTATGCTTCGCAGCTTGACCACGGGTTGCACGCCGTGTCGAACACCCTCGCGCATCTCGGTGAGCTGGCTCTCGGCGGGACAGCGGTTGGAACCGGTATCAACACGCCGGAAGGCTACGCCGAACTCGCCGCCCGGAAGATAGCCGGCTTGACCGGCCATCCGTTTATCAGCGCCCGAAATAAATTCGAAGCGCTGGCCGCCCACGATGCGCTGGTAGAAACCCATGGGGCCTTGAAGCAGCTGGCCGTGTCCCTCATGAAAATCGCCAACGACATACGTCTGCTGGCATCGGGACCGCGCTCGGGTATCGGGGAGATCCTGATCCCGGCCAACGAACCGGGCTCATCCATTATGCCCGGCAAGGTGAACCCTACCCAGGCAGAAGCGATGACCATGGCTTGTGCCCAGGTTCTGGGCAACGACGTGGCTTTGTCCACGGGCGGTATGAACGGCCACTTCGAGCTGAACGTATTCAAACCGATGATGGTCATGAACCTGCTGTCTTCCGCTCGCCTGATCGCGGATGTTTGCGTTTCCTTTAATGACTACTGCGCGATCGGTATCGAACCCAATGAAGCGAATTTAAAGAAAAATCTGCTAAATTCGCTAATGCTTGTCACGGCCCTCAATGCACATATTGGTTATGAAAAAGCGGCGAAAATCGCCAAGATGGCCCATGATAACGGCACCACGCTCAAGGAAGAGGCGGTCAAATCAGGCTTTTTGACGGAGGAGGAATTCAATTACCGGGTCGATCCCATGAAAATGATTGGTTCGTCGAATCAGGATTGACACGAGGCGGCGGCACATTAGAGCCTGTTAATACTTGCTGGATCACTGCGTTTGCCGGGCCAAAGGGTACCAGGCGAGGAGTGTGGTGAGGAGACGGGCCGCGTGCAAACCGGATCATGGAAGATTGGCCTTGAAAAATGTAATTTCTCAAAAAGTCCGTGCAATGTCGGCGATCATGGAGGGGTTATTGAGAAATTACTGAAAAATGTTGTGAAATTCATTGCGGAATTGTATATAGTACGCCTCACTGCAGCGCACTTCTTGTAATAGTTCGGTGGCCCTCCTGTATTTTCTCAGAAGACCTCTCCCGCAACATCGTTTTACAAGTATGAACTGCAACACATAGCAATTCTTTTCGATAGAGGTATTTTTGTGATTACAGGCACCGTAAAGTGGTTTAACGACAATAAAGGTTTCGGTTTTATCAGCCCGGAAGATGGTAGTAAGGATGTGTTCGTGCATCACTCCGCAATAATGGGGAGTGGCTTCAAATCGTTGTCCGAGGGCCAGAAGGTCCAGTTTGAGGTGACGCAGGGGCAGAAAGGTCCGGCCGCACAGAACGTTCAACCACTGTAAGACCGCCGGGAATTTTCCCGCCGTAGACTTCATGAAGCTTCGCCGGGCTGCATTTGACACTGCAGCCCGGTGTCGCTTCCGGCGTCACCCCAAGGGATTGAGCGCCGACCGTGCCGGGTTCGCAAGGCACAGGCGGCGATACAGCCCTGTTTTCATTGCGTCGCTCAAAACCCGGTTTTGCGTAGCAGCGAGGGACGCGTGTCAATGGCATACTGTATATTTACACAGTATGCCACCTGCCTACACCGAACTCCACTGCCTTAGTACCCTTGGGCATAAATACACACACGTTCAGAGCGTCTCCAAAGTGCCAATGCAAGGCGCGCTTCGCAGGGAATGGCGAGCCCTTTTCAAGAAGCGCAACGCCGCAGTGGCGCTTTGGA
>JAANXG010000081.1 GCA_018263405.1 Gammaproteobacteria bacterium
GGTCATCCACCCGGTTTTCGCGCCGCGACAACACGGTTTCCACCTGTTTCGCACCGGCGTGCCGTGCCAGCGACCCGGCGACATCGGCGGCGGTCCGCTCGGCAAAAACCATGGCTTGGTCCAGATTATTGAAATCACGGGGGCCGTCACTCGTATGGACACGAAAACCGCCCTGGGTTGGCTGGGTGATGGTAATTTCGGCTTTTTGAATCACGTTGCCCATCACGGCGCCGACGGCGTTCGCGACTTCGGCGTAGTCCGGGATGGTCAACTTCGCACCGAGTTTGCGCGAAACGTCCGGGTAATACGTCGCCGCCGGTGCTCCCACCGCCACCAGCCGGAAGTGCCTTAGGAACGAAACATCGATGAGTTCCCGCTCTCCCGGACGGGCACCCAAAATGAGTGAGGTCAACCGGCGGGCGAAGTCCAGCGTTGCCTTCTTCGTCGGCGTGTAGCGGCGAGGCAGCGCCGCCTCGATCAGCTTACTGCAAATAATATGCGTCAGGGTGTCGATAATCTCCCGGCAAGCGGCGTGGGGATCATCCATCGGCCAATTGCCATAACCATAAACACGTTTCATTTGCGCGACCCAGTTCCGCGCGCCGGTCTCCGCCGCCGGCCGCGACCAGTGGTCACTGTAACCCAGCACATGGGCCGCATCGGTGAGCGTAAACCCGCTGTAAATGCCAAGCCCTTTGCGTACCAACTGCGCCAGGGCACGCGCCTTCCGCCGGTCCCTGACGACCATATCCTCCATCTCCACCGGCCCCCGCGCCAGCAACTCCCAGGCCTCGGTCTGCTCCTCGCTCAGCCCCTTTAACAGCACCTCGTTTTCGTAAAGGCGGACGATGAATTTATTGAGGCGGGGGTTGGCGATAGAACGGCTTTGCCGCTCCAGCCTCTCGACAACATCGGGATGCTCTTGGGCGAGCAGACTCAAGGGCACGACTCGGCGGGGGCCGATAGCGATCCCCACGCCCCCACCGTACCGTACTTCACTATCGCCCCCAAGACCAATGGCATGTACTTCGACGGCATCGATCATCAACCGCCAGTCGCCGACGATGGCGCCCTCGGGATTGACGGCGGGTCGACCGGCACGGACGACGGCAATATCCGTAGTCGTCCCCCCCATATCCGCCACCATGATGTTATCCGAACCGCTCAGGAACGATGCGCCGATAACGCTGGCGGCGGGTCCGGACATGACGGTTTCGACCGGCCTGGCCAGTGCGGTTTTTTTATTGATGAGCGACCCGTCTCCTTTGACGGTGCTCTTCCGATCTTCGATGCCGCAGGATTCGAGTATCCTGTCCACGGCCTCGACGAGTTGTCGAATAAAGGGAATAATTCGCGCATTGACAGCCGCCGTGAGAGCCCGCCTCGGTGCATCCAGCGCGCTCGACAACTCGTGACCACACGTGACGGGCCTGCCGCTGTATTCGGTCACTAGTTCGCGCAGCCTGATCTCATGGGCCGGGTTGCGTACGCCGAATATGCCCGAGATCGCAAAGGCCGATACGGAATCCCGATGCTGCTCGATCGCCCGGATGGCGGAGTCCTCGTTCAGCGGGACGGCTTCAAGACCCTGGGGATCGTGTGCGCCGTCCAGTAACACGATGGGATCTTCTTCAAGCAGATCCCGAAGTTTGCCCCGCTCGACCTGCCGGTTCGTGAAACCCGCGAGCAGCACACAGATCGGCATCCCGCGCCGTTCGACGATGGCGTTAGTGGTAAGCGTCGTGGACAAACCCACCATATCCACTGCCGCCAATCGGTCAGGCGGTAGCCGATCGAGCACATTCCGGATGCCCCGGCCGAGGTCGTAATGTATCGTGAGGGACTTGGCGTGGGCCACGACGGTGTTGCTCGCGTTTATGATCGCGGCATCGGTAAATGTACCGCCGGCATCGATGCCGAGTTTGAGAGTCATCGCGGATGTATCGACGGGGTACACTAGGCGTCAAGCGTAGCACGAACCCGGGTCGTGGATACTTGCACGCGTAATTTCCCAAAAAGCCCGTACGACATTAGTGACAATGTGGGGGTAGGGTTGTCTTTCATGCCACGCACCGGCGCGCCCGGCGATGATTCCGGTTAAAATGAGATTCCGGTCAGTAATTCGAGTATTGAAGTGAATCCCGATACCCAAGTCCTCGAAAAAGCCGAAGCGGTTTTCCATCGTTATCCGGACATTACCGGCGTGACGGTGTTCTTCAGCGATCTAAACGGCGTTTGCCGTGGCAAGCGCCTGCCCCGCGACAGTATCGAGAAAGCCTTCGAGGGTGGAGTCAGAATGCCGATTTCCTCGTTGTGCCTGGACATCTGGGGCAACGATATCCCGGCGATAGCCCTCGAGACCGGAGACGCGGACGGCATTTGCCTGCCCACCGACCGCGGCCTCGTCCCGGTGCCGTGGACGAACCCGCCGGGCGCCTACCTGCCGATGTCGATGTACTACGATGACGGTTCGCCGTGCCCCGGGGATTCGCGCCATGCACTGACCCGGATCGTGCAACGCTACCGGGATCTTACTCTGACACCGGTCGTGGCAGTGGAGCTCGAGTTCTATCTGGTGAACCTCCGCGGCGGGCGTCCCGAATCGCCGATTTCACCGGTCACACGCCAAGCGCTCGAATTCGACGGTTTGCATTCAGTCGACGAGCTGGAACATTTTAGCGTTTTTCTGGAGGACGTTTACGCTGCCTGCCGGGCCCAAGGCTTATCCACGGACACGGCGCTATCGGAACTCGGGATCGGCCAGTTCGAAATCAATCTCAAGCACGTGCCCGATGCGCTGCGAGCGGCCGATGAGGCACTGCTTCTAAAACGCGTCGTTCGAGGGGTGGCGAGGAAACATGGGTTCGTGGCGAGCTTCATGGCCAAACCTTACGCCAACATGTCCGGCAACGGCTGCCACGTCCATTTCAGCGTACTGGACAAAGACGGGCACAACATTTTCGATAACGGCGAAGAAACCGGTACGCCCGAGCTGCGCCACGCGGTGGCCGGATTACTCGACACCATGCCGGAATTAATGACGGTGTTTGCCCCACACATGAATTCCTATCGCCGCATGCGTTCGGAATCCTACGCGCCGACCGTCCCCGTATGGGGATACGAAAACCGTACCACGGCTTTGCGCATTCCGGCGGGCAATCCGGCGGCCAAGCGAATCGAACACCGCGTTGCCGGTGCCGATACGAATCCTTATCTGGTCGTCGCGGCCGTGCTCGGAACGGCACTGCGCGGTATCCAGCACAAAATGACCCCGCCGGAGCCGATTACCGGCAACGCCTATGCTTCCGTGACACCGCCCATAGAATGTGGCTGGAAGGAGTCTTTGCCGGTTTTCGAGGAAAGTGCGATCATCGCTGAACTGTTTGACCCGCTGATCGTAAAAATGCTGCCGGCGTTGAAAAATCAGGAGATCCGACGATTTTCGAACCAGATTACCGAGTTCGAGTTTCACAGCTATCTGGAATCGGTCTGAACGATGAGAATCGGAATCCTGAAAGCCGGACAAGTACCGGACGAGTTGAGCGAGAAACACGGCGACTATCCCGAAATGTTTAAACGCCTGCTCCGTTCGGCCGCGCCTGAACTCGAATTCAACGTGTACCCCGCCACGAAGGAGCAGCTTCCAAAGCAGGTCGACGAATGCGATGCCTGGCTGGTAACGGGTTCGCGCCATGGCGTGTATGACCCGCTACCCTGGATAGATCCACTCAAGGGTTTTCTAAAACGAGCCTACGACGAGAATGTTCCTATTGTTGGGATTTGTTTCGGCCACCATATTCTTGCCGAGGCGCTGGGCGGCAGAGCGCAAAAGTCAGAAAAGGGTTGGGGCCTGGGCGTACATCGATACGAGGTCTTTAGAAAACCCGCTTGGATGAGCGGTATCGGCAACGAACTATTCCTCTATGCGCTGCATCAAGACCAGGTAACCGAGTTGCCCGAACAAGCCGAGGTTCTGGCGGGGTCGGATTTCTGTCCTTACAGCGTACTGGCTTACCGCGGCAACGCCATTTCAATCCAGCCCCACCCGGAGTTTTCGACCGAATTCGAGGGGGATCTGATCGAGTACCGGCGCTCCACCTCATTTCC
Source organism: Gammaproteobacteria bacterium (assembly GCA_018263405.1). GTDB lineage: Bacteria > Pseudomonadota > Gammaproteobacteria > Arenicellales > JAANXG01 > JAANXG01. Next base: position 4,108 of record JAANXG010000081.1, read on the forward strand.
CGAATCGGATGCCGATACCGCATTGGGTACCCTGGAGTCACCCATCCACACTAAACAAGTCGCTCATTGGATCGTTCGTTTCATAAAGGGAAGCCTTGGCCTTGATATGGAGCGAAAAGCGTCATGAACAACAAACACGAAACCATCGACTTACAGTATCGGGACACGGCGCACCATTGGCATCCGTTTACCGACACCAGGAAATTGAGCGTCAAGGGACCACGCGTGATCAAAAAAGCCAAAGGAATCTATTTGTGGGATTCAGAGGGCAATCGGCTACTCGACGGCATGGCGGGTCTTTGGTGCGTGAATCTCGGGTACGGCCGCTCCGAGCTCATCGACGCCGCAAGCCGGCAAATGAAAGAGCTGCCCTACTACAATACGTTTTTTCAGACATCCCACGCCCCGGTCATCGAACTAAGCACGATGCTCGCGCACCTGACTCCAGGGGATCTCAACCGTTTTTTCTTCACCGGTTCGGGTTCGGAGGCCAACGACACGGTAATGCGCCTGGTCCGCACCTACTGGGATACACTGGGCAAACCCGAAAAGAAAACCATTCTCGCCCGGCACAACGCCTATCACGGTTCCACCGTCGCGGCCGCCAGCCTCGGTGGCATGCAAGCCATGCACGCACAAAGCGGTCTACCCATTCCGGATATCGTGCATATCGCCCAACCCTACTGGTTCGACGAGGGTGGTGATTTATCACCGGAAGAGTTCGGATTCCGGACGGCTACCGCGCTTGCCGATGAAATCGATCGGCTCGGGGAGAACAAAGTGGCGGCCTTCATCGCGGAACCCGTGCAGGGTGCCGGCGGTGTGATCGTTCCCCCCGAGAACTACTGGCCTGAAGTGAAACGCATTTGCGCCGAACGGGATATATTGTTTATCGCCGACGAAGTGATATGCGGATTCGGACGGCTCGGCCGCTGGTTCGGTTCCCAAACCTACGATCTGAAGCCGGATCTGATCAGCATGGCCAAAGGTATTAGCTCCGGCTATTTGCCCCTGGGAGCGGTGGCAATCAGCGAAAAAGTAGCACAGCCGCTAATAGAACGCGCGGGCGAATTTTTCCACGGTTACACATATTCCGGTCATCCGACCTGCGCAGCGGTGGCAATGGAAAATCTGCGTATCCTCCATGAGGAACGCATCGTGGAAAGAGTGCGCGAGCACACCGTGCCATATTTCCAAAAAGCCTGGTCAACATTAACCGACCATCCACTCGTTGGGGAAGCGCGCAGCATCGGTTTGATGGGCGCGCTGGAACTGGTGCCCGACAAAGCATCGAGGAAGCGATTCGACAATATTGGTCAAGTCGGCGAAACCTGCCGGGATCTGTGTCTGGACAACGGCCTGGTTATGCGAGCGGTGCGCGACTCAATGATCGTATCTCCGCCGCTGGTAATTACGGACGAGCAGATCGATGAATTGATCGAAAGGGCCCGGAAGAGCCTTGATTTGACCTTGAAGAAGGTGAAGCACCGATAAGCTTGCGAGTGACTTCCGATCCCAGGTTTCAAGCCCCGGCCCCGGGGCGCTTAAAAGCGCTGCTGCACACCTTCAACCTTAAGGGCTCGCGCAAAAATAACTTCACAGAATTCGCGCCCGAATTTGGGTTAGATTTGGACGATCCGATGGTAAGTTCTCAATAACCCCGTGCAAGAATGTGGGGGTAGGGTTGTCTTTCAGGGCTGTCGAAAGCACGGAGGCTTTCGCCAGAGCGTACAGGGAGGTATTGCATCCTTAGCTCC
>JAANXG010000082.1 GCA_018263405.1 Gammaproteobacteria bacterium
AGNNCCTCCAAAGCGCCACTGCGGCGTTGCGCTTCTTGAAAAGGGCTCGCCATTCCCTGCGAAGCGCGCCTTGCATTGGCACTTTGGAGACGCTCTGAACGTGTGTGTATTTATGCCCAAGGGTACTTAGGCGAGGAAGATGAACCAGGCGGCGAGCCAGACGCAGCCGAGCGGCTGTATCATCAGGGTCATCTTGATGCCACGGACGATCTTCTTGTAGGGCGGCGGAGTAATCGTGGCGGCCGCGCGCAGCGCGATAATCACGAGCACCGCCGGCAGCGCCAGGACCCAGACGGGCAGCTGGCCATCGTGCACCACCGCCGCGAGGATCAAGAAGGCGGCCAGGTGCATGGCGAAATAGACGGCGGCCACCTATTGTCCAACGAGCCATAGAATCCTTACCCACACCGCTATGTGCTTTTTCTCCGTGAGGTATATCGGTTATTCTTAACTATCCGTCGGCGGCGGCCGTGCCTCGCTGGCGGCCTTGACCCTGAAGCAGATGGGATACCGGAACGTTTACGCTATCATCGCGAAGTACGAGGATATCAAGGAAGCGTTCGGGTAACGGCCAACGCCGTTCTCCGGATCACGCTTTCTCCAATGCCTGATCCAAATCGGCGATGATATCTTCCACGTCTTCTATTCCGACCGACAGGCGGACCAGGCCGTCCGTTAAACCGCGAGCGCTGCGCTCCTCCGCCGGAACATCGGCATGGGTCATGGTGGCGGGATGGGTGATCATGGTTTCGACCGAGCCCAGGCTTTCCGCCAGCCCACACATCCGCACGTTGTTCATCAGGGCCTTGCCGGAAAGGATGCCGCCGGTGAGTTCGAACGAAATCATGCCGCTAAATCCATCCATCTGCGCCCTGGCGATGTCGTACTGGGGATGGGACGGCAGCCCCGGATAACTCACTCTCGAGATCTTGCCATGGGCTTCCAGGTATTCCGCGATTTTCTGGGCGTTCTCGGCGTGGCGCTTCATTCGCAAAGACAGTGTCTTGACGCCCAACAACACCAGCCAGCAATCAAACGGGCTGCATACGGCGCCGATGGTTTTTTGAATAAATTTGAGCTCGTTGTATATGTCCTCACGATTGGTTATCACCGCGCCGCCGATGATCTGGTTATGCCCCGAGATATACTTGGTGGTGCTGTGCATGACGATGTCGGCACCCCATTCCAGGGGCCGCAGAAACGCCGGGGTGGCGAAGGTGGAGTCGATGCCGTAAATCAAATCGCGCTCTTTGGCGATGTCCGCCATCGCTTTCACGTCCGTTACCTTGAGCAAGGGATTGGTCGGCGTTTCCACCCACAGCATTCTGGTCTCCGGTTTAATCGCCTTGCGGACGGCGTCCGGATCGGAGGTGTCGACGTAAGTAAACGTCAGCCCGTAACGGGTCAACACCTGGTTGAAGTGTCTCGACACGCCGCCGTATACGTCGTCCGAACTCACAACGTGATCGCCCGATTTCAACAGTTTCATGCAGGCATCCACCGCCGACATGCCGCTGGCGTACGCGCACCCGTATCGGCCGCCCTCGATCGCCGCCAGATTCTCCTCCAGCAACTGTCTTGTCGGATTGGATGATCGGGTGTAGTCGAAACCCTTGTCTTTGCCGACTTCCGGCAACACGTAGGTCGCGGTTTCGTAAATCGGCGGAATGATGGAACCGGTGGTGGGATCCGGATTGATGCCGGCGCGTACAACTTTGGTGTCGAATTTCAATATGCTCCCCTGGATTGCGTGGGACCTCTGATAGACGAATTATATACTGGTGCCATAGGTTAGATAATGAAAGGAGTATAGGACGAATTAACGCCCTTTCCCCAGCCAATTCAGGTCTCCATGTCAATCGATACCCGGTCGCATCTACACAAAACAGCAACATAAGTTGAGCGCAAATGCTTCCTTGAATGAGCCGAGCAGGCTGGGATGCGGCGGTGCTCGACGGCCCGGCAACAGGAGCCCGGCTCACGTCGGCAATTTTTCTTCCAGATACGTCAGGATCTTTTTAATGATCACCGGATCTTCGATGCAGGCAATGACCTTATCGAGGACCCGGCAGTGGTGAAGCGAATGCAAAGTGATCGATCTCAACCACTATCGTTGGAAATCATTCTGTCAAGGCTTGTACCAAATACCCATCGCGGCATAAGGACTATTTCGCCACGGACAGGCCTGCTGCAAAGGCTGTTCGGCGACTGAAGCCAGCCGTGAAGGAAACGCCGCGCGCGGCCTCCCGCGGGCCGGGCTCAGAACTCCTCCAGGGCCTTGATGTCGATGGCCTTGAAGTATTCCTCCTTGACATCGACGCTGGCCGAGCCGGAGATCTGGATCATGATGCGCCCATCGACGAGGTTCTGAATTTCGCCGTCGTTGGTGATGACAACCTTCTGGTGGTTGATCCGCTTCACTCTGCCCATCGAGGCCATCAGCGCCGAGTTGCGGAACATCGTGCCGAGTGCCGTGACCATCTGGTTGTCGGCCATGAGCTGGATCTCGACGTCGTCGTCGCCGTCCCGGTAGACCGCCTTGGCCATCTGGCCGCCGCCGAAGGCGGCCATGGCGTCGCCGTCGTCATCGTCCTTGTGCTCCCAGCCATCGAATGGCTGCGGCAGGAACGCCTTGAGTCCCTCCGCCTTCATCTGGGAAAGAATTTGTGCCGCGAAATCAATCTCCTCCTTGGCGGTCTTGATGTCGCCTGCCGCGTAGGCGTCGAGTGCCATCTCGACCGACTCGGTGAAATCGTCGGCCATCGCCGGCATCGCGAGAAGGCCGGCGACAAGCGCAGGCAGCAGGGGTTTGAACGGTCTGAAAAGCATGGCTCTGAACTCCGGTGGCAGTGTGAACATTTCGCGCAGTGTAGTGGAAATCCCGGGTCACCGGAAGATCGTTCGCCGTTCCAGTATACTGTCGTCTCCACTGTGTTGTTACCCGGATAAGATCGTGGCTCGCTTCGCTCTCACAATCTATCCTTATTCGTTAGTTGTCTATTGATCGAACCATGAACAGTCGAGCCAAGGAATTCCTTGCCATGGGAATCTGCGTGTTCCTGGGTCTGTCAGTGCTGGGGTACTTCATCGCTTCCAGCCCGACCGTCTTCAAGCAGTACGAGAGAAGCGTCACGGTCAAGGGGTTGTCGGAGCGGGAGGTCACTGCGGACGTGGTGATCTGGCCCATCAACGACTGAATGAGGATTAAACATGACAATAAAGAGTCTTGATGTCGCCGGAATATTTCCACCTGTTCCTACGGCTTTCAATGAAGAGTTGGAGGTTGATCATCAACAGTTAAGCGAGAATATTCGCACACTGAGCCAGTTCGATCTTCAGGGCCTGGTCGTGCTGGGATCAAACGGCGAATTTGTTCTGCTTGATGAAGATGAAAAAACGGCCGTGATCCGGACGGCGCGAGAATCGATGCCGCCGCAAAGTCTGCTGTTCGCCGGAACGGGCTGTCCGTCCACGCGGGCGACCATTCGGTCATGCAGCAAGGCGGCAGATGCAGGCGCTGACGCCGCGCTGGTCATCACACCTTCCTACTATAAAGGAAAGATGACCGATGCAGCACTACTTGAGTTTTTCGGCAGCGTTGCCACCTCCTCACCGATCCCGGTTATCCTGTACAACATGCCCACCTGCACGGGCATCGACCTGTCGGCCGAGATTGTGGTCTCGCTCGCGAGTCATCCGAACATACTCGGGCTGAAGGATTCAGGCGGCAACCTCGGCAAACTGGGTGAGATCGTGTACCGTACAAACGGTGATTTCCAGGTGTTGGCGGGTTCCGCAGGATTCTTGTTGCCGGCATTCGCCGTTGGAGCGATCGGCGGCATCCTCGCGCTGGCCAACATCGCGCCCGGAGAGTGCCTCCAGATACGAACACTGTTCCAGAAAGGTAAAATGGAGGAGGCCCGCAAACTCCAATCACGCTTGATTCCATTGAACCAGCAAGTCACGAAAATCGGTGGTGTATCTGTGCTGAAAAGCGCGATGGATTATCTCGGCCTTTACGGTGGGCCCGTGAGAGGACCATTGCTTCCAGCGGGGAAAGAAGAGATCAAAAGAGTTCGGTCATTAATCAATGATGCCGGCATTGAAGGTTTTTCATAGACACTCGATATTCAAACCACCAAGTAAAACAAAAGCGTCTTACCCATGAGACAGTTATCGCCATGGATGGCGAGTAGTAGGCAATGCAGGAGCAATTGCCGAGGGTGCTGAGCTTTCCCTTCCAGCTCCGGTTTCTGTTCGCGTGAACCGCTCCGGCAAACCCGGGGCGGTTCATCCCATTATTAGGTGAAAACGGATTGGCTCTATATGCGTGAAAACTGACAGTCAGTAATCGGCTCGATTCGCTCGGCTCCGCGACCCCGGAGGGGTGGTTGTGCGCGAAGACCACAGCGGCGTATCTGGGCCGCTGAAGAAGCTAAAATAGCTGGGGCGCCTTCGATCTTGGCAAGGAATTACGCCGCCTGAAACGAGCGCGGCCCGGCGAGTGACTTGGGATAAAGTAATATATATGTTACATTTAGAGCATGAAATGTAATTTTTATATTACATAGATGGCAAAGAAAGCAAAGGCACAGACGGCTCTGCCACTCAAAGTACAAGAAAACCTGGAAATGCTGGGCCGGAATATCGAGATAGCTCGCAAACGCCGCCGGGAAAGCCAGGAGGCCTTTGCGGCGCGCCTCTATGTCAGCCGCCCGACGGTCAAGCGTCTAGAGGGCGGCGATCCCAGCGTTAGCATTGGGGTTCTGGCTTCGGCTTTGTGGGCGCTGGGCCTGCATGAGGGGTTGGCGGAACTTGCTTCGCCGGAACATGACAGAATCGGGCAGGGGCTGACGATAAAAGACCTGCCAAAATCCGCTCGTAAGGCAAAGAAAGATAAGATGGAAGATGATTTCTAGTTCTGAAGCTTATGTGTTCATCACCCTGCCAAAGACATTCACTCCGGTTCCGGCGGGAAGGGTTAGTTTTCTAGGTAGCAGCCCTGAAGAAATAGAGTTCTTTTATGGTCGTCGTTACCTGGAACGAGCGGGTGCTGTTCCGCTTGATCCAATTCATCTGCCCTTGCAGCAGAACAGTTTCTATGACAGCAGCCTACCGATGTTTGGGGCGCTCCGCGATGCTGCGCCTGATAGTTGGGGCCGGTTCATCATTGAGAAACGCGCCGGGCAAATCGGTTTGAATGAAATCGACTATTTGCTGGCGTCTTCCGGGGAGCGAGTCGGTGCCCTGGATTTCGGTAAATCACCGAACAACCCCTTGGAAAGGTCCGAGCGCCCCTTGATCAGAGAAGGCGACCGATCATGGCTGCAACTAGGCGAACTGGCGACTGCTATCGAGGCACTGGACAACGAACAGGCAACGCTCAACGAGCAGGTACTGGAATTGCTGGATTTTGGCACAAGTATGGGCGGTGCTCGTCCCAAAACGGTTATAGAACGTGAGTGCGGTCATGAAAGATCACTATGGCTTGCCAAGTTCAACCGAAAGGATGACCGAATTAACCACGTGCGAGTCGAATATTCCACAAACCGGTTGGCCAGGCTTTGTGGGCTGGGTGTGCCGGACATGAAAATACATTCAATGGATGGACGGGATATTCTGCTCAGCAAACGCTTTGAAAGGATGTGGGACAAGAAAGCCGAGCAATACGCCAAAACACACTTCCTTTCAGCATTGACATTGACAGGACGGCATGAAATGGAAAATGCGCGCTCCTCCTACCAGGAAGTCGCGCAGATCATTCGGCAGGTGGGGCGCGATCCACAGTATATGAACCGGGAATTATTCAGGCGTATGGTCTTCAACATTATGACAGGTAACGTTGATGATCACCTGCGAAATCATGGTTTTTTGTTGACGCAGAAGGGATACGTACTTTCTCCGGCCTACGACTTGATGCCCATCCCACAGGTGAGCTATACACGTGATCTTGCAATTGGTGTTGGCAAGCAGGGGCGTGTAGCAACTGTGGATAACGCCCTGTCGGATACCGGCCCATTCGGCCTTACCAGAAAAGAAGCGGAGACAATCGCGCTTTCCGTAAAAGAAACGACCCGGCAGTGGCGGGGAGTTTTTCGGGAGCGCGAAGTCGGTGAACAAGATTGCAATCTGCTTGCTGATTGCTTTCGGGAAACACTGGCGTGAAGCTTCCGATTGAAGGCTGTTAATAGCTCGGAAGTGCGGAATCATTAAGCCCGTTCGGCAGTTCGATTCTGTCCCTGACCACCATTAGCAACAACAACTTACGTATTCTCGCTATAATCTTGAACGAAGTCACAATTCTTGGTGCAAAACAGCATGTTTAATCTTAAAAAAACCGTGGAATTACTCAAGGGCGGAATCCTGGAACCCGGCGAAACCTGGGAAAGTTACCGCTCGGAAAATCATGATTGGAAGGGAACGGCCTGCCTCATCACGATTCCCGCAATCGCCGTCTCGACGATCCTCGCCGGAATCCTCTCCATGACTTTTCCAAGTTACGGCATGGTCGGCTTCGGCGCCGGGGTCGGAATCGGGGGGATTTTATTATCGATGATAATGTCCCTCGCCGGTGTCGCCGTCGCAAGCTTTGTGATCAGTTATCTTGCCGGGGTATTTAAAGGCAAGCACGACTTTAACAAGGGTCTGGCCGCCCTGTCCCTGGCGGCAATCCCCGCCTGGCTGGGGGGCGCCCTATCACCGCTTCCCTTGATCGGATGGATTATCTCACTGGCGGCGGCCGTTACGACCCTGGTGTTTCTCTACAAAATTATTCCAGTTTACCTGGAGGTTCCCGAAGATAAGCGAGTTATCCACTACATCATATCCGTCGTGGTGACTTTTATCATATCCATGATATTAGGGGCGATACTGGTAGCAGGCACCGTGTCATCGATGCACACTGCCGCCCTGAGCACCTCCGCCGTCACGGGTAAAATCGAGGTGCGAAACTTTGCCCGGGACGGCAATCCCTCGCTTCAGCATCGGATATCTTTCGCCGATTCCATTATGTACGCCTCAGCGCGTCAGGCAGGCGTGCCTCTGGTCACATCCGACGACCATTTTCACGGGTTGAATGAAGTGATTTTTATTCCAAAACCGGAAACAGGCTGAGAGCAACGATGTCTCTGTGCCAGATCTGGATCTGGATGGTATTGCCAAGTGGCTGAAGCACAGCGCGTTTGAGATTGGTGGAACCCGGTAAAAACCCCGTTAGAAAAATTCGTGGGCCGTTTCCGGCACAGGCGATGCCCTTGCCACCGATGTCGCAAGAATTGTGGACGAAGCGTGGGACCGCTTCGTAGCATAAGCATTCCAGGTTTCACCCCGTCAGGGGCTTTTCGTTGACAACCGGCAGGAAAGTAGCCGTGAATTTCGGCTGGCTGCTGGGAGGCCGCGCCGGTGCGGCGGTCTTGATGCTGACGGCCACTGTTCTCACGGCACGAGCTTTAGGGATAGACGATTTCGGCTCGATTGTCCTGATACACACTACCGCGCTCGTAATCCGCCAGTTGTGCCGCGTGAAAACCGCGGAGGCGGTCATTCGCTTTGGTACCCCGCTACGCGATCAGGATAGCGGCGACGGGTGGTGGTGGCGGTTGCTCGCCGCCACCGTCCGGCTCGACCTGGTCACGGCATTGTTGGCGGCACTGGTTGCCGCCGGGGTCAACCTGCTTTCCGCAAGAATGTTCGGACTGGACCCGGCCTTACAGGAAGCCGCCTGGCTGTATGTCCCGGCCCTGGCGATTTCGGGTACCGGCACCGCGAAAGGCGCGCTGCGCGTTGTTGACCGATACGCACTGCTCGGCAGCCTTTCAACCATAGGCCCGGCGGTGCGACTGGCCGGTGTCTTGTATGCGGGCTTCGTCGGGGCGTCGCCTGCCTGGTACATTCTCATCTGGGCCGGCTCCTTGTTCGTCGAAGACATAGTAGTGTTAAGCATCGCCGGGGCAGTGTTGCGGCCAAAGTACTCAATGATGATTGCCTCCGGGCTAAGACAAGCAGTCGAGATCGAGCCGCGGTTGCCGGGATTTTTGAAAGTTATCTATTGGCAATCGAATCTGGATGTATTTCCGCGCCATATCGTCACGCTTCTTGTCGGCGCATACTTTGGTACGTCCGGTGCCGGCGTCTTCCGACTGGCACGGGATCTGGCAGAGGTTCTCGGCAAACCCGTGGCTTTGCTCCGCCAGGCGATTTTCCCGGACCTAAGCCGCCTGTGGCAGCAGGACGCGCGTCGTTTTCTCCGCCTCACGACCCAGGTCAGTGGCGCAATGCTGGCCGTCGGCAGTGTTTTCGTTGTCGCGGCGCTTTTCGCCGGCGCACCGCTGCTGGAATTGCTCGCGGGCCCGGAATACCGGGCGGGCGCAACCGTCCTGGCCTTACTGCTCGGCGCGGCGACACTAGAACTTGGGGGCGCCGCGCTGCGGCCGGCGAGCTATACACTCGGTCGCGAACGTGCGGTATTAAAAATTCAGGGTCTAGCGCTCGTGATCTATTTGCCGGTATTTTTCGTGCTCGCCGGTCCGCTGGGTTTGCCGGCAGCCGGTTGGGCGGCTGTGGCAGCCACCGCATTCAGCCTCGGGGGACTGACGCTGCTGATCCGGCGCACGCTGCGGTCCACAATGGATACGAGCGCTCGATGAATCGCCTGCGGGCCGGCGACACGCGAGGCAACACGGCAAAGCTATATATTTGCGGGGCTCTTCTTTTTCGCTATTTCCGGTTGGCGTGGAAGGTTTTCCCGATGATCCGCCTCCGTTCAAGGCGGGACCGGCAACTTCCCTCAACGTCGCGGGGTACAACCAGATACCAGCTCTGTCGATGCCGGTACCCCATGTTTACGGCTTTGCTCAAGTCGATGCACGTTAAAGGATGTTTGTCGGTAACCAGCAGATAGCGTTTGTCTTTATTCTCTTTTAGCAACCAAGCGAGGCCGTCGTGCAATTCCCCCTTCCGGTTCTGGCGCCGGTAGCCGAAATGAACGACGGGCCGGTTCGCGAACAAAATATGTTGTTCTTTCCACCCCACCAGTCCGAGCTTACCCGCACCAACGGCCTGCTCGACGCCGCGCATCACGCTGATCGGCGTTCTAGCGTCGTTGAGTAGCGGGTATCCAACCATCCCGAGCACCAACCAGAAGCCCACCAACCAGGCCGCCAGGCCGGTCACGGCGTGGAAGCGCCAAGCGGCACCGAAGCAGCAGACGGCGGCAGCCGCCAGCACCAATACGAGCCACGTGACCTCGTCTTCGAGGTCATAGTCATTCAAGCCCTCGGCCAGCCACGAGGGATCCCAAACCTCGATCCATGCCAATGCGCCGACCAACAGCGCTACCACCGCCGCAAGCACGCCCAGCGCGACAACGCGTACCGATTGCTTGTTGACGATCTCCAAAAGAAATGGACCGGCGCATACGGCGAGCATGGGCAAAGCGGGAAGCAGGTAAGTCCCACGTTTAGCCGGACTGAGGCTGAAAAAAACAATGACAAACACAACCCACGCAAGCGGCAAAATAAGTCGTGCGTCCCTGTCGCCAATAGCCGGCAGCCAGGCGGGAATCAACCAAATCAGCGCCAAACTCAGAGGAAACCAGAATAGCGGAATTACTTTTACCAGGTAATACCAGGCCGGCTCGAAGTGGTGCCAGGGATCGGCGTACCGTTCCCCGGTTTGTTTGAAAAGAATGTTATCGCGATAAGCCTGTAATGCCGGGTCATCGCCGGCCGCCACCAGCCACAACATAGGTACCAGCCATGCGGCGATGACCGCGAACATGGCCGCCGGTCCGAAGAGCCATTGCCACCAACGGGCCGGGAAATCGGATATTCGCTGCCAGTTCAACCATCTCGCCGGTGCATACGCCAGAAACACGAACACAGGAAGGAACCCGACACCCTTGGTGATGATACCCAGCCCGCTCGCCGCGAACCCGATTACATACCACTTCCAATCCGGGCCAAGCAGCAGGTGGCGCAAAATCCCATACATGCCGAGCGTCACCAGCATCATTATGGTCGCGTCGATCCGCGCGGACTTGGCGAGCATCATAAACTGGATGCACACCAGCAGCGAGGCCGTGGCCCACCACGCCTGCCTGTCCCCCCAGAGACGACGCACGAGATCGTGGGTCAGGAGCAAGGTTAACAGCGCGGCACATAGAGACGGCAGCAAAAAGGAAAATCTGATGGACCCGGTTACACTATAGAAAGCGCCCATCAACCAGAAGTACAGCGGTGGCTTGTCCGGATACAGCACTTCGGCCACCCGTGGGAAAAACCACCGTCCGGTATCCACCATATCCTTGGCGATGAGCGCGAAACGGGGTTCGTCGGCCGGCCAGGGGTCGCGCAGGCCAAACCCGGCGGCGATGGCCAGGAATGCGACAACCAATAACCAGTAAAAGGCCGAACGGCGTCCGGCGTCGGGCATATTCACGTTGTGTTTGTAAACCCACATCCGGGGCTGCCGCCTGTTCGGATGTGCCGTGGCGGGTTGGAAATAACTGTAAGCGACTCGATCTTTATCGCGATTTGAAATTGGTACGGCTTCGGTCCCGATCTACCTTGACTCGCGTTCCTTCATAATGAAATAAAGATTCCTCGAATAAATCAACAAACCGGCGCCTTGACCCACGACAAACACCGGATCGGCACGATATATAGCGTACGCAAATAAAGTCACACCGCCCAAAATGCTGAAATACCAGAAAGCAACCGGTATTACCGACCTTTTATGTTTTTCCGTATACAACCATTGTATAAGAAACCGCATGGAAAACATGGCCTGTCCCGTGAAGCCAATCCCCAACCACAGAATGTTATAGTTCATCTCTTGTCACCTCTTTGACGTCCGCGGACCGCTGGTAGCGCCATTGGAGCCACGCGACACCGAACATATCCACAACGCCCGCCCAAAGTCTATTATGCAATCCGTATTTGGATAGACCTTGCCCACGCGCGCGATGCGACACGGGAACGGACAATATTCTCCCACCTTGGCGCAGCACGAGAGCCGGGAGAAAACGGTGCATATGGTCGAAATAAGGAAGCTGTAGAAACAACTCACGCGGGAAGACTTTGAGTCCACAGCCTGTATCCGGTGTCTTATCGCGCAGCATGAAGCCGCGGACGACGTTGGCCACCCGGCTGGATAAACGCCGCAGCCATGTATCGTGTCGCTCGACTCGATGGCCAACGATCAGAATGTTTTTGCTGCCGGCGGCACGGACCGATTCGAGAAGCTTGAGGATATCCACCGGATCGTTCTGGCCATCGCCATCCAAGGTCACTATCCATGGATAAGCGGCCGCTTGCACCCCCGAATGGATGGCGGTGGACTGGCCGCAAACGGAGTCGTGAGTCAAAATGCGCAACTTGCCGGCGCGCCCGCGCTGTTCATCTCTTAAGTTTTGAAGTGTGTCGTCCGAACTGCCGTCATCGACGTAAATCATCTCGAATTCTATCCGGCCGGCGAGTACCGAAAATATTTCCTCTACCAGGGGGTGGATATTCTTCGCCTCGTTCCGTACCGGTACGACAACAGAAATGCTCATTTCCGGTGTTGGCGTTTGAGACATTGCTGGAAAATCAACAGGACCGCATCTTCGTTGAAGTAGCCGTTAAGTCTCAAACATGTTTGAGACCATTAATCACGGAGACGGTCGGCTTCCCACCGTGCACGAAGCCGGTGGACATAGTACCGCCAATGAGAAGAATGATCAAAAACAAGCTGAAGACGGGTTACTACACTTTAAAAGTGTTCGCCAATGCCTCGATGTGCACCGGCGTAATGCCGCAACAGCCGCCCAGAATCGTTGCCCCTTTGCGGCGCCAGTGGCGACAGGCCTCGGCAAAAGCCTGTGGCGAGATGTCCGTGAACACCCACTCCGGCATCTTGAAGTGCCCGGCTTCCGGATAAGCACCGATGGGACCGTTCCATCCCGACTTCATAATCTCAAGTGCCTCATCGGTGGTAGAGATTTCATTGTGCATGACAAGCGCTGCCTGTGCTCCGGTCTTCATCAAGTCTCGGGTCAAGTCAGCGGGTGCCCACATACGATTACTGAAGCTCACAAGCCCACCGCTCTCGCCACGTTCGACGGACATACCAACCCAAACGGGTATGCCGGTCGCCACCGCGGCCTCGGTCGCCCACAGCGATGCCTCCAGGTCCCGCATCATTTCCATAATGATGAGATCGCACCCGGCATTGGCCAAAACGTCTGCTTTCT
>JAANXG010000083.1 GCA_018263405.1 Gammaproteobacteria bacterium
CTACGATCCCCTAAGTCCGACAGGCTCCTAGTACTGCGGTTTTGCTCCATCGGATCGTCCAAATCTAACCCAAATTCGGGCGCGAATTCTGTGAAGTTATTTTTGCGCGAGCCCTTAGGGTTGCACCGTGGGCGGTGAAACCCGTACATTGAACCGTCGGTCAACAGAGGCTGTGCACACCCGTGAATTCCGAGCCGCAACGTAAACCGGTTTCCGTCAATACGCTCAAGCGCTTCAAGGACAAGCAGGAGAAGTTCGCGTGCCTGACGGCGTACGATTATTCTTCGGCGCACGTCGTGAGCGCGCGGGGAGTCGACGTGATTCTGGTCGGCGATTCGCTGGGTATGGTCGTCCAGGGCCACGACAGTAGCCTGCCGGTGACCATTGACGATGTCGCGTACCACACCCGCTGCGTCAACCGGGGTAACCGGGGTGCGTTCGTGATCGCGGACCTGCCTTTCATGAGCTATTACTCCGAGCTTAAATCCCTGGAGAATGCCGCGGTGCTGATGCGCGAGGGGGCGCAAATGGTGAAACTGGAGGGAGGTGCGTGGCTGGCGGACTCGACCCGTTTGCTGGTTCGCCACGGTATCCCGGTCTGCGCCCACATGGGCCTGACCCCCCAGTCGATCAACCACCTGGGCGGTTACCGGGTGCAGGGCCGTGACCCTCAAAAAGCCCAGGAAATGATCGACGAAGCGGTGATCCTGCAGGATGCCGGTGCCGACCTGATACTGCTCGAGTGCGTGCCGCTTGCGCTGGGACGGAAGATCACCGAACGTCTGGTTGTGCCCGTGATCGGCATCGGCGCCGGTCCGCATACCGACGGGCAAATCATGGTCCTGCACGATATGCTCGGCCTGTTTCCGGGACGCCCGGCGAAATTCGTCAAGAACTTCCTACAGGGACAATCCAACGGTGTTCAGGGAGCGGTCGCGGATTACGTGGAAGCGGTCAAGGCCGGCGCCTTTCCGGCGCCGGAGCATTGCTATGAATAAAGGTCGGGCGACGTCAATTCTCATGACCTCCCCATAACCATGACCAACCCCGGCTTTGCTTGTGCTCGCGGACATCGACCGTGGTGAACGTTCGTTCAGTTTGGCCAATGTATAATTGTCGCGGACGGCCGATTGACACGGAACCTTCTTCCATCATTTCCTTCCAATGGGCAACCCATCCGACGGTGCGAGCGATGGCAAAAATTACCGTGAACATATGCGTTGGTATGCCCATGGCTTTGAGAATAATGCCCGAGTAAAAGTCCACGTTGGGATATAGTTTGCGCTCCACAAAGTACTCGTCCTCCAATGCGATTCGTTCCAGTTCCATGGCGACCTCCAGCAGCGGATCGTCGATGTTCAGTTTCTCCAGCACCTCGTGGGCGGTTTTTTTCATCACCTTCGCGCGCGGATCGAAGTTTTTATAAACGCGATGCCCGAATCCCATTAAACGGTAGTTGTCGTCCGGGTCCTTGGCACGAGCCACGAACTCCGGTATCTGATCCTTGTCGCCGATTTCTGTCAGCATTTTCAGCACCGCTTCGTTCGCCCCCCCGTGGGCCGGCCCCCACAACGACGCGATCCCGGCGGCGATGCAGGCAAATGGATTGGCCCCGGACGAGCCCGCCAGCCTCACCGTCGAGGTTGAGGCGTTCTGCTCGTGATCGGCGTGCAGTATCAATATACGGTCCATGGCCCGGATCAACACCTGGTCGGGCTCGTATTCGTCCGCCGGAACCTTGAACATCATTTTCAGCAAGTTCTCGGCATAACTTGCCTTATTGTAGGGGTAAGTAAACGGCTGGCCGAGGGAAAACTTGTAGGCGTATGCCCCGATCGTCGGCATCTTGGCGATAAGACGATGGGAGGCCGTCATGCGCTGCAACGGATCGCCGATATCCGTGCTGTCGTGATAAAAAGCCGACAATGCACCCACGATGCCCACCATGATAGCCATGGGGTGAGCATCGCGGCGGAACCCGCGGAAAAAAAAGATGAGTTGCTCGTTGAGCATCGTGTGGTGTGTGATGTCTCGGTCAAACTCTTCCTTCTCCTCCGGCGAGGGGAGTTCACCGTGCAGCAGCAGGTAGCATACATCCAGGAAATCGCTATGTTCCGCCAGGTCCTCTATGGAGTAACCCCGGTGGCGTAGGATTCCATTGGTGCCGTCAATATAAGTAATCTCCGACGAGCAGGCCGCCGTGGATTTGTAACCGGGGTCATACGTAAATACGTCTGCCTCGGCATGGAGGCTGCGGACGTCAATGACACGCGGGCCTTCGGTGCCCTCGAGAACCGGTAATTCATACGACCTTTCATTTAGGTTGTCGTGCAGCGTGAAATAATGTTGCCGTGACTCTTTCTTGTCGTTCGAATCATTCATCGAAATGCCTCTTCGTCAATGTGGACGTATCTTTGATTTGGACTATGCCGTAATGCCATACCCGCCCGGGATAAAGACGCGAAGTGGCGCAACATGGATTGCAACGAAAATCGCCTGGATAGTTTGGAGCTTTCCGCTCCTGGTAAAGGACTGGGCCATTCACTGCGGATCGCGCCTTCCACTGGCGGCTCAGGCACGCTCTGAATGTTGCAATATCAGTGACGGGGTACACTAGTCCGATGTGCCGGGCTCCGGTTCCTTCAGCCAGTCGAATATTGCAATGAATCGGTTCTGTGTGGCTTTTGTGAGTTCGGGACGCAGTTTTTCGATATTATCGGCAAACAATCTTGCCGGGCGGCGATGGTTGAAACGCATGTCCTCCGTGAAAACCTCCCCGTTGAGGTAATCGGTTATGCGATCCCTTAATCTGAGGCTGTCGCTGCGAAGGTTCGTTACCCGAATAGGTTGTTCGAGAAAATTGCGATAAGCGGCATTGACGAGGTTGATATAAAAAACGATGTCGAACAGATCCTCAATGCACGCTTCCCGGGTCTGGGAAAATGCAGTCAACGCTTTTATCTGGTTTTCGGGCAATAACTGTCTCGCCCGGAAGGTATTGAATACCTCCCTGTCCGCAACTCCTATGCCGGTTAACACCGCCGTGACGCAGGATTTGTCTCTGTCGTTTGTCTGTGCCAACAAGCTCGGTATATTTTCAACGCCACTTACAGGAACGATGGTCCACTCATCCAAGCCCGTGTAACCATAGGTTGACAGCGCGCGGGACATTGCCCGCAAATACAAACAATCGGTGACGTCTTCGACGAATAACTGCTTGTTGACTCTTCGATAATTCGCGGACTGGGTCCCCCGTTCGATTAGATCCATGGGCATCGTACTTTCATGGGAAACCTGCGTGGGATCTTCGCTTACTTTGGTTCCCGGCAGTTCGTTGTCGCGTGCCTTTGCTCCGCTATTGGATGTGTCTTCCACGTATCGAATTCGTTGTGGCTTGTCTGGATCCACCATAAACGGTGAGTGCGTCGTATAAATTAGCTGATGGCTGGGGCTCAGCATTTCTTCGAAGAACCGGAGTAAATCCGCCTGCGCCTGCGGATGCAAAGACAGCCCCGCCTCGTCGAGCAGAAGAATTAAAGGCATTTCGCTCTCTGTCAGCTGCGAGTACCAGGCCAGGAAAGAGAAAAACCAAACGAACCCGCGTGACCTTGCACTGAGAAGTGTCGAATGGGAGCGAACCGGGTCAAATACGCTGGTCCAGATATACGTGCCACCCGCCTCGCTGGTCGGGTCATCCGGATTAGAAGGCCTAACGTCGAATTTGACCTTAAGGTCTGGATTCTGCGACCAGTACTTGAACATCTGGGAGCTGATGATATTTCCAGCACCTTCCAGTTTGTTGATTAAAAGCTGCGTGCGGCCGGGATTGAGCAGTTGTTCGACGTCCAGGCGAGCTAATTTCATCAGTCCAAGCATGGCGTAATCGGATGCCCTTAGCGCGTCTGCGTCCAGGCGTTCTTTTAGATCTTGGAGATCTTCTTGTCCGCGTAGCTGATAGTAGTCATTGAAATATACGAACTTCGGCAACTTAGGTCTTAAATAATTTAGGTAAATATGTCTGTCCAGGCCCTGCTGTTGAACAGCCCGAAGATTTTCCGTGAGTTCCCGTATGGATGGGTTCCCAGCTGCGTTCTGCTCGAGGTAATCTGCTAGTTCGCCAAAATTAAAGCACTCATAAACACCCTCGCTGATTTCGGTCGGAAGTTCGAGATTTCTGACATAATACTTATAGGCTGCCTCAGTATCGATATCCAGGAAAAAACTGCGGACATTGTCATATCCTTTGGAGACGGTGAGTACGGTGCTATTGAGTGTTTCACTTCCGAAGTCCCGGGCAATGGCACTGGTTTCGTCCTCTTCGAGTTCAAATTCCGCGCGACTTACGAGCGCGGGTTCCCGTTCGCCTCGCGATGTTTCGTACTCGTAGTGTTCGACTTCGGATCTCGGAAAATCGTCAACGACATCGTAGGCGGAATCGGCGTCAATTATGGGATTGAGTTTATATAGCGCCTTCAACAAGGCCGTTTTCCCCGCTTCGTTCTTTCCAAGCAGGCAGGTTAAATCACCGACTCGAATCGGATTCGAGGCTCGTACACACTGAAAATCCGTAATTTCAAACCTGATTAGCTTCATGACAGCCGTACTTATCGTTGAACTCGGAGCCCACTGAGGGAATCGTAGCGATGCGAGTGGGAAATCGAGGTCATTTTTTTGATCGTTTTAGGCAAATAGTGGGTCTATATAACGAAAATGATCGGGAAGATAGACCAATTTCCCGCCGCTGCGGTAGATTCTTCCTAAATCCGACAGGCTACTAGGCCGGAGATTTACAAGTCTAATGGCCTGTGCTCATTACGTCGAGTATACCCTGAGTTAGTATTAAGGGCAGTCGCATATCCTGATCTGTGTATAAGCGGAATCCAAAGGGCTCGATATCTACCTCGATGCCCGACTACCTTGGCCGAATAATTCTCGGCAGTGTGTTAAACCGGTTTCCGGCGGGTATCGAGTCGACATTGCCGATAGGTTAGTCGATGAGTAGGCGGGCTACATCGGGGTATCCGGACAAACGCGCGGCTTTTTCCGGAGTGACGCCATCCTTATTTCTTACATCAACGTTCGCTCCGCGCGAGACCAGTTCGGTCACGACCTCGTATTGCCCTTTACCGGCGGCACTGAACAGCGGCGTTCGATGGCTGATAGTCAAAGGATTAAGATGTGCCCCGGCATCGAGGAGCAACACGACGCTGCGCAAGTCACCTTGTTTGGCGGCGTAATGCAGAGCTGTCATACGATATTTATCATACAAGTCGAAGCGAGCGCCTTCGGTAACCAGAAATCGCACCACCGGAAAGTGCCTGTTGGCGGCGGCTGCAACCAGTGGTGGTGTACGGTCGGATCTCCGTGAATCGATGTTGGCGCCGGCTAGAACCAGCGTTTCGACGATGTCGATGTGTCCGTAGGCGCTCGCTTCGGTTAAAGCGGTACGTTGCTTGTTTCCACTGCTATTTGGATCCGCACCTGACTGAAGCAAACGCCGGACTTCGTCAAGTTCCCCCTTGCGCGCGGCCTTGATGAGCGCATCATCGGGATTGGCCTGTGCACGGAGCGGGTTATCCGAATAGCCGGCCGATACTATGAAGACGGCAATTATAAGAACGGGAAGCCGAACGGTTTGCCAAGCAAAGGCTACAAAATGTACGCGACTGGCTTTTCGTTTAGTTTTAGTTTCTCCTGTTTGGCTGCTCATCATAAATTTCCATTTCACGCTGTATGTCTTTTATTCGTGCTTCGACGCTCGCCCGTGCATAGTCGCTGTCGCCGATATATTTCTCGGCCAGTTTCAGCTGCCGATAGGCTTCGGCCAGGTTGGCCCGCAGGTAGTAGTACTCTGCCAGGTTCTGGTGGGCTACAAGCGAATGCCCCATTTCGCCCTCGGCACGCGCCAGCAGGGAATAAATCCGTGGATCGTCATTGAGTTTGAGAAGAAACTCTTTCAGGATCCGCTTCGCGTCGGCAAACCGCTTGGTTTGTATCAATGCCGAGGAGTAGTAAAGGCCCAGGGGGAGATCATCCGGCCAGCGCCGGCGAACGCGTTCAAAATAGGCCAGCGCGCGTTCGTATTCGCCGGCCTCCATCAATATGTACGCACGCGCCGATTGATACCGTAGTGAATCCGGATACTTTTCGATCAATCGATCGAGTGTCTGTAGCGCGGCGCCGTACCGGCCGGCCCTGGAAAGCGCCAATGCGTAGCCATGGCGTTCGGCGGCCTGGTCCTGGAATTCGCCAGACTCGAGATTCGAGGCGAACTGCGCCGCTGTCGCCTCGGGATCATCGGAAAAGACCGCTATCATCTTGGCACGAACATGATAAAAATCCGATTGCGGCGGGCTGCCGGAACTCGGGTAGTGTTCCGCGCGCACCCGGCTATCCGCGATCCGGTCGGTGGTTACCGGATGGGTTCGGAGAAACTCGGGCACGCCGGTGTCGTAGACACGCGCCCACCGCTGCAGCCGCTCGAAAAATGCCGGCATCTCTGTCGGATCGTATCCCACCCGCGACAGTGTTTGAATGCCGATTGCGTCGGCTTCTCTTTCAAAACCACGGCTGTATTCCAATTGATTTTCAATGGCATTGGCGTTGGCGGCCACAAGCGCAGCCCCGCCGGCCTGTCCTCCGAGCAATATCGCCGCGGCAAGCGCCCCAAGCATGGGCAGCCTTTGGTCTTGTGACTGTTCAAGCATTCGCGACAAGTGGTGTTGGGTGACGTGGGCAACCTCGTGGGCCAGCACGGAAGCGAGCTCCGACTCTGTCTCCGTAGCCATGACGAGTCCGGTATTCACGGCTATATGTCCACCCGGCACCGCGAACGCGTTGAGCGCGTTGTTGCGGATCAAGTAAAACTCAAAGTCTTTGTTTGGCTCGTCGCTACCGCTTGCGAGGCGGTTACCCAGATCGGTGATATACTGCGTCAATTCCGGGTCGCCGACAAAATCCATGGATTGGCGGGCATTTCGGATAAATTGGCGCCCAATCCTTTTCTCGTCCATTTCCGACAGCTGCGAATTACTTCGACCGAGGTTTGGGAGATTGTCCTGGGCAAGGGCTGTTGTTCCGGACGCGGCGGCCAGACAACCCGCCAGAATAGCGCCTAGGAGCCTGTCGGACTTAGGGGATCGTAGCGAGGTAGGTGGGAAATCGAGACCAATTTTTCGATTTATTGAGGCGAATAGCCAGCTATTTAACGAAATAAATCGGGAAAGTGGGCCGATCTCCCGCC
>JAANXG010000084.1 GCA_018263405.1 Gammaproteobacteria bacterium
CTCTTCTTGAAAAGGGCTCGCCATTCCCTGCGAAGCGCGCCTTGCATTGGCACTTTGGAGACGCTCTGAACGTGTGTGTATTTATGCCCAAGGGTACTAAGTCCGACAGGCTCCTAGACCTCTTGGTAAAGCTGTGCTCCTTCGTTCTTGAATTCACGGCTTTTCTCTTCCATACCCGTTTCGAGGGCCGTTTGCATATCCTCGATACCCTGCTGCCTGGCGTACTCCCGGACATCGTGGGTGATTTTCATCGAACAGAAATTCGGCCCGCACATGGAGCAAAAATGCGCCACTTTGTGCGCCTCCTTCGGCAGGGTTTCATCGTGGAATTCCTGCGCCTTGTTCGGATCCAGGCCGAGGTTGAATTGATCCCGCCACCGGAACTCGAACCGCGCCTTGGACAAAGCGTTGTCCCGGAGCTGCGCGCCGGGGTGGCCCTTGGCCAGGTCCGCCGCATGTGCCGCGATCTTGTAGGTGATAATACCCTCACGAACGTCCTGCTTGTTCGGTAGGCCCAGATGCTCCTTGGGTGTGACGTAGCACAGCATCGCCGTGCCGTACCAGCCAACGTTGGCGGCGCCAATGCCACTGGTAATGTGGTCGTACCCCGGCGCAATGTCCGTCACCAGGGGGCCAAGGGTGTAAAACGGCGCTTCATAGCAATCCGCCAGTTCCTTGTCGACGTTCTCCTTGACCCGATGCAACGGGATATGACCCGGGCCTTCGATCATGACCTGGCAGTCGTGCGCCCAGGCGGTTTGGGTCAGCTCCCCCAAGGTGCGGAGTTCCGCGAACTGCGCTTCGTCGTTGGCATCGGCGATAGACCCGGGGCGCAGGCCGTCACCCAACGAGAAGGAAACGTCATAAGCCGACATGATTTCGCAGATCTCGTCGAAACGCGTATACAAAAAGCTTTCGGTGTGATGCGCCAGGCACCACTTGGCCATCACGGATCCACCCCGCGATACGATCCCCGTCAGGCGGTTTGCCGTCAGCGGCACATACGCGAGGCGGACGCCCGCGTGGATAGTGAAATAGTCGACGCCCTGCTCGGCCTGCTCGATGAGCGTATCCCGGAACAACTCCCAGCTCAGTTCCTCGGCCTTGCCGTCCACCTTCTCCAAGGCCTGGTAAATGGGGACAGTACCGATGGGCACGGGTGCATTGCGCAGAATCCACTCTCGCGTTTCATGGATAGCCTTACCGGTAGACAAGTCCATCAAGGTGTCACCGCCCCAGCGGGTCGACCACACCATTTTTTCCACCTCCTCTTCGATGGACGACGTCAAGGCGGAGTTACCGATGTTGGTATTGACCTTCACCCGGAAATTACGCCCGATGATCATCGGCTCCAGTTCCGGGTGATTGATGTTCGCCGGAATGATGGCCCTGCCTCTCGCCACTTCCGCGCGCACGAATTCCGGTGTTACGGTTTCCGGCAATGCGGCGCCCCAGGAATGTCCCGGGTGGCGCCTGAGTAAAATCCGATAGCGCGGGTCCTTCCGGAGCTGCTGAAGCTTGCTGTTTTCCCGAATGGCCACGTACTCCATTTCGGGGGTCACGATGCGATTCCGGGCATAATGCATTTGCGTCACATTGACGCCCGACTTTGCCCGTCGCGGGGTGCGCAAGTGTTGGAATCGCAGTTGATCCGGCGTTTTATCGATTTGGCGCCGGCGTCCGTACGCCGAGGTGGGCGCATCGAGTGCTTCCGTGTCATTGCGCTCCAGAATCCAGGCATCGCGGATCCCCGGCATTCCCCGGGTGAGGTCGATCCCGGCCTCCGGGTCGGTGTACAAACCCGAGGTGTCGTAGAGCGGAATCGGCGGATTGTCGTCCTCCCCGACGCTCGACACGGTAGGCATCTGTTTAATTTCCCGCATCGGCACACGGAGATCCCGCCTCGTTCCTTGAACATAGATCTTGGCCGACGCCGGAAGCGGGCGGGTGAGTTCATCGGGCAAGCTCGATGATTTCAAACGTTCTGCGGGATTCGCACTCATATTCAACCTGCAACCAATAGCAAAAGTTAAAAGTTCCGGTTAGTTGTGTCCTGCGGGTCGCACACCGCGTCTTCATGCCCGACTTGACGGAGAGACGCACGATTAGTGAAATGATAGCTTTTTAGCACTTACATGATACAGCATTTTGACCGCGGGGTGGTCGGCGGACCACTGGAGCTTGCGGCTTGCGCTTGTGTCAACGACCCCTTAGTCTTACCCGACCTTGATTAGGGCCTGTTAACACTTGCCCGAGACACCGACCAACGAGACATCGTTTATCCATGGACACCGACACCGCAAGATTTAACATGATCGAACAGCAGATCAGACCCTGGGAAGTTCTGGACCCCCGGGTTCTGACCGCGCTGAATGACGTACCTCGGGAGGAATTCGTGCCGCCGGTGTACCGCAACCTGGCGTTTGCCGATATGCATATTGCACTGGGTCACGGCGAGATCATGATGCAGCCCAAACAGGAAGCCCGGCTGCTGCAAGCACTCGCTCTGAAAACCAAAGACCGGGTTCTTGAGATTGGAGCCGGCAGCGGTTACGTAACGGCGCTGCTGGCTCGCCTGGCCGGTCACGTGGACAGTGTTGATATTTATCCGGACTTTATCGAGTCGGCCCAGGATAAACTAGCGGCTCACGGCTACACAAATGTGTCATTTCAAGAGGGTGACGCCGCCAAAGGTTGGGAAAGCGATCATCGATACGATGCGATTTTGCTGACCGGTTCTGTTCCGGAATTACCGCCGCGCTACAAGAAACTGCTTGCCGACGGCGGACGGCTCGCGGCAATCGTGGGTAACGAACCCGTTATGGAAGCCGTATTAGTGGAGCACCTTGGCAACGATCAGTGCCGGATAACTTCTCTGTTCGACACGGGCTTGCCGCCCCTGGTGCATGCCGAAACGACGCCGTCATTCGAGTTTTGACGCCGCGGTTACACTTGGTACTCGCTCTCGGTTTCCCGGATATTATATTTTCAGTGGTCGAAACGCACAAACAATGACCAAAACGATTCTACGAGTCGCTTTCGCGGCGGCGTTGGCGCTAATCGCTACCCGGTCTTTCGCCGAAGATCTTATAGATATATACAATGCCGCGGTTCAAAACGACCCGATATTTCACTCCGAAGAGTTCACGCTGAGAGCCGAACAGCAAGGACCCGCCTCGGCAAGGGCGGATCTATTGCCAACAGTCGCACTGTTTGCAACCCATGGGCGCAAGCGCGACAAACGATCCGCTAACGTGCAATTTGTAACGGAAGGGGGCGCCACGTTTGACTCCAGCGAATACGGCGTCAGCGTGACCCAGACGATATTCGATCGTGACAAGTTTCTGACTTATGAACAATCCAAGCTCGAGGCGCAAGTCGCGGAGGCCGAGTTCGGGCAAGCACAACACGATCTCATCACTCGAGTGGTCAACCGCTACTTTGGCATTCTCGCCGCCCAGGACAATCTGGACCTGGCGCTCGCCGAACGGCGAGCCATTTTCCGGCAGTTGGAATTGGCCCGTAGCCGCCTGGAAGTGGGGCTCGGCACGAGCACCGATTTGCACGATGCCAAAGCGCGCTTCGAGCTGGCCCAGGCCGAGGAGATCCGGGCACAGCAAACGCTCGAGGATGCCCATCAGGCGTTATGGGAGCTGATCGGCCGCCGCGCCGAGCGGTTGGACGAACTCCGGGAGGACAGTCCGCTCACGCCTCCGGATCCCCAGGATCAGTCGGTCTGGGTCGAGCGCTCCGCAATGAACAACCTGGCGTTGATATCCGCGGGCCTGAACGAAGAAATACAACGCCGAACCCTGTCCCGCCAGAAAGCGCGGCGCATGCCCACCCTGAATCTGGAACTCAGCCACAATGTCGCGAACCAACAGGGTAGCATCTCCGGGGGCGAACTGACCCAGTATTCTACTGAAGCCCGCCTGCAACTCGAGATCCCGATTTTCCAGGGCGGCGGCATCTCAGCCGACAGCCGGGCCGCCTCGTTTCGATTCCAGGCCGCGGAGCAGCAGACGGAATCCGCCCTCCGCGCCGCCACGCGCAACGCCCGTTCGGGATACCTCGATGTCATCACTTCCGTGCGCGAAGCCTTTGCCCTGGACCAGGCGGTGGTGGCAAGCAAGAAAGCGCTGGAGAGCCGGCGGGAGAGCTTCGAAGCCGGATTGAATACCAATCTGGATGTGCTGGACGCCCAGAAGGACTTGTTTCAGGCCAAAAGGGATTATCTGGAGGCGCGCTACCGGTACATTACCAATAAGCTCGAGCTTTACAGCGTCGCCGGCGAGCTGGACGTCGATGACCTTGAAACCGTCAACACGTGGCTGAAATGAACCGCTCGGGTCTGGGCGGCGCCGATTAAATCGAGGCCATATTTTACGCCGCCTTTGAAAACGGCGACATCGGTACGATGACGGCGACAAGCCGGACCAAAACGTTACCCCGCATTGACGTTGCGGTCGATTCCCACCTCCTGCAAAACTTCGAGGGTTTCGTTCAGTGCCCCGCGGTTTTCCTGAACCATTTCCCGTCCGCGTTCACCGGTGGTGAATCGCAGTTTGGCGTCACGCAGATAACGATCGACGGCTTGAACCACATCCGGCGCATCCATCACCTGGCTACCCGCGCCGTGCTCAACCACCATCTCGCTGATCTGAAGGAAATTGCGCATATAAGGGCCGAACAAAACGGGTAACCCCAGAGCACAGGGTTCCAATAAATTCTGTCCGCCCGCCCGCACCAGGCTGCCCCCCACGAAGGCGATATCCGAGGCCGCGTACATCAGGCCGAGTTCACCCATGGTATCGCCCAGATATATCTGGACATCGGCGCCGATATGCCCCCTGCCCGCACTGCGGCGGACAAAACGCAAGTGGCGCCGCCGGCAGAGCTTCGCGACCGCGGGGAATCGTTCCGGGTGGCGGGGTACGATCACGAGCAGCAGGTTCGGGTGGGATTCGAGCAGCTTCTGGAATGCATCGAGAATCAGTTCGTCCTCGCATTCCCTCGTACTGCCGGCAATCCACACGGGGCGGTTCCGGCCCCAATCCCGGCGGAGCACTCGGGCTACCTCGGTGAGACTCGCCGGCAGTTCCACTTCGAACTTGATGCTGCCGGTAACACGGACAGCATTGGGATCGGCACCCAACTCCAACAATCGCCCGGCATCCGACCGGCTCTGCACGCCGAACGCGTCCACTTGCCCGAGCACGGAGGCCATGAATTCTTTTGCCCTGGCATATCGTTTGTAGGATCGCCGAGACAATCTCAAATTCACAATGGCCACCTTGACCCCCCGATCGTGGCAAGCGCGGATGATATTCGGCCAGATCTCGGTCTCGAGTATCACCAGGCTGCGCGGTTGGGCCCGGTTTAGAAACCGTTTGACCGCGCCGGGATAATCGTACGGGGCATAGCAATGCTTGACGCCCCGCGGGAACAGGCGCTTTAACTGGTCCGACCCGGTTGGTGTCGTGGTAGTGACCAAAATGTCCGCGGGCAGCAGGGATTCGATCAGCGGCGCGGCGGCCTGCACTTCGCCGACCGACACAGCATGAAACCACACGCCGCCCGGTTCCACCGCGACCCGGCCGAAGCGCTCGCCCCACCTCGACCAGTACGCTTTGTTTTTAAATCCTCGCAGGGCAAGACGCACCAGTATGAGGGGCAGGCTCAGGTAAAGCAGGCCCGTGTACACGTAGCGAAACAAAGTCGCCGATCCGATTACACAGCGCCCAGCCAATCCCGGGCGGTGAGGTAATTATCCAAGAGATCCGCTTCCGGTGAGCCCGGCTCGGGGGCA
The DNA here is from genome assembly GCA_018263405.1 of Gammaproteobacteria bacterium. GTDB lineage: Bacteria > Pseudomonadota > Gammaproteobacteria > Arenicellales > JAANXG01 > JAANXG01. The sequence continues at coordinate 5,810 of JAANXG010000084.1, forward strand.
TAGTTATAGCGCCAGGCGGCGAGCGGCGGCATGGACATCAGTATGGATTCCACCCGCCCTCCGGACTGCAGTCCAAACAGTGTGCCCCGGTCATAGACGAGGTTGAACTCCACATAACGGCCGCGTCGGTATAACTGCCACCGTCGCTCGCGATCCGTGTATCCCGTATCCCGGCGCCGTTCCACAATCGGCAAGTAAGCGGGAAGATAATGGTCGCCCACCGAGCGCATGAATGCGAAGCATCGATCGAAATCCCATTCGTTCAAATCGTCGAAAAACAAGCCGCCTACTCCCCGGGCTTCCTGCCGGTGTTTGATGAAGAAATACTCGTCGCACCATTGCTTGAACCGGGGATACACCTCCGCACCAAAGTCCTCGCAGGCCTGCCTGGCCGTGCGATGCCAGTGGATCACGTCATCGTGGAAGGCATAGTAAGGCGTCAAATCGAAGCCGCCGCCGAACCACCACACCGGCGTCCCGGTGCTCAGGCCCGTCACGATAAAACGTACATTCATATGGGAGCTTGGGACGCAAGGGTTCAACGGATGGATCACCAGGGACACGCCAGTGGCGTGGTAATCCCTGCCGGCCAGTGCCGGCCGGCGCGTGCTCGCCGCCTCGGGCAGCGATTGTCCACTGACACGGGAAAAATTCACGCCCGCCTGTTCGAATAGCCCGGAAGCCCCCCCCAGTACACGAGACTGCCCGCCGCCGCCTTGCGCATACTCCCAGCGGTCCTCGCTGAACGTATTGATTCCATCCGCGCGTTCGAGGGTATTGCAGATCCTGTCCTGCAATGTCTGCAGGTAATCGATTACGGCTTGGAGTCGATCGTTATTCACAGGATCGTTTCACGCAAAGAGCTCGCATTGTTGCATCGCCACACGGGAAGTCTCACACCCCGCGAACCCGCTCACCGGTACGCGCATCGCCAATGGGAGTCGGACCATTCGAGTCCCCCAAGGGGCCGGACAAAATAAAATCGAGGCCGTGCGAAAACATTCGCCGCACCTGCATCGCGTCGAGCGCGGGCGGCTCGCCGTGGAGATTGGCACTGGTCGACACCAAGGCGGCATTGAAGCGCCGGCACAGGGCGGCGGCCGGGGGGTGCGCGGTGAGGCGCACCGCGATCGTGTCGTGTTCGCCGCGCACCCACGGCGACACGCCCGCCCCGGCCGGTAACAGCCAGGTATGCGGACCCGGCCAGGTCTCGCGGGCGCGTGCGACGGCGGCTTCATCCGACGCATCCACCCAGGGCGCGAGGTGCCGCCAATGCGCCCCGATCAGAATCAGTCCCGAGCGCCGGCTCCTCTTTTTCAACCGCAAAATCCGCTCCACGGCCCGGGTATTCCGCGGGTCGCATCCCAGCCCGTAGCAGCCCTCGGTGGGATACGCAACCACACCCCCGCCGCGCAATGCGCGCAACGCTTGCTGCAATGGGTCTCGGGCCCGGTTTCCAACGCGTTGAGACATCGATCTTCCCACTTGCCAGGCGGTGCTATCCCGACCGTCCGCCGGTACACTAGGACGAACGCTGCAGCTTGCCCTTCAGGGCTTGGTCTTTGGCGAGCACAGATTCCGCGTTTGCCCGGCGCTCGTCGTGTAGCCGCCGCGCCAATGCCGGAGCCGAGAGGGCCAGCATTTGTACCGCGAGGTAAGCGGCGTTCTTCGCTCCGGCGCGACCGATGGCGACGCACGCCACGGGTATACCGCCCGGCATCTGCACCGTCGACAGCAACGCATCCTGACCGCTGAGCGGACCGGCATCCATCGGCACCCCGATGACTGGTTTGAGTGTAAGCCCCGCCACCGTCCCGGCCAAGTGGGCCGCCAGGCCCGCCGCCGCGATGAAAACCGCGCAACCACGCTCATCCGCATCGTGCACGTAGGCGCGGGTCGCTTCCGGGGTGCGATGGGCGGAGGTAATCTTCACCTCCCACGGTACACCTAGTTTATCCAGGGTATCCAGGGTAATCTGCATGGTATCGAGGTCGGAATCCGACCCCATCAATACGGCAACGAAATTTTCGGGCATTTAGGTCTACGAATCGTTCAGTGCAGCGGTTTATTTAAAGGTCGCTGGTGTCCCCCGTTACAATATCAGTGACGGGGTACACTAGACGCTTCACGTTCGATGGCGCGAAAACCAATATCGTGGCGAAAACAGGCATCTTTCCACTGAATCGATGCTACCGTCCGATAGGCGCGCGCCTGGGCCTGCTTGACGGATTCACCCAACCCCGTTACGCATAATACGCGCCCCCCGCTGGTAACCACTCGACCGTCACTTTCACGGGTGCCGGCATGAAAAACCTTAACGTCCGGGGAGTCCGGCAGGTTTAGCCCGTGGATCGGATTATCCTTTTCGTACTCGAAGGGATAGCCCCCGGCGGCCATGACGACCCCCAGGGCAACCTCCGGCCGCCATTGGATATCCATCGAGTTCAGGCGACCGTCGATCGACGCATTGCACAACTCCAGTAAATCCGACTTCAGGCGCATCATAATGGGTTGGGTTTCCGGATCTCCGAGGCGGCAATTGTACTCCAACACCTTGGGCGTGCCGTCGGTGGTAATCATCAAGCCGGCATACAAAAAACCTAAATAACCGGTACCCTCGGCCTGTAAGCCTTGCACAGTCGGCTCGATCACCTCCCGCATGATGCGCCGGTGCATCGGCGGGTCGATCACGGGGGCCGGCGAGTAAGCGCCCATGCCACCGGTATTGGGGCCGCGATCACCGTCATCCCTGGCCTTGTGATCCTGGGAGCTGGCCAATGGCATCACCTGGTCGCCGGACACGATGCAAATAAAGCTGGCTTCCTCCCCCGCCAGGCATTCTTCGATAACCACGCGCCGGCCCGCTTCGCCAAAGCGATTACCCTCGAGACACTCGTGAACCGCCTCCCGCGCTTGCTCCCGGGAATAAGCCACCGCGACACCCTTGCCTGCCGCCAGGCCGTCGGCTTTGATCACGATCGGCAGACCCACGGATTCGAGATAGTCTTCCGCCTTTTCACGCGAACTGAAGCACTCGTATGCAGCGGTGGGTATGGCGTGGCGAGCCATGAATGTCTTGGCGACGGCCTTGGACCCTTCCAGTTGCGCGGCGGTTTGGCTCGGCCCGAAACAACGCAAGCCTTGCTTGGCGAGACTGTCCGCCACACCCCCGACAAGCGATGCCTCCGGTCCGATCACCGTTAAGCCGACTTTATGGTTTTTGGCGAACTCGACCAGTGCCGGGATGTCCGTGGCGGCGATGTCTACGTTTTCGACCTTCTGCTCTCCATTCGTGCCGGCATTGCCGGGCGCAACGAACACGCGGTCTGCGCGCGGCGATTGCGCCAGTTTCCAGGCCAACGCATGCTCCCGGCCACCGCCTCCCACAACCAGAACGTTCATACTGGTTTTCTCATTACCCCCACATTCTTGTGCGAGGTTATTGAAAGTCAATGCCGGAAGTGGCGCATGTCTGTAAACACCATCGCAATGCCGTGTTCATTACAAGCCTGTATGACCTCGTCGTCGCGCATGGAGCCGCCGGGCTGTATCACGGCGTGGATTCCCTCGCCGGCTGCGGTATCCACGGCGTCTCGGAATGGAAAGAACGCATCGGAGGCCATCACCGAACCGGCCACCGTCAAGCCCATCTGCTGCGCCTTGGTGCCGGCGATACGCGCCGAATTGACACGGCTCATCTGACCGGCGCCAATACCGATAGTCATTCCCTCCTTCGCGTAAACAATAGCATTGGACTTCACATACTTCGCTACCTTCCAGGCAAACACTAGATCGCTCGCCATCCGTTCATCCGGCTCCACCTCAGTCACCGTTTTCAGCTTGTCCCACAATTCCAGATCCGCGTCCTGCACTAGAAGGCCACCGCAGACCCGTTTGTAGTCGAGCCAGGCCGGTTGTTCCGATTGCCAGCGACCGCAGGTCAACAAACGTACATTCTTTTTGTCCGAGATGATCGCCGGTACCTCCTGGTCCACCTCGGGGACAACAATCACTTCTACAAACTGGCGATCGACGATGCGCCGGGCGGTTTCCGCGTCCAGGGATTGATTGAACGCGACGATGCCGCCAAACGCCGATTCCGGATCGGTCCGATACGCGCGTTCATAGGCGTCCGCCACGGTATCGCCAAAGGCGACCCCGCAAGGGTTGGCATGTTTCACGATCACGCAGACGTTTCGATCCGGGAACTGCTTGATACACTGCAAGGCTGCGTCGGCGTCGGCGATGTTGTTATAGGACAGCGCCTTACCCGACCACTGCCGGGCCGTTGCGACGCACGAACCCTTGACGTCGAGGTCACGGTAGAAGGCGGCGCGCTGGTGGGGGTTTTCGCCGTATCGCAGGGATTCAACCCGAAGATATTGACGGTTAAAGGTCGCTGGGAAGGTTTCATCGGGCAGCCGTGCCGTACCGAGATAATCCGCAATGGCATCGTCATAGCGGGCCGTGTATTCAAACGCCTTGCGCGCGAGACGTAGACGCGTATCCAGACTGATTTCCTCGGCGCGCTCGAGTTCATCGCACACCGGCCCATAGTCCGCCGGATCCACCACTACCGCCACCGAGGTATGATTCTTCGCCGCGGCCCGAATCATGGCGGGGCCGCCGATATCGATGTTTTCGACAGCGTCATCGAATGTACAGCCCACACGGGCGACAGTCCGTTCAAAAGGGTAGAGGTTCACGACGACAAGATCGATGGGCTCGAATCCGTGTTGACGCATCTCGTCATCGTCAATTCCCCGCCGTCCCAGTATGCCGCCGTGGATTCTGGGATGAAGCGTTTTGACGCGACCATCCATGGCTTCGGGCGAACCGGTGAATGCCGACACCTCGACAACCGGTATATCATGCTCGCGCAGCAGGGACGCCGTGCCGCCCGTGGACAGTAACTCGGCCCCGTCGCGATGCAGGCGGCGGGCAAAGGCGGCGGCACCGGTCTTGTCGGAAACGCTTATCAACGCCCGTCTGACAACGACTCTGTTCGTCATCAACGCTCTTCCGGAATCGCCTTAAACGATATTATTGCACTCATACTACATACTAATGCGGGTCGAGGTTTATTCCAGGTCATAGAACTTCAATTTCTTGCGCAGGGTGTTACGGTTGATCCCCAACATCTTGGCCGCCCGCGTCTGATTCCTTTCCGCGCGCTCCATTACCATTTCCAGCAGGGGTTTTTCGACCTCCGTTATGACCATCTCGTGTAACTTGACCGGTTCCTCCCCGTTCAAGTCCTTGAAATATCGTTTCAGCGAACGGCGAACACTCTGACAAAGCGGAACCTGGACCTGCTGATCCATGCCTATGCTGCTTGTGGTATCGGTGTCTGGTCTTGCAAGAATGATCTGAGCATCCGGTTTTGCTCTCTTGCGTTGTCTATCCGGTTTATGTGCGTCCAAAAAACAGTTCCTCCGTCGATTATTCTTATGTACCAAGAAATATGTTTTCGCGCGATGCGCACACCCATGCGTTCCCCGTAGAACGCCTGGATGGCTTCCACATGCTCCAGTATCGCATCCCTCTGGACCCGGGAGTCCGGCTCTTGCAATCCGTTACCGTCGAGGTAGTCTTGAATTTGCCCAAACAACCACGGCCGGCCCCGGGCGGACCGACCAACCATTACGCCGTCGGCTCCCGTGTACTCCAAAACCATCGCGGCCTTTTCGGGCGAGTCGATATCGCCATTGGCGATAACGGGGATGCGCACAGCCTGCTTGATTCTCCGTATCGTCTCGTACTCGGCTTCCCCTCGGTATTTGCAGGCCCGCGTCCGACCGTGAACGAAAATCGCCTGAATCCCCGTCTGCTCCGCAATGCGCGCGACCCGCACTCCGTTTCGGGTCGACGGATCCGGTCCGGTTCGAATCTTCACGGTTACCGGTGCCGCGACGGCATTGACGACGGACGCCAGAATGCGCGCAATTTGGTTTTCGTCCGTGAGCAGCGCGGATCCGGCTTGTTTATTGCAGACCTTCCTGACCGGGCATCCCATATTGATGTCGACGATGTCGGCGCCGAGATCGACGTTGTATCGCGCCGCATCCGCGAGCACCCCCGGTTCCGTCCCCAATAACTGAGCTACCACGGGTGACTGTTCGTCCCTGTGATCACTGCGCAAAAGCGACTTCGAGCCATACCGCAACGCCGGGCCGGCATGCACCATTTCCGATACGGTCAACGCAGCACCGAACCGGCTGCACAGTGTTCGATAAGGTAGATCCGTAACCCCGGACATGGGGGCGGTCATGACCTTACCCGGCAATTGAAAAAAGCCAATCTTCATGAAAACGAAACAATATAAAATGCCGGCGGTTTGTTGCAAACCAAGTAATTTCTCAAAAAGTCCGTGCAATGTCGGCGATCATGTGGGGGTAGGGTTGTCTTTCAGGGACGCTGTAGATACCTCCCTGTACGCTCTGGCGAAAGCCTCCGTGCTTTCGACAG
>JAANXG010000085.1 GCA_018263405.1 Gammaproteobacteria bacterium
TGCTCTTCCGATCTATGGGCGGTTCGAGGTAGTCCCGGTCGCCGACGCTGGTCTCCAGCGTGGTTTTGTGCACCTTCAGCCATTGCTTGTAGGGCTGCCGCTTTTTCAGACGTTCGTGAATCCGTTCCGGCGACAGGAGCTCGCCGTTGCTTGTATCCACCGCGATCATCTGTCCGGGCCCCAGGCGCCCTTTGGCCTGTACGTCGGCGGCGTTGTGGTCATGGACGCCGGTTTCCGAAGCCAGGGTGATCACCCTGTCGTGGGTGATGGTGTAGCGGGCCGGCCGCAGGCCATTGCGGTCCAGAACACAGGCCGCGAATCGTCCGTCGGTCATGACGATACCGGCGGGGCCGTCCCAGGGCTCCATATGCATCGAATAGAACTCGTAAAACGCCCGCAGATCCGGATCGATACTGTCGAGGTTCTGCCAGGCCGGCGGCATCATCATCCGGGTCGCCAGGAATATATCCATGCCGCCCATCACCAGAACTTCGAGCATGTTGTCGACGCTGGCGGAATCCGAATCGTCCCCGGTTACCAGCGGCCGGATGGCGTCTATGTCCGGGATGAGCGGCGTGTTGAACTTGTGGCTGCGGGCGTTCGCCCAGTTGCGGTTGCCCTGAATGGTATTGATCTCTCCGTTGTGGGCCAGGAGTCGAAACGGCTGGGCGAGCCGCCACTGCGGCAGGGTGTTGGTGGAAAAGCGCTGATGGAATACGCACAGCGACGATTCCAATCCCGGGTCGGTGAGATCCGGGTACAACACGGGCAGCAGGCGGGGCATGACCAGCCCTTTGTACAGAACCAACCGCGACGACAGGCTGTTGACGTAAAACACCGGGTCTTCACGCCTTGCTTGTTTTTCCGCCCGTCGTCTGGCGATGAACAGCTGTCGTTCGAAAGTCTCGATGTCTACGTGGGAAGCTGCATTGACGAACAACTGCTCGATGACAGGCAGCATATTCAATGCCTGTGCGCCGAGTGTGGACGTGTCTATGGGTACACGCCTCCAGCCGGCGAGCCGCAAGCCTTGACGCGCAAGTTCTTTTTCGATTAGAGACTTGGTCCGACCGGCGGTTTGCGGGTCGTTATTGAGGAATAGGTTGCCGACGGCATAGGTGTCGCTGAGGGCGATTCCCAGCTCCGCACAGACGCGGCGGAAAAAATAGTCGGGTTTTTTCAACAGCAGGCCGCAGCCGTCACCACTTTTTCCGTCCGCCGCCACCGCACCCCTGTGGGTCATCCGCGCGAGGGCTTTCACGGCGGATTGCACCAATGCGTGACCGGCGACACCGTCCATCTGAGCGATGAGGCCGAATCCGCAACTGTCTTTCTCGAACTGCGGGCGGTAGAGCCCTGTCGTGCAGCGGTAATCGCGTGTCACTGATTGATCTGTTCTGTTGCCGGATTAAAGAAGACGAGCGTGCCGGCGCCGCGGCGGATGCCTGAAGGGGTTGCTTCTATTGATCAGTATACAATGAATCGCGACTATGTCGTGCCTGATTTATACCGCCATTTGAAATGCGGCCAACGTATCCCGGAGCGCCTTGAAACCGTACTCATCGCCGACGTAGGCACGGCCGGGCCTTTTCAGCAATACCAATCGAACGCGGCCGTCGACAACTTTCTTGTCTACCGCCATATACCGTTCAAATGTGTCCGGCGTCATCTCTTTCGGCGGGTGTGTGGGCAGCCCGGTACGCTGCAGCAGGTCTTTGATGCGCTCAACGTCACGTTCTTGCAGATCGCCGAGGCGTCGCGATAAATCCGCGGCCATCAACATGCCCACTGCGACCGCCTCGCCATGCAACCATGATTTGTATTGTGTAGCGGCTTCAATGGCATGGCCGAATGTATGTCCGAGATTTAAAAGAGCACGAATATCCGTCTCGTGTTCGTCCATGGCGACGATCTCCGCCTTGTTTCGGCATGAACGCTCAATGGCATGCGTTAAAGCCTCATGGTCGCGCCGCCGCAGCGCGTCGATGTTCGATTCGAGCCAGACAAAGAATTCCGGGTCGCGGATCAGGCCGTACTTGATGACTTCGGCCAAACCGGCGCTGAACTCATTGTCCGGTAACGTTTCCAAGGTTGCGGTGTCCGCGATGACCGCACGCGGTTGATACAATGCCCCGATCATATTCTTGCCGAGGCGGTGATTCACGGCGGTTTTGCCCCCCACGGACGAATCCACTTGGGCAAGCAGTGTGGTGGGAGCCTGTATAAACGGAATACCCCTCTGGTAACATGCTGCGGCGAACCCGGCGATATCTCCCACGACACCGCCGCCGAGGGCGATGACCGTACACTGACGACTGCAGGGTATTTCGAGCATACGATCGAAAACATCCTCCAGAACGTCGAGGTTCTTGTAAGACTCGCCGTCCGGAATCATATGTGTGAATACGTCGAACCGCTGAAGGCCGCGGTGCAGTTTGTCCAGATACATTGGCCCCACGGTGTTATTGCTGATCACCATTACCTGCCGCCCGTCGATGTGCGGAGTCAGCAGGTCAGCGTCGGCGAGCAGGTCCGTACCGACATGGATCGGATAGGTTCGCCGTCCGAGTCGAACGGTTAGCGTTTTCATACCTAGTGTACCCCGTCACTGATATTGCAACATTCAGAGTGTGCCTGAGCCGCCAGTGGAAGGCGCGCTCCGCAGTGAATGGCCCAGTCCTTTACCAGGAGCGCAACGCCCCAATGGTGGCTCAGGCACGCTCCCTTCGGGCGGCCCGGGAAGCGGTCCTCCGCAGCGTTATGTCTGTTGAGAAGGGCGCGCCATTCCCGGCGAGACAGGCCTTGCGGCTCACCGCTTTCCGGGCCGCTGAACGTTACAATATCAGTGACGGGGTACACTAGAGGGTTTGCAGCTTGCGGGCGATTTGTTTCGCCGCCTGCCCGCTCGACAATTGATTCGTGTTGACGATCAAATCCGCTTCCTGGCGGTATAAGGGCTCGCGGACCTCCAATAAGAATTGGAGTGCCGCACGGCGATCCTGCGTTTCGAGTAGCGGTCTGTGTTTGCTTGCCTTCGTGCGCTCGAGTTGCGATTCAACAGAGGCGCAAAGGTAAACGACGACACCGCTTTTTCTCAACGCCTTCCGATTCCTCTCCCGGAGTACCGCCCCGCCGCCGGTTGCCAGCACGATGCCGTTGAGCGCGGTCAGCTCGGCGATCATTTTCTCCTCCCTGTCGCGGAATCCCGCTTCACCTTCGACGTCGAAGATCAGGCCGATGCTTGCGCCGGTGCGGTTTTCGATTTCCAGATCCGAATCGATGAACTTCAACTGGAGACGTTTGGCGAGTTGCTTGCCGATGGTCGTTTTCCCCACCGCCATGGGCCCGATCAGAAACACGTTCGAGGACATGCATGTATATTAACCCATAAGGGAAATGCCGGTTTGACCGGAGGTAGCTTCTCAAAAAGTCCGTGCACTACCCGACCGGCAGGTATGCGGGATCCAGGGAGCCGATATTTAACGCCGGGTTGACGATTCTGGGCGTCAGAAAGATCAGTAATTCCGTCCGGTTGTCCTGTTTCGCTTTGGTGCGAAACAAAACACCGAGAACGGGGATATCTCCAAGAAACGGCACCTTCGTTACGTTCGTGGATTGATCTTGTTGATAGATACCACCGATCACGGCGGTCTCGCCGTTTTCCAGCAAGACCTGGGTATTGATCTGTTTGGTGTTGATAGTCGGGTCCGTCGCTGAAACAAAGGAGTCCTGGGTAACGAACACATCCATCACAACGCGGTCATCCGGAGTAATTTGCGGTGTTACGGTGAGACTCAACACGGCCTTCTTGGTCACGACACTGCCGACGCCGAGCGTGCTGGTTGTAAAAATCCGCTCCTGGCCTTGCTCGATGTGTGCTTCCTGCTGATTCGAGGTGATCAACCTCGGGCTCGCGATCACCTTGCCTTTACCCTCGGCTTCAAGGGCTGAAATCTCGAGCTGGATCAGGCTGGCAATGCCCGCCCCCGCTTTGAAGATCTCGAAGGCGTAAGAAGCGGCCGGATTGTTATTGATGCCGGTAGCCGGTAGATTGACGCCAAGCCCGTCTGGCGTGGTGCCAAACGAGGGCGCGCCGGGATCGCCGGTCAGGGAATCACTGGTGGTGGCGGCGCCTTCCAGGGTACCGCTGCCGATTACATCGGCGCCGCCGAGAAGTTCGGACTGCTGTACCACCCGCTGGAATCCAAGGCGGGCTCCCAGGTTGCGGCTGAAGCTGTCCGTTGCCTCGACAATACGGGTTTCGATCAGCACCTGTTGCACGGGCTTGTCGAGCTTGGCGATCAGCTCGCGTACCTGAGAAATCTTGGAGGGTGTATCCTGAATGAGAATGGAATTTGTGCGTTCGTCCACGGTGACATTGCCGCGCGGGCTCAGCAGCGAGTTACTCTCCGTTTCGACCTTGCTGATATTCACGCTGCCGAACAGCGATTGCTGGACACCGGTGTCTACGGCTTTGACGGATTTGAGAATCTCCGCGATATCGGAGGCTTTGGCATAGTTGACCTGTATCAACTCTGAAGTCAGGGGTTGCAGTTCGCCTCTTTGTTTTTGCGATTCGAGCTGCTGGCGCTCTCTTTCGGCGATTTCCCCCGCCGGAGCGACCCAGACCACGTTGCCGGAGCGCCTCATCCCCAGGCCGCGGGTCTGCAGAATGATGTCCAGGGCCTGATCCCACGGCACGTCTTTCAGTCTCAGTGTCAAGGTACCGGTGACGGAATCGCTCGTAACGAAGTTTAGGCCGGTAAAATCGGCGATAACCTGCAAAGCGGCCCTGACGTTGATTTGCTGGAAATTGAGCGACAATCGTTCACCCGAATAGCCGAACTCATCCTTTTCTTTCTCTTCTTCCACCTCCACGACCGGGGTTACGTCGATGTTGAACACGTTCCCGGATTGATACGCGAGATGCTGGTAGTTACCTTGCGGGGTGACGACCATACGTACGGTATTGGCCTCCTGGAAGGTGTCGATGGTCCGCACGGGTGTGGCGAAGTCGACCACGTCGAGTCGTTGTTCCAGCTCATCGTCGATTTCCGTGTTTAGAAAATCGATGATGATCTCACCGGTTTGCTCCCGGACGTCGACTCCTATCTCGGGGCCCGAGAGTTGGACCGTAATGCGCCCACCGCCTTCCCGGCTTCTTCGGAAATCGATGTGTTCTATGCTGTGCCTGGCAGCGGACTTTTTGGCAAAAGGCTCGGGTTCTGTCCTCTCTACGCGTGCCGACTCGGTATCCGGATTCTGTATGACAAAAACGATGCCGTTATCCGTGATCCGAGTATCGTAAGGGACCGACCGGACGAGGTTGAATACCACGCGTGTGCGGTCCTCGGTTTGTACAGTAGTAATCGATTCGACGGCGCCCACTCCGACTTTTGTCACTGGGGAATCCATTGCGCTGCGAGTGTGGAAAAAATCGAAAGCCAGCCTTGGGGGATTATTGGTCGAGAAATGACCAGGTTGCTCGGGTGGCCTAGACATGGAAAGGTTAACCTGTACGCGCCCGCCGGGCAGTGCTGAGAATTTAATGCTATTGAGTTCGTTGGCGCCGGACTCAGGCGCCATGCCCGACGAGTGTGCAGAGTCGTCTTGTTGCGTTTCGCTCGCCGACGAAGCGGTGCCCGCGGCTTTGCCGGCCCGGGCAATAACGTCTAAACCTCCCTTTGTTTTTTTCACCTCAAGATGTCCCGGTTGCGTTAACAACAGATCCACGCGGACCGATTGTCCGCCCGCCGCGACAAACGGCAAGACGCTTTTCACCATGCCTCTGCCCGAAATATCCGAGACCCCTTCGCTCAGTCGGGTGTCCGATAGCACAATGCGCAGCCGTGTACCCTCGTCAAGGGACGTGATTCGATGTTCCGTCGGTTCGTTCAGTTCCAATGCCAATGTTTCAGTCGACACGCCGCTTTTCCATTCGAGGTTTACGAGTTCGGCGGCCCAGAGTTGCTGGCACAGAAGCCACATGCTCAATAGCACGAATGTGGAGCGTATGCTCCGGATGTGGTTCATTTTCTCTCTCTTCAGCCTAGGGTATTTCCGAACATCTGTTTCTTGTATGGTCTACTTCCATGGTCTATTTCGTAACAATAGCAAGCGTCGATTTGCGCTCCATCCAGCCCCCGTCGACATCCGGAACAAGTTCCTTGATTTCCACCTGCGTTTCTTTAACGTCGGTAATTTTGCCGTAGTTCTGCCCTAGATAATTGTCTTCGCCCGCGCGGTGAACGGTTCCGTCGGGCGCACGAATTATCGCCCAGGATGCCTCATCGTTACTCAAGGTGCCGACCATGCTGAGGGCATCGAGGGGAAACTGTTCCAGCGGTTCTTTGCGCCGAGTGGGGTCGGGGGCGGGTCCTTCCTTCCGTGAAGGGCGCCGTTGAATGAGGTTTTCCTGGGAAAACGGATCCACGAGTTCCGCTGCCGTGTATGTAAAGGTCGGGTTGGGTCGTAACCGCGGCAGCGGCTCGATCCGCGGCTTGCGATCTTTGTGCGCATTGGCGACGAACGACTCCAGGTCCTGCATTGACCTGTCGGCGCAACCCGACACGGCCAGTAAAAACGCGGCCAGAGGAAATGTGCTGATCTTGGATAACATTAGTCGCGCGTTGTGCGGGTTTTTTTCGATTTGGATGCCTGCCGTTGGGCGATCTGGTCTTCATCGAGATAATGGTAAGTCTTGGCTACAGCCGACATCGTCAGTCTGTCGTCACCCGATGGCGAGAGCACCAGGTCGTCTATTGTCACAATTCGCGGCAACGCCGCAACGTCGCTGACGAATTCGCCCAGTTGGTGGTAAGTACCTTTCACTTTGATGTTAACCGGCAGTTCCGCGTAGAAATCCGCGACGCGTTTGTTTTTGGGCTGGAACTGGTCGAACTGCAATCCTCGCCCAATGCCGGTCTGGGTAATATCAATGAGCAATTCCGGAACCTCGGTTTTGTTTGGTAGCTGCCTCAGCATCACACCAAACCGCTCGCGCATTTCAACCATTTGCTGTTTATAGGCCTCAAGATTTATCGCCAACGCCTTTTTCTCCATGAAGTCATCTTTCAGCGTCGATTCTCGTAGTTCGGCTTTCTCGAGTTCCGCCAGTTGGTCTTTAACGACAAACCAATATCCACCCAATAGAATCAGCACGGACATGATCGCTGTGCCGCCGATCCTCGCACTGCGCGGCCATCCGGCAATGTCGTTGAAGTCCAAGCCCCGAATGTCGTCCAGTGTCAGCGCCATCAGCCTTATCCTTCCGGGTTATCTGAATCGGCTACGGTGGATTTCTGCTCCCTCACCCGAAGCGTGAATTCGCTTACCCTTGCTTCGCCGCGATCCTGTGCATTGACGATGTCCAGATCGGGATTTGTAAACCAGTCGGACGAATCCAGGTTGCTCATTAGATGCGAAACACGGGCGTTCGATTGGGCCGTGCCTTTCAGTGTGATCCGTTTGTTCTTTTTGGCCAGTCCCGTAAAGTAAATGCCCCTGGGCAGCGCTCTGACAAGGTCATCGAACACATGCACGATCTGCGTACGGTCCCGTTGCAGTTGCTGAATAATTTCCATGCGCGTGAGCAGGGCGCGCTTGCGTTCTTTTAGTTGGTTGATTTTCTGAATTTGATCGTCGAGACTGACGATTTCCGTTTGCAGAAAGTCATTGCGCTTGTTCTGGTGGTCGATGAGCCCGTTTACGTGGTACCAGGCGTAGAACACAAGCAGCCCCATTAACAGCCAAGCACCGACACTGGCGGACAACAACTGGCGATCCTGTTCCTGTCGGCGGAGCTCGCGCCACGGAAGCAGATTAATACGGGTAGCCATATCAGTCGAAACTCCTGAGCGCCAGGCCGCATGCCACCAGCAGGGCTGGAGATTCCGCGTTCAATTGTTGTGACGTAACTCGATTCGACAGCGACATGGATGCAAAAGGGCTGGCAATAATTGTCGGAATGTTGACTCGCTCGGCAATCATTTCGCCGATTCCTGGAATCTTGGCGCATCCGCCGGCAAGCAAGATTTGATCCACGTTGTTGAAGGGTGTCGAAGAATAAAAAAATTGCAGCGCTCTCAGCGTTTCCTGGCAAATGGCTTCCATAAAGGGCCGTAAAACATCCGTTTGATAATTGTCCGGCAAACCGCCCAGTTTCTTGGCCATCCCGGCTTCTTCGTAGGATAGGCCGTAACGGCGCTGGATTTCCTCCGTGAGTTGCCGTCCTCCAAGCGCATGGTCCCGAGTATAAACGGACCGGTTATTGTTCATCATATTGACATGGGTGGTGGTCGCGCCCACATCCAGCACCGCTACAATTTGTTCGAGGCTGGTACCCGCCGATTGGCTCATGATCAGCCCGTACGCCGCTTCGATGGCAAAGGTGTCGACATCTACCACTATGGGTGTCAGTCCGGGCCCTTCAACCACCGCAACGTAATCGTCTACGATTTCCTTTCGGCACGCGGCGATGAGAACCTCGTCTTCATTGGCGTTGGACTCGGACGGGCCGATTACTTCAAAGTTCAGATTCACTTCATCCAATGGGTACGGAATGTAGTGGTCGGCTTCCATTTCAATTTGCTGCTCCAGTTCTTCTTCCCTGAGGCCCCCGGGGATCAGGATCCGCTTCGTTATGACGTGCGACGACGACACCGCGACGGCCGCGTTGCAGGATTTCGTGCCGGAGCGTTTGACGACGCGGTCCACGGCCCTGCCGACTTGCTCCACGTCGGTAATGGCATTTTCCACTACCGCGTTCTGCGGCAACGGTTCAACCGCATAACGCTCCACACGGTAATGGTTGCCGCTCTTGCCGAGTTCGAGTAATTTCACGGCCGAAGAGCTGACGTCGATACCAACGAGAGAATGCGCTTGTTTCTTGAAAAAAGTCAGAATTCCTCCTTATTTTTCCGCCGTTTACAGCGACATAGTACTAAATTACCTTAAATATTGCTTCAAATATAGACGATGGGCCTGAATATTGACAAATTTTGTCGGACCAATTGTCGGATCTATTATGTATTTGTCGACCGTTTCCGTGGGGCATTGAACCCCGCTCCCCGCGAGAAATCGTGAAAATTTTCCTTAGGGTCGCCGGATTTTTCCTGATTATCGGGCTGGTGGGCGCCTTGGCGGTGGTGGGGCTGGTGTTCACCGTCCTGCCGGATCTCCCGGACGCGGAAGAAATTCGCGATGTGCGGCTGCAGGTTCCGTTGCGGGTCTATGCCCGGAACGGCGAGCTGATTGCGGAATTTGGGGAACAGCACCGTGAGCCGGTCAACATCGATGACGTGCCGGAAACGCTCATCCACGCGCTACTGGCGGCTGAAGACGATTCGTTTTATTCTCATCCCGGTGTGGATTTCGCGGGCGTTATCCGTGCCGCGATCGAAAACTTTAAATCCGGCCAGACCGAACAAGGCGCCAGCACCATCACGATGCAGGTGGCCCGCAACTACTTTTTGACTCGAGAGAAAACGTACACGCGAAAAATAAAGGAGGCGTTGCTGGCGTTTCGGTTGGAACGTATATTGTCCAAGGCTCAGATTCTCGAACTTTACCTCAACAAAATTTTTCTCGGTCACCGCTCGTACGGTTTTGCCGCTGCCGCACGGCTGTATTACGCTAAATCTCTGGATGAGATCACGCTTCCCGAATCGGCGATGCTGGCCGGGCTACCGAAAGCCCCGTCACGTGACAATCCCCTCAGGAACGAAGACCGCGCCCTGAAAAGGCGGAATTACGTGCTTTCGAGAATGCGCCGGCTGGACTACATCGATGAAGCGAATTACGCGGCAGCCACTAAAGCACCTTTGACCGCTGAAAGGCATCGGATCTCGACCGACGTCAACGCGCCGTACGTCGCTGAGATGGTGCGTGATTACATGGTCGATCAGTACGGTGAGGAGGCCTATTGGCTGGGTTACAAGGTCTACACGACGGTCGTACCGGAACTCCAACATAGCGCCAACGATGCGCTAAGAGCGGGCTTGCTCGACTATTCCCGTCGTCACGGCTATCGGGGTCCGGTCGCAAGCATCGATTTACCCCGGGATACCGTCAGTGAAGCGTTGAACGAGAGTTTGGGCGAATATCCGGTGAGCGGGGAACTGGTGCCGGCGGTGGTTGTGGCGATCGAGGGCCAAAGCGCTTCGGTCTATACCCGAAAAAAAGAAATCGTCGAAATCCCCTGGGAAGGACTGGCGTGGGCGCGGCGTTTCGCGACCGCCACCTCCCGCGGTCCCAAGCCCCAAAAGGCCTCGGATGTTGTGAAAACAGGCGACATCGTATATGTGCGCCCGGACGGGGATTCGAACTGGCGGTTGTCCCAATTGCCGGAAGTCGAGGGCGGTCTGGTGTCTCTGGATCCGAACGATGGCGCAATCCTGTCGCTGACAGGAGGATTTGACTTTTATCTGGGGAAATTCAACCGGATCATCCAGGCCGAGCGCCAACCGGGTTCCAACATCAAACCCTTTATTTTTTCCGCGGCGCTGGAGCGCGGTTTTACTCCGGCCAGCCGGGTCAGCGGCGCGCCCATCGTGGTGGATGATCGGAACCGCGACGCGATCTGGCGCCCCGAGAACTACAGTGGCAAGTTCTTCGGTCCGACCCGGCTGCGTATGGCGCTCACGAAGTCCATGAATCTGGTATCGGTCCGAGTCGTGCGGAGTATGGGATTGGAACATACGCGAAATCATCTCGCCAGGTTCGGATTCGATCCGGATTTGCTACCGAATGGGTTGTCCCTGGCACTCGGCAGCGGGACGGTACCGCCGATGACAGTGGCTCGGGCGTACGCGGTGTTGGCTAATGGCGGGTTCTTGGTTGAGCCGTACTTTATAAAGTGGATCGAAGACCCGGACGGCAACATTATCGAGCAAGCGAAACCATCTTTGGCCTGCGACTACTGTTCGACACCGGCGTTCGAAATGCAGCGGGAACAGCCGTTGCAAGCACGTCGTGCGATTCCCGTGGACAACCGCTTTCTCGTTACCAGCATGATGCGGGATGTTATTCAGCATGGAACGGGCCGGCGAGCGCTCAAGCTTGGCCGGGGGGACTTGGCGGGCAAGACAGGCACCACCAATGATTTTCGGGATGCATGGTTTTCGGGATTCAACGACGCAGTCGTGACCACGGTCTGGGTCGGCTTTGACGATTCGAGAACCCTGGGTAGGGGTGAGGCGGGTTCGCGCGCGGCCTTGCCGATCTGGGTTGATTACATGGATAAGGCGTTGGAGGGCATTCCGGAATCACCCCTGCCGAAACCCGATAATGTCGTCGCGATTCGTATATCTCCCGACAGTGGTAAGGCGGTGCCGGACGACGAGCCCGCTGGAATCACCGAATATTTCAAGCTTGGAACGGAGCCGAATACCGCAAAGCGGTCGAGTCGAACGCCGTCCTCGTACTCCGATAGCAAGACCGAGCGCACCGATCCGGGTACGACTACTGAAGGCTTATTCTGATGCCACGGATGTTCAAAAAGCCCGGTTCCGGTCGCGCGCCGATAATCGACCGCAGGACGGTTTGCGAGGAGGCGGCACGAATCATGATCGATCACGGGATTTCCGATTACCACTTCGCCAAAAAGAAAGCCGCGCAGTGCTTGGGTGTCTCACCCCGGCGAACGGAATTCCCGAGCAACAGGGAACTCGCCGATGCCGTGCGAGTCCGGTTGCGTTTGTTCGACGGAGACGGCCTGAATGACCGTTACGGCATGCGGCTGGAACGGGCCGCGAAAATCATGGATCTGTTTGTTGAATTCAGGCCGAGGCTGGTCGGGCCATTGGTTGACGGCATTGCGACGCAGCACGGTGCCGTGGAGCTACACCTGTTTTGCGATGCCGCGGAGCATGTCATGGCGCGCTTGCAAGAAATGCGTCTCACCTATAGATCCTACGATAGGCGGGTGCGTTTCCCTCCGGACCGATACGAGCAGGTCCCCGGCTTTACGTTTGAATGGAAAAACAGTTTGTTCGACATACTGGTATTCAAATATCGCCGAATTCGGCAAGCACCGTTATGTCCAGTTGAAGGCCGACCCATGCGAAGAGTTTCGGTGGACCGGGTCATGGAACTTCGCCGGGAATTTGAAGAAGGGTTCAGGGTGGCCTGAGGCGAGCCCTTAGTACCCTTGGGCATAAATACACACACGTTCAGAGCGTCTCCAAAGTGCCAATGCAAGGCGCGCTTCGCAGGGAATGGCGAGCCCTTTTCAAGAAGCGCAACGCCGCAGTGGCGCTTTGGAGGCGCT
>JAANXG010000086.1 GCA_018263405.1 Gammaproteobacteria bacterium
GGGACGCTGTAGATACCTCCCTGTACGCTCTGGCGAAAGCCTCCGTGCTTTCGACAGCCCTGAAAGACAACCCTACCCCCACATTCTTGCACGGGGTTATTGAGAACTTACGTTGCGGGGTAAGTTCAATAACCCCGTGCAAGAATGTGGCGGTAGGGGCGTCATTCAGACCATATATAGCAACAGAGTGACGAAAACGGCAACAATCGCCAGCGGAATCAGGAGCCCCGGCCAATCGGAGCTTTTGGTCTCCTGGCTCTGTTTGAAGGCCTGTTTCAGGCCGGGACTGACCCAGAACAGGAGTAGAATGACGAGGGCACCGAGAATCAGCAATTCCCATGTTTCAAAAGGGGTTTTCATACGATCTCCGGCTTCGATTTATTCGACGTCGACGGGCGTTTTAAATTATGTTGCAAACAGAATCGAAAATCACCTAGGATACCGACATCAATCTGACACGAAAAATAACCGAACTCGAGCAGGAACACCGGGATCTCGATGTCGCCATCGGGCAGCTGGAACAGCCGCTTTACGTCGACCAGCTCCAGTTGCGACGTTTGAAAAAGAAAAGATTGCGGCTCAAAGACGCGATTGAAAAATTGAAGAGTTCACAGCTTCCCGACGAACCGGCGTAGTTCCCGTCGATCCGAAATCGAGCGCGTCCTTGCGCAATGGGTATTCCGGACCGCGTTAATAGCGGTAATGGTCGGGCTTGAAAGGCCCTTCCAGCGGGACGCCAATATAGTCCGCCTGTTGCTGGGTTAGTTCGGTCAGGTCGGCGTTGATCTTTTTCAAGTGCAGTCTGGCGACCTGTTCATCCAGGTACTTGGGCAGGGTATACACTTGTTTATTGTATTGATCGGCTTTTGTCCACAGCTCGATCTGCGCCAGCACTTGGTTGGTGAACGAATTGGACATCACGAAGCTCGGATGCCCGGTGGCACAGCCGAGATTCACCAGTCGGCCGCGGGCCAGCAGTATGATGCGCTTGCCGTCCGGAAAAATAACGTGGTCCACTTGTGGCTTGATCTCTTCCCATTTGTAGTGCGATTCCAGCGCCGCCACGTCGATCTCGTTGTCGAAATGGCCGATGTTGCATACGATGGCCTGATCCTTCATTTGCTTCATGTGCTCGTGGGTGATCACGTGGTAGTTGCCGGTGGCGGTCACGAAAATATCCGCGACGCTTGCTGCGTCTTCGATCGTCACAACACGGTACCCCTCCATCGCCGCTTGCAGTGCGCAGATGGGGTCGATTTCCGTGACCCACACCGTGGCGCCCAAGCCCCGCAGGGACTGCGCGCAGCCCTTGCCGACGTCACCGTAGCCAAACACCACGGCGGTCTTGCCGGCGATCATGACATCGGTGGCGCGCTTGATGCCGTCGACGAGCGATTCCCGGCACCCGTACAGGTTATCGAATTTAGATTTGGTAACCGAGTCGTTGACATTGATCGCCGCAAACGGAAGCTCGCCTTTCGACGCCAGTTGATACAGACGCTTGACGCCGGTGGTCGTCTCCTCGGTGACGCCCTGGATGCTCTGTTGAAGCCGGCTGTACCAGTCGGAATGGCTTTCCAGGCGTTTTTTTATGGCGGCAAAAAGGACGCGTTCTTCTTCGCTGGTCGGGTTTTCGAGCACGCTCGGGGCCTGTTCCGCCCGGCAGCCCAGGGTGACCAGCAGCGTGGCATCGCCGCCGTCGTCGAGAATCATGTTCGGCGCGCCGTCCGGCCAGTCCATGATGCGGTGGGTAAACTCCCAGTATTCCTCAAGAGACTCGCCTTTGTACGCGAATACCGGGATGTCCTGTGCGGCAATGGCGGCGGCGGCGTGGTCCTGCGTCGAATAAATGTTGCAGGAGGCCCACCGAACTTCCGCCCCCAGGGCGGTGAGAGTATCGATCAATACCGCCGTTTGGATGGTCATGTGCAAGGAACCGGCGATGCGGGCGCCCTCGAGCGGCCGGCCGGCCGCGTATTCTTCCCGCGTGGCCATCAGGCCGGGCATTTCGGTCTCGGCGATGGCGATTTCCTTGCGACCGTATCCCGCCAGCGAGATGTCCGCCACGCGATAATCTGAAAAGAGCGGCTGGGGTGTCGTGCTCATCTTTCACCTCCGTATTGTCAATGAAAGTGAGCGCCGTTTTTCGGGTTGCCCCGAAACCGCCCCGAGCCTGGCCAGGCGCCGAGAATCGCCGAACGGCGGGTCGATGCGTGGTTGCAGCGCTCCTCGAAGCGGTGGGAGTCGATCAGGCGCCGGATTATAAGATTTAATCCGGCCGCGTGAAAGCGGAAAGGCTGTGCCGGTCGACCGTCTTCAACAATAGCAATCAGCCGCGATGCCGGTTCCCACGTAGCTGCGCGACTGGTCAATCGATGTGCATTTCTATGCCGTGTGCAGGGTTTTGTTCTTGGCGATCCTTCACGCCGGCGCGGCGCTCAAACACCGGTTCACCGACGGGTACGGTACGCTCGCGGGATGTTCTAAGGGATCTGCAGACCGTCTTGAAAAGCGATTGTTTCACCGAGGTGAACCTTCGTCCACGTCTCATTGTCGGTCAGCGGGTCGGTGGCAATTACCGTGACAATATCATTGGGCGTGGTGACTTCGTAAAAGTCGACTGTCATGTCCGCGTCTTTGAGGTGCGCGACACCGAATGGGGCCCGGCGTGTAATCCAGCACATCTTGGTGGAACAATAACCGTATAAAGCCCGTGAATCCGACATCAACATGTTAAACACGCCGCGTTCGCCGATGACACGGCAGCGGTCGGCGATGAATTCAGAGAATGTTTTCTCCGGAGGGGCGGTGGGAAAGTTTTCGCGGATCTCTCCGAGCAGCCAACAAAAAATATGCTCGCTGTCGGTAGTGCCCACCGGGCGGTAACAACTCAGCGGTAGATCGTTAAAACGATCAACTTGTCCGTTGTGGGCGAAGGTCCAGATCTGTCCCCATAACTCGCGCTGAAAAGGGTGCGTGTTCGGCAGGCAAACTTCGCCGATGTTGCCTTCCCGGATGTGGCTGACCACAATATGCGATTTGATGGGGTAGTTGCGGACCAGGCGCGCGATTTCCGAGTCCACGCTCGGCGACGGATCGTGAAAAGTTCGGCATCCGCGGCCTTCGTAAAACGCAATGCCCCACCCATCCCGGTGCGGTCCGGTGCCGCCGCCGCGCTGCATCAAACCGCTGAAACTGAAACAGATGTCGGTTGGCACGTTGGCGCTCATGCCCAGTAGTTCACACATCTCGAATCGATACCGGTCATTCTTGCACGGGGTTATTGAAATGGAATAGAGGTGCCCTTTACGTAAACGAGTCCGGCTCTGTTGTTTCCCCGGGCGTTATGCTTCTACCCCAGCGCTTCGGCTTTGTCCGTGCGCTCCCACGTGAATTCCGTATCCGTACGGCCGAAGTGTCCGTAAGCGGCGGTGTGCCGGTATATTGGCCGCAGCAGATCCAGGTCCTCGATGATGGCTTTGGGGCGCAGATCGAAGCGCTCCTGAATCAGTTTCTCGATATCCAGCTCCGATATTTTGCCCGTGCCGAAGGTGTTGACCATCAAGGATACGGGCTCGGCGACACCGATGGCGTAGGCGATCTGCACTTCGCAACGGTCCGCGAGTCCCGCGGCGACGATATTCTTGGCGACATGCCGGCAGGCGTAGGCGGCGGACCGGTCGACCTTGGAGGGATCCTTGCCGGAAAAAGCGCCGCCGCCGTGATGGGCGGCGCCGCCATAGGTGTCGACGATGATCTTGCGTCCGGTCAAACCGCAGTCCCCCACGGGCCCGCCGATCACGAAGCGACCCGTCGGGTTGACGAGAAAACGCGTCTCGCGGTTGATCATGTCCGTGGGAATAACCGGTTTGATGATCTCCTCGATTACGGCCTCGGTCAGCTCTTTATGCTGGATGTCGGGGGCGTGCTGCGTTGAGAGCACGATCGTATCCACCATCTTCGGCTCACCGTTCTCATAGCGGACGGTGACTTGCGACTTAGCGTCGGGCCTCAACCAGGTCAGGGCGCTGGTTTTGCGCATATCGGCCTGGCGCTTGACCAGGCGGTGGGCAAAATCGATCGCAAAAGGCATCAGGTTGTCGGTTTCGTTGCATGCGAATCCAAACATCAACCCCTGGTCGCCGGCGCCTTGCTCGCGATCCAAGCCCTCGCCTTCGTTCACGCCCTGGGCAATGTCCTGAGACTGCTTGTCGAGCGATACGATCACCGCGCAGGTGTCGGCGTCGAAGCCCATTTCGTCCGCCGAGGTGTAACCGATTTCCCGAATCGTGTCCCGTACGACGTCCGTGTAGTCCGCCCGGGCCCCCGAAGTGATTTCTCCGGACAGCACGACCATCCCGGTGTTCACCATGGTTTCACAGGCAACCCGGGAGCGGGGATCCCCTCTGATCGATGAATCCAGCACTGCGTCCGATATCTGGTCCGCGACTTTGTCCGGATGCCCCTCGGACACCGACTCAGAGGTAAACAGGAAGTTGCGGAACATGGATTATTCACTCCAATCGTCGACAATAAAGCCGGCGGATTCTATCAGTTGTCAGTTTATTCGGCACGTGCCAAACTAAAGAATACTAAGTCTCCAATTCCGCGCCGTATTGATTAACCCGCCAGGATGACCTCATCGAATCTGAACCGACGCCGGTTCCTGTTGTTGGTCGGATCCGGTCTTGCCGTGGGCGGTGCGGCCTATACGTATGCGCGCGGGGTGCGCTTCCCGCTGCTCCATTTTGCCGGCGCGGGACCGGTCGATCATTGGAGTGTCGACGGCATTGGTGTCGTGGTCAAGGGGGCCGTATTCCAATCCGTCGAACCGGATGGGCTGCGATTGCGCGCTTTTGTTCCGGAACCGGAAGTGAAAATGAGGGGCGATGGCCGCGCCGCCATGCGGATCGTGCTCGAAAACCTGCATCCCAACGCGCGTTTGACAGTGAATCGAGCGGAGACGGGGGGTCAATCCGTGGTGGAAGAGCAGCGTGACAATTTGACCCGTACGATCACGGTGAAGCCGACTGGTGGCAATGAAACCGGTATTTCCTGGCGCTTCCCGAATCCGGAGCGATACCGGTTCGCGGCAATCGGCGATTCGGGCGGCGGCACGGAACTGAGATGGGTGCTCAAGCGCGCTTCCGCGCTCGGCGCGGATTTCCTGATTCATCTCGGGGATATCTACTACGAGAAAGGCGATTTCGACAGGGCCTCGATCAATCTCAACACGGCCGACATCCCGACCTACGCGGCAATTGGCGACCACGATTTTAGCAAGGGGTGGCGGGCTTTGTACCCGAAATTTCATCGCCTAATCGGGCCCAGCAATTGGGTGTTTTCGCTGGGCGGCGTCGAGTTTGTGAACTTCGATACTGCCGCACACTTTTTTCCCACCGCGCGGGGGCGACGGGCGCAAATTCTGCAAAACCTTGCGCAGGTGGGTTCGGGCGATTCAGTCAGGGATCGCGTGGCCGTAACCCATACCCCCCTTTCGGACCCGGATCCGGAGCGCAATCATGCCCTCAGTCGTCCCGCGGCGGCCCGATGGCTGCGTGAGCGGCTCTTGGCAAGCGGTACGCGGCGTTTGCTGGCCGGGAATATTCATATTAAAGCGGAGTTCGACGATCGGGGCCTGCACACTTACATAGCCGGCCAGGGCCTGGCTCACGCGGACTTGATCGTCGACAGACCCTACGCGGAAATCCTGGTGGGCGACGTTGAGCCCGGGCAAACCGTCCGCTATCAATGGAAACCGCTGAACATGCCGGTCGAAGCGCATTGCAGCGCGCGCATCATGCGCGTGCTGGACGCCTTGGAACGTCCGGAACTCAAGGCGCGCCTGCGCAAGCTCTGCTCCTAGTGTGCCCCGTCACTGATATTGACGGGGTACACTAGACGCTGTAGTAGAGGTCGAACTCGAGCGGATGCGTGGTCACGCGCATGGCGGTGACCTCCTCGTACTTGAGCCCGATATAAGCGTCGATGGTTTCATCGTTGAATACGCCCCCGGCCTTCAGGAAATCGCGGTCCCGGTCCAGGGCATCCAGGGCGAGGTCCAGGCTATGTGCCACGGTGGGCACCTTTGCTTCTTCTTCCGGTGGCAGGTCATACAAGTCCTTGTCGAGGGACTCGCCCGGGTGGATCTTGTTCACGATGCCGTCCAGCCCGGCCATCGCCATGGACACAAAGGTGAAATACGGGTTGCCGGCTGAGTCCGGGAAGCGTACCTCGACACGCCTCCCGTTGGGGTTGGAGACATACGGGATTCGGCAGGAGGCCGAGCGATTACGCGCCGAATAAGCCAGCAAGACGGGCGACTCGAAGCCGGGGACCAGGCGCTTATAGCTGTTGGTGGTGGCGTTGGAAAAGGCGTTGATGGCCCGGGCATGCTTGAAAATCCCGCCGATGTAATACAGCGCCATTTCGCTGAGGCCGCCGTATTCGTCACCGGCGAACAGGTTCTGGCCGTCCTTGGACAAGGACTGGTGTACATGCATACCGCTGCCGTTGTCCCCGACTACGGGTTTGGGCATGAAGGTGGCGGTCTTGCCGTGTTGGAACGCTACGTTGTGGACGCAGTATTTGTAGATCTGCACCTCGTCGGCTTTCTGGACCAGGGTATTGAAATTCGTGCCGATCTCGCCTTGTCCGGCCGTGGCGACTTCGTGATGATGGACTTCGGTTTTTACACCCATTTCCTCGATAGCCAGGCACATGGTCGAACGCAAGTCCTGCAGCGAGTCGACCGGCGGGACCGGGAAGTAGCCGCCCTTGATGCCGGGCCGGTGGCCCATGTTGCGCTCGTCATAGAGGCGTCCGGTATTCCAGCTACCTTCGGTCGAATCGATTTCGTAGAAGGCGCCGCTGATATCCACTTCCCAGCGTACGTCGTCGAAAACGAAAAACTCGGGTTCCGGGCCGAAATAAGCCGTGTCGGCGAGGCCGGTGGATTTTATGTACGCTTCAGCGCGCTTGGCGATGGAGCGGGGGTCGCGTTCGTAACCTTGCATACTGGTAGGCTCGATAACGTCGCACCGCACCAGCAGGGTTTTTTCCAGCAGAAACGGGTCAATGACCGCTGTTTCGGGTTCGGGCATCAGGATCATGTCGGATTCGTTGATCCCTTTCCACCCGGAGATCGAGGAACCGTCGAACATTTTCCCGTCCTCGAAGGTCGTTTCGTCCACCGAATGCGCCGGCACGGAGATGTGCTGCTCCTTTCCACGGGTGTCGGTGAATCTGAAGTCGACGAACTTGATGCGGTCGTCTTTAATCATGGTCAAAACATTCACCGCAGACATATCGCGTTTCCTCGCTAGGAATACATTTATAAATTAAGGGGTATGACAAGGATTATATCGCATCATGCCGGTGCGACACGACATAAGTCGCCCAAATATGGAGTCGAGGCCACCGGAAATCGGCGCACCGGCTTTGAGCTGTCGAGGTTCGACTGTCGTCATGAGGGCATCGCCTGAAAAGGATGGTCGGGAAACGTCCGGCTGATTCGGGATTCGATAAGGCTGAAACATCATCGGCCTGAAAATGCAAAAGGACCCCGGAACCGGGGCCCTTTTGCATTCATTTTCAGGCGAAATGCTCGCCTGCTCCTCCTCGGCGACTTGGGCCTGCGCCCTGTCGGACCGCGGACCTTAGCCCAAAAATTTTGTGCTGTCTATGTTTTCCCTCGTTGACATTTGCATCGGCCCACGACTGATACCGGCCCGGCAAGCTATAATCCGATGTTTTTTACGGGCCGGATCCACAGCAGCGTGACTTTTCAGGAGCTGATTTTATCTTTTCAGCAATATTGGGCCGAGCAGGGTTGCGTCGTGATCCAACCCTACGATATGGAGGTGGGCGCGGGGACGTTCCACGTTGCGACGTTCTTAAAAGCGGTGGGTCCCGAACCCTGGAACGCCGCCTATGTCCAGCCATCGCGGCGTCCCACCGACGGGCGCTATGGCGACAATCCGAATCGGTTGCAGCATTACTATCAGTTCCAGGTGGTGATGAAACCA
>JAANXG010000087.1 GCA_018263405.1 Gammaproteobacteria bacterium
GGTCGGAAAAGCCCCTCGCCGGCGTTACGCTCGCTTGAATTGACCGGGCCAGTCCTGCGCTCGCGTGCCTTGGCGATCGGCTTTTCCGATCCCGCTGAACGTGTGTGTATTTATGCCCAAGGGTACTTAGCATTAGAGATCAAAAAAGTGATCCGCACCGATACGTACGACGGATTTTATATTAATCGTCGCTTTATGTTCATGGGAGACTGGATTCGTCATTGTGGTTACTACCCGAGTTGGAATTTGCGTCTCTTTCGCCATCAGTTGGGTCGCTACGAGATCCTGACAGAAACCGCGGATACCGGATCAGGGGATAACGAAATTCATGAACACGTGCTCGTGGAAAGTAAAAAATGTCGTATAGGCTATTTGCGTCACGATATGCTTCATTACGCTTATCCATCCATAGATGTATGGATCGAGAAACATAATCGCTATTCGAATTGGGAAGCACGGATGTCTGTTAGTAAACGCAAGAAGTCAATTCGTGTTGATACGTCTCCCGTTGGAAAGCTGTTAAGTCGCAAACGCTGGCTCAAAAACCGGTCCGCATGGATGCCTTGTCGACCTTCGCTTCGATTTCTTTATCACTATGTGTATAAACAAGGATTTCGAGATGGGTATCGCGGATTATTATTTTGCCGATTGTTAGCATATTACGAGTTCATGAGTATCGCCAAAACATACGAAATTCAAACAGTCAAAAAAGGGAATGGGTGCGCGAATAAGTGAGATAAGCGAATATATAGCCAAATAGTGGCTAGGCGATTGATCAATAAATCGAGCCATGATCCCGGAGCACTAAGATGGCTACGCGGCGGAGCGAATTGTTGGACATCGTTCCCAAATAGCGGGACATGGCGGCCGTGTGAGGCAGCACCTGAACTTGATTAGCTCGAAGATCGGCCTTATTTACTGGCAGGCTCCTGTGCGGATCCCATTGATCGCTTGGAGGTGGCGTCTGTGTTCTTGCCAGTGCGAATGGCGCTCCCTAGGGGATTCGAACCCCTGTTACCGGCGTGAGAGGCCGGCGTCCTCACCACTAGACGAAGGGAGCTTGTTTTTTGGAAAGTCATGGTATTATACGAGGTGTATGAAAGAGACGAAACGCGGATTAACCGCGAGCGAGAGGGCATAAGGGAATTGGCGGCCACTAATAAGGTACAAATAATTCCGCCCACCGCACATCCAATACCTCCTTCGGCAGTCAGTCAGACGGCGGTTGAAGTCGTCAAGACCCTAACCCGGGCCGGGCACCAGGCGTACTTGGTCGGAGGGTGCGTCCGGGATCTGCTGCTTGGAAGGCAACCTAAAGATTTCGATGTGGCCACCGAGGCGCCGCCGGAACGGGTTCGTGAGCTGTTTCGCCGGTGCCGGCTGATCGGGCGTCGGTTCCGGCTCGCCCACGTGCGGATCGGCCGGGACGTCATTGACGTGGCAACATTCCGTGCGGCGCCGGGGCCGAGTGACGGGAGCGATCATGACGGTGCCCGGCGGTCCGTCACCGAAGCCGGACAGATTATGCGGGACAACGTCTACGGGACGATTGAAACCGACTCCTTGCGCCGGGACTTCAGCATCAACGCGTTGTTTTACGACCCCATCGAGGAAACGGTGATCGACTACGTCGACGGCTTCCGCCATTTGGAGCGCCGGGAGTTGGTGTCCATCGGTAATCCATTCGAAAGATTCCGGGAAGATCCGGTGCGTATGCTGCGCGCCATCCGGTTTTCTGAATCCCTCGGCCTGTCCACCCCGGACGATATCCGCGACACGATTTCCGAGTTGGGCAACCTTCTGCACCATGTCCCGCCGGCGCGTATGTTTGACGAGGTTCTGAAATTGTTCCACAGCGGGCATGCCCAGGAGATACTCGCGAAACTGCGCTCGTTCGGCCTATTTCGTTTTCTATTCCCGTTCACCGAGGAATCCTTTGTCGACGATACTGTCAGCCTCGCGGAACTGGGCTCGCGCAATACCGATCAGCGAATTACGGACGGCAAACCGGTAATCCCGGCTTTTCTTTTCGCCTGCATGCTATGGGAGCCCATGCGCGCGGATATCGACAAACTGGTGGAAAAGCGCGTGCCGTATCGCAAGGCATTGGTGACGGCCATGGACGATATATTGAGGGACCAGTCCCAATACGTTTCCATCCCTAAACGGATCGGTTTTGTGGTGAAGGATATCTGGTTATTGCAGGATCGATTGGAGTACCGTTCTCACCGGAGCGTAACGGCGGCTCTGTCGCATAAGCGTTTTCGTGCGGCCTATGATTTCCTACTGTTGCGCGCTGAAGCCCACGAGGTTGCGAGGGAGCTCGCGGATTGGTGGACCCGGATACAGGAGGTCGAGCATCACGACCAGAATAAGATGATCAAAGCGATTAACATTCGCCCCCGCAACACCAGGAACGAAAAGAATATGCGCAACGGCAGGAATGGAAAAAATTCGCGGCGACGAAGAAAACGGGTACGCGCAGCTTGAATCATGGCCCAATATTTCGAGATTCATCCTCAAAATCCCCAAGGACGTCTCATCCATCAGGCTGCCGATACAGTAAGCAACGGAGGGGTCATCGCTTATCCGACGGATTCGAGCTACGCCCTCGGTTGTCATCTCGACGATAAGACGGCGGCGGAACGCATCCGCCGAATCCGCCGCGTGGGACCGGAGCACAACTTCACGCTGGTGGTGAAGGACTTATCCGAGATCGCGCAGTAT
The DNA here is from genome assembly GCA_018263405.1 of Gammaproteobacteria bacterium. Lineage (GTDB taxonomy): Bacteria > Pseudomonadota > Gammaproteobacteria > Arenicellales > JAANXG01 > JAANXG01. The sequence continues at coordinate 2,728 of JAANXG010000087.1, forward strand.
GCCAAGGTCGAAAACGATCAATACCGCATGCTCAAATCATTAACGCCCGGCCCTTTCACTTTTATTCTGCCCGCCACCCGCGAGGTGCCGCGGCGCCTGCAACACCCAAAGCGCAATACCATCGGTATCCGCGTGCCGGATTACCCGATTGTCCTGGCGTTGCTGGAGCAGCTGCGGGAACCGCTGATGAGCTCCACGCTTATTCTGCCGGGGGAAGACATGCCGATGAGCGATCCGGAGAAAATCCGGGAGCGGCTGCAACATGATATCGATCTCGTGATCGACGGAGGTCCTTGCGGCATGGACCCGACCTCGGTGATCGAGTGGACGGAGGATGTGCCGCGCATCGCCAGACAGGGCAGGGAGGATTCCCGCCTGGATTTTCTTCAATAAGCCCCTTCCTTGAAGAGGGAGAGATTATCTCACCGACGCTGAGGATTTGATTTGATTTCTCAAGCCGGCCAGCCGGAACGAGTGTTATCCGGAATGCGCCCCACGGGACGCCTGCATCTGGGTCATTACCACGGCGTGTTGAAAAATTGGGTCGAGCTACAGAACGAGTACGACTGTTTTTTCTTCGTGGCGGATTGGCACGCGCTCACTACGCACTACGAGGAAGAACACCTGGACATGGAAGACTACGTGCGGCAGATGGTGATCGACTGGCTGGCGGCGGGGGTGGATCCAAATCGGGCCACGCTGTTTATTCAGTCGAAGATTCTACAGCATGCCGAACTCCATGTACTGCTGTCCATGATCACCCCACTGGGTTGGCTGGAACGGGTGCCGAGTTTCAAGGACCAGCAGGCAATGCTCAAGGGAAAGGATCTGGCAACCCACGGATTTCTGGGCTACCCGCTGCTGCAGAGCGCCGATATCCTGATGTACCGTGCGGCCAAAGTGCCGGTCGGCGAAGACCAGGTGCCGCATGTCGAGCTGACCCGCGAAATCGCGCGCCGATTCAACTATCTGTACGGGCGCGAAACGGGGTTCGAAGAGAAAGCCGAGAAAGCAGCCAAGAAGCTGGGCAAAAAGAGCGCGCGTCTGTACCGGCAATTGCGCACCGCCTATGTGGAGCAGGGCGATTACGAGGCGCTGGCGAAGGCTCGGGCGATCCTGCAGGAGAACAGCAACCTCGCCCTCGGCGAGAAGGAACGGCTGCTGGGTTACCTGGAAGGGGGCGGGCGCATTATCCTGCCCGAACCGGACGCGCTGCTGACCGAGGCGTCCCGTTTGCCCGGACTCGACGGGCGGAAGATGTCCAAATCCTACGGCAATGTAATCAACCTGCGGGACAACCCGAAACGCGTGGAGCAGGGCCTGCGGACCATGCCCACGGACCCGGCCCGCAAACGCCGCACGGATCCCGGCGAGCCGGAAAAATGTCCGGTGTGGGACCTGCATAAAGTGTATTCGGATGACGACACCAGGGCCTGGGTGTGCGCCGGGTGCCGCAGCGCCAAGTTCGGCTGCCTGGAGTGCAAGCAACCCGTCATCGATGCCATCCTGGTTGAACAGGAACAAATGGCGGAACGCGCCCGCGAATACACCGAGGACCCGACTCTGGTCAAAAACATCATTTCCGACGGCTGTGAATACGCCCGGGACATGGCGGAGGAAACCATGGAAGACGTACGGGCGAGCATGGGGTTACACTATTCGTGACGTCTTGGTTCGCAGTTGCGAAACCGGGGCAAGTTTTTTAAGCCTTCCCCCCTTGAGGGGAGAAAGTCGGAGTACGTAACCATGACCGACAACCAGGAATTGCAAACCGAAAGGGATCCCGGCTTGCGGGCTGTGGTCCGCGGCGAGGATTTCGTTCAGTGGCCCCGGGATCTGTATATCCCGCCGGATGCCCTGGAGGTCATTCTTGATGCCTTCGAAGGACCGCTGGATCTGCTGCTGTACCTGATCCGCAAACAGAATCTCGATATTCTCGACATACCCGTCGCGCGGATTACCGGCCAGTACATGGAATACGTGGAGCTAATGCAGGCGGCCAAGCTGGACCTGGCCGCGGAGTACCTGGTGATGGCGGCGATGTTGGCGGAGATCAAATCCCGGATGCTGTTGCCGCACCAGGAAGAAGAGGAGGACGAGGAGGACCCCCGCGCCGCGCTGGTGAAACGCCTGCGGGAATACGAGCGTTTCCGCGAGGCCGCGTACGAGCTGGAAGAGCGGCCACGCGTCGGGCGCGACGTGTTCGTGGCCTTCGCTAAGCACGCGGACCATGTTCCCGAGGAACAACTGCCGCAAGTGACCCTGGACGATCTGGCGGTGGCATTTCGGCACGTCGTCGAACGTGTCGACCATTTGAAGTCACTGAACATCACGCGCGAGGTCTTGTCCATGCGCGAGCGCATGACCATTGTCCTGAACACGCTACAGACGCAGGATTTTGTCCGCTTCGAGTCGTTGTTCGGCAAGCATGAAGGTCGCACGGGGTTGGTCGTCACGTTCGTCGCCATACTGGAGTTGATGAAGGACGAAATGATCGTCGCGGTGCAAAACGAGCCATTCGCGTCGCTGCATATACGAAGCGCGGCTTGAACCGATGAGCGAGGAAGAGTCGGAGCTCAAGAATATTGTCGAAGCGGCCTTGCTGGCTGCGGAAGAACCCTTGAGCATGACCGCCCTGGCGAGCCTGTTTCCCGAGGACGCAGCGCCGTTGCCGAGTCGGTTCCGCGACGTATTCCAACAGCTCGAACGGGATTACGAGGGCCGGGGCGTGGAGCTCAGGCGCGTCGGCAAAGGCTACCGCTTCCAGTCCTGCGAGAAGTACTCGCCCTGGCTGCGCAAGCTGAACGAGAACCGGCCGCCGCGCTACAGCCGCGCGTTTCTGGAAACGCTCGCCATCATTGCCTACCGCCAGCCTGTTACCCGGGGCGACATCGAAGAAATACGCGGCGTCAGTTTGAGCAGCGATATCATGCGGGGCCTGCTGGATCGCGGCTGGGTCAAGGAAGTGGGACATCGAGACGTCCCCGGGCGTCCGGCCCTGTTGGGGACCACCCGAAAGTTTCTGGAATATTTCAACCTGAAAACGTTGAGCGAGCTGCCGCCATTGCTGGAAAGGCGCGAGGTCTCGGAAATCGCCCGTGAGTTGAACCTGCGTCTACCACTAGACGATGATATTGGCACGGCTGACCAAGGCGGTGAAGCCGAGGCCGAACAAGATGTCCGGAATGGGAGCGATGAAGAACCATTGCAAACCACGCGGCAAGCGGTGGCCGATGAATCGGCAAGCCGCCACACGGCGCAGGTCATCCCCTTCGACGATGCGTTGACTTCGAAAGAGGGTGACGGAGAAGCTTCATAAGGTCCTGGCCCGCGCCGGCCTCGGCTCCCGCCGCCACATCGAGCAATGGATTCAATAAGGGCGCGTCACGGTTAACGGTGAGGTCGCCCGGGTCGGCGCGCGCGTCGATGAGCATGACCGGCTGGCTGTGGACGGTCGTCCCATCGACATGCCATTACCCGTCGCCGCACGTGTACTCGTGTACCACAAGCCCCTGGGCGAACTCGTCACAAGGGATGACCCGAAGGGACGGCCTACGGTGTTTGATTCGCTGCCTGATTTACCGGAAGGACGCTGGATTGCCGTGGGCCGTCTTGACATCAACACCACGGGCTCTGATGCCGGGCGAGTGGCGCGAATTGAAATCCTCGAAAGTCGAGAAATTGACCGCGCGGCTTGCAAAGAACTGAGCCCTGAGTTTAGGTTAGAAGGGATACCCTATTGCTCCAACCGATAGCCACCTTCGAGACGATCTATGACCGCCTGATTAATCGTTATGGTCTTCAGGGTTGGTGGCCGGCAAGGGACCGGTTTGAAGTCGCCATTGGAGCCGTGCTGGCACAAGGAACGGCCTGGACCAACGCCGCGACGGCGATCAAGCGTCTGAAACAAAGCCAGTCACATCGACCGGAAGCAATAAAACGCGTGCCTGAGTCGACATTGGCGGAACGAATCAGGCCGGCGGGTTTCCACAACGTCGAAGCCAAACGACTCAAGGCGCTGGCCAAGTGGTGGCTGCGAAATCGGGGATACCAGGGGTTGCAGTGGTTGTTGTTTGGCTGTGATGTGTGCTTATTTTCACAATAGCGTGAAGACGTAGCGAATTTCCCGCACAACCACAAGCGTTGGATTCGTGGCCGTCAGGATTGCTGGTCGTCCCCGCTCGCCGTCAGAGTCTTCACCGCTTCTTTCAGTGCCTCCAGCGGTTGGGCGCCGGAGCGTATCAGAGCCTCGCCGGTTTCATTGTTCAGCAGCACGTTGCCCGGCGTGCCGCTGATGCCGATCCGCACGCCCTCCGCCAGATCCTCCTTGACACGATCCTCGTGTCGGTTGCTTTCGATACACTCCTCGAACGCGGCTTGGTCCAATCCCAGTTCCACGGCCAGCGGCACCACTTGATCCGGCGGGAATCCTTCCCCGTTGGATGTCGTGCGCTCGTAGATGGCGTCCGTATAGGCCCAAAAGATATCGTTACCGCCCAGTTCGGCGGCGCATTCGCTGGCTTCCGCTTCGTTCTGTGCCCCCGGGTTGTGGAAGTTGAGCGGAAAGTGCCGGTAGACCCAGTTCACTTTGCCGTCGGAGGCGTCGACGAGTTCCTTGGCGGTCGGATGGAATCGCTTGCAGTACGGGCACTCGAAGTCTGAATACTCGATCAAGGAGACGACTGCGTCGAGGTTGCCGTAGACGTGATCGCGCTCCCGGGAAACGGGCCGGACGTTTTCGGCGCGTCTGTTCGCTTGTCGTTGTTGCTGTTTACGGGCTTTGGCCTGGGCCTGCTGCCGGTTCGCAATGAATTCCCGGATACCGTCCCGGACCGCCTCCTGAAGCATGCCACTGTTGCGTAGTTCCTCGACGACTTCCTTGACGATCTCCTGCTTGAGTCGATCATAGTCGGGCTGCGGAGCCGGGCCCGTCTCGTTTTCGCCCTCGGCATACAATGCCGTACTGAAAGCGAAAACAAAAATGAAAGTGCAACGGGCCGTAAGCGTTCTAAGAGAAATGTGCATAATGGGTCTCGGCAGATTCGGGTATTTTTCGATGTGAATTCAGACTACGCTTCGTTTTTTTGGTTCAGAATCATATGCCGCGCCGTCGCCGGTGAGTGGGACTGCGCATCGAGCGCCCGCCCCGACAGTGACGTCGAATCGGGACCCAGGAGAAACAGATACGCGCGCGCTATGTGTGCGGGTGGCGGCACCTCGTTGAGATCTTGCCCGGGAAAGTTTCGCGAGTGCATGTCGGTGCCGACCGCTCCGGGATCCAGTG
>JAANXG010000088.1 GCA_018263405.1 Gammaproteobacteria bacterium
CCGACTCCGGTGTGCAGTTCCGCTGAAACCGATACGCGGCAGGCTATCTCGAATGTCTGGTCATGGGGTTCACCCGACACGGTGACGATGTCATAGCTGGGGACGGGCTCTCCTCTTTGTTGCAGGTATTCCTGCAATCGACTCTTGGAGTCCTTGTAAATGCTATTCGCCGTCAAGCGGCCCAATACCTCCTCGAACTGGTGGTGTATAAATGCTTTTGCCACATCCAGCCCCTGGTCGAGGTAAACGGCGCCAATGATCGCCTCCAGGGTATCCGACAGGATGGACTCGCGGTTGAACCCTCCGCTTTTTAATTCCCCTTCACCCAACTGCAAGTACTCCTGCAACTTCAGGGAACGCGCAACCTGTGCCAGCGTCTCCTTTCGAACCACGGAACTGCGCATGCGGCTGAGCTTGCCTTCCGGCGCCCCGGGGAACCGGTGATAAAGATCCTCCGCCACGACGAAACCCAACACGCTGTCCCCGAGGAATTCCAGCCGCTCGTAGTTTTCGAGGCTACGGCTCCGATGCGTTAACGCACACTCAAGCAGCTTTAAATTCGAGAATTTAAGATGAAAAATCTTTTCGAGTTTGTCGACTTCTACCTGCCGCAATGTCATATCCGCTAGTGGGAATCTTGAGACCCTTTTATCTTATTATCTCTACCTTGTTATTAAAATCCATCAACGCACTGACATTGTAGGCCAACGGGACCAATACTTCATACTCGACCTTGATGAAGGTCTGCGCGGCGGTTTTCTCCACCGACAGTGCGCTTTTTAAGTCGACAATTTCCGAGCCGTAATCTATATACAGAACGTTGGTCATTTCACGAATAATCTGGCGCCTACCCCAGTCGGCCGCACGGGGATCCTCCGCCACCGAGTGCATGGCTTCCTGCAGCTTGTAGTTATCCAGATAAACCGGGGTCAATTTCATGAATAACAGTGCTCCCACCACTACCAAAGCTCCGGTCCCAAGCAGGCTCCACAGGGTCCAGCCCCGTTGTGCGTTGATCATTTTCATATTCCTGTCAGTCGATTGGATGTCCGATGCGTGACCAGTCTATACCACCTCCATTGTTTGAATCCCAACTAAACCAGATAAAAAAAGCCTGGCCGATAATGTTTTCCTCGGACACGAAACCCCAATACCGGCTGTCATTGCTGTAATCGCGGTTATCGCCCATGACAAAGAAATGTCCCTCCGGCACGGAAAATTTCATATTCGTGCCGGGTTTGGCGCTGTCCACCAAAATACTGTGTTCGATGCCGCCCAATGTTTCTTCGAAGTGCCCGATCGTCGCCTTATTGTTCCCGATTTCCCTGAGCACATCATCTCGTGCATCGATCTGCGCCATCTTTTCACCATTAATGACCAGTTCCTTGTCCGTGTATGTGATCCGGTCTCCGGGTAATCCGACAACCCGTTTGATATAGTTGATCGATTCATCGTGGGGAAACCGGAATACCATCACATCCCCGCGTTCCGGACTTGACACATCAGCGACTTTTTCGTCGACGATGGGCAGACGGACGCCGAATATAAACTTATTGACCAGAATGAAGTCACCGATATGAAGGCTCGGCAGCATCGACCCGGAAGGAATCCGAAACGGCTCCACCACAAACGACCTCAGCACGAATACGATTAGAATGACGGGGAGAAACGCTTTGGAGTACTCGATGAGAATCGGGTCTTTAGCATCTATCTTCCCCTCCTTCATGAGTCTCGGTCGCCGCACGAAGCGGTCCCACGCCGCGAACAAGCCCGTGACAACGAGGGCAATAAACAGGACCAGGGCGAAATCCATAGTTATCTATCCTCGATCCGAAGCGCCGCCAGAAATGCTTCCTGGGGAATCTGAACTGAACCAATCTGTTTCATTCTTTTCTTACCTTCTTTCTGTTTTTCCAACAATTTACGTTTGCGCGTGACATCTCCGCCGTAGCACTTGGCGGTTACGTTTTTGCGCATCGCTTTCACCGTCTCGCGGGCGATAATCTTGGAGCCAATGGCCGCTTGTACGGCAATGTCGAACATCTGTCGCGGAATCAGTTCCTTCATTCGCCCCACTAGTTGACGCCCCCGATAAAGGCTTTGGTCCCGGTGTACAAGCAGGGACAAGGGCTCAACCGGGTCTCCGTTTATCAAAATATCGACTTTCACCATATCCGCGGAGCGGTGTTCCACAAAATCGTAATCCAGTGAAGCATAGCCACGGCTGACCGACTTCAATCGATCGAAGAAATCGATCACCAGCTCGCTTAATGGCAACTCAAACACAATCTTGACCTGGCGGCCGTGATATTGGATCTGCTTTTGTATTCCCCGCTTATCAATGCACAGCGTGATAACGGCGCCTATATAATCTTTCGGCAAAAGCATGCGGGCCTCGATAATCGGCTCGCGGATTTCTTCCATCCGGCTTTGCTCAGGCAGTTGGGAGGGGTTGGAAACATCGAGCCACCGGCCATCGTTGGTCAACACTTTATAAATCACCGTGGGCGCGGTCGTGATGAGCTCGATGTCGTATTCCCGCCCCAACCTCGCCTGTACGATTTCCATATGCAGCAGGCCCAGGAAGCCGCAGCGGAAACCGAATCCGAGGGCGGAAGAAGTCTCGGGTTCGAATCGCAGGGACGAATCATTCAGCTGAAGCTTTTCCAGTGCGTCCCGAAAATCCTCGAAGTCCGACGCATCGACGGGAAATAGCCCGGCGAACACACGTGCTTGGATTTCCTTGAAACCGGGCAAGGCCCTGGAGACGGGGCGATGGCTGTGGGTAATGGTGTCGCCTACCTTCGCGCCGCTCACGTTCTTTACACCCGAAATCACGTAGCCGACTTCACCCGTATTCAGGGTTTCGCACGGCGTCCGCTTGGGGGTAAAGATCCCCACCTCTTCGCTCGTGTAGTCCCGGTGCGTTGCCATCATCTTGACCTTTTCCTTGGCCATGAGCCGGCCGTCAAATACCCGAATCAACGAAATGGTTCCCAGATAATTATCGAACCAAGAATCCAAGATCAATGCCTTCAACGGGCCTTCGGGATCGCCGGCGGGCGGCGGCAACTGCCTGATCAGCGCCTCGAGTACCGCGTCGACACCCTCGCCCGTCTTGGCGCTAACCCGCACCGCGCCACTGCAATCGATGCCGATGACATCCTCGATCTCCGTTTCCACGCGAGCCGGATCCGCAGCCGGCAGGTCAATCTTATTCAGCACCGGGATGACCTCCAATCCCTGATCGACAGCCGTGTAACAATTGGCGAGCGTTTGCGCCTCGACGCCCTGCGAGGCGTCTACGACCAGGAGCGCTCCCTCGCACGCCGTCAGCGAGCGCGACACTTCATAGGAGAAATCAACATGACCGGGTGTATCGATTAAGTTGAGTTGGTAGGTTTCGCCGTCGCTCGCTGGATAGAAAAGGCGAACGCTCTGCGCCTTGATCGTAATGCCGCGTTCCTTCTCCAATTCCATCGTGTCCAGGACCTGCTTTGACATTTCCCGCTCGCTCAGCGCCCCGCAGCGCTGGATGAAGCGATCCGCGAGCGTCGACTTGCCATGGTCGATATGGGCGATAATCGCGAAGTTTCTAATATTGCGGTTGTCAGACGCGGACATCGAATCGGGGTGGATCGCTGAAACAACAAAGGGGCGCGTTGTTGCGCCCCGATGACTCAAGCCAATGGTATCAGGAAACGCCGATTAATTCAGGGATTCTCGCCGCTCAGCCGTGAATGGGGTACGCTCTCGTTAACCCTGCCCCACATTCCTGCCCGGGGTTATTGAGTTACACCATTTTCCGATGAGTTGCCGGGTGGCTTGAGGGCCAAAAACAGGGACCGAGCGCCCCGCTTGACCAACACCGGCACTGATTTGTCGTCGGGTAAGTCGCCCGCCAATTCGCGTACCTGGTCCACGTTGGCGATTTTCTCGCCCTTGATCTGAAGCAGTACGTCGCCCGGCTGGATCCCGGCGTCCCGGGCCGGGCCATCCACGATCTCCATAACCTTTACCCCGTGGTCCACCTGCAACTCTTCTTGGTCCTCCTCTTGCACCGTCTCGAGGCGCATGCCCAATACCAGATCATCCGAATCATCCTCGGCACCACGCTCGGCCTCGGTCCCCTTCACCGGCAACTCTCCGATAACGACGGTGACGGTTTTTCTCTTACCGTCCCGAATAATCTCGAGCTCGGCTTCCTCGCCCACCGGCGTCGCCCCCACCCTGGGAGGCAAATCTGACATCTCGTCCAGCCGCTCTCCATTGTACTCGACGATGACGTCTCCGGGCTTCAGTTCCGAGTGGGCGGCGGGACTGCCGGGGACGACCTCGGCAATCAATGCGCCCACCGGTTTGGGCATGCCGAACGATTCCGCCAGGTTTCGCGTCACACTTTGTATCAGTGCACCCAACCAGCCCCGGGTGACCCGGCCCTTGGTCTTCAACTGATCGGCCACTTCCATGGCAATATCGATCGGTACCGCGAATGATAAACCCATAAAGCCACCGGTACGGCTGTATATCTGGGCATTAATACCCACGACCTGGCCATCCAGATTGAACAGCGGACCGCCGGAGTTGCCCGGATTGATGGCGACGTCGGTCTGTATGAAAGGAACGTAGTTCTCATTGGGTAAACTACGTCCCTTGGCCGATACGATTCCCGCGGTAGCCGTGCTCTCGAAACCGAACGGCGAACCGATGGCCAATACCCACTCTCCTACATCCAGTGCAGCCGGGTCGCCGATCTCCACGACTTGTAAATCCGAGGCGGGAACCTTCAGCAAAGCAACATCGCTTCGTTCATCCAAACCGACGACTTCCGCCTCGAATTCACGTCGATCGTTAAATCGCACGACGATTTCGCTGGCATCCTTAATCACATGTACGCTGGTTAGAATATAACCGTCACCGGAAATCACGAATCCCGATCCCAGGGACTGGGTATTTCGCCGATGCTCCGGCAACTCATCCAGAAATCGTTCGAAAAAATCGTGGTAGGGGCTGCCCTCGGGCAGATCGGGTATCTCGAAATCCCGGGGCAAGCTCTCGCGAGAGATCGATTGGGTTGTGCTGACATTCACCACGCCGGCGGAATTTTCAGAGACCAGATCGGTAAAATCGGGAAGTTGCTGCGCAACAACCGCCGACGAAAATAACCCGGCCAGAAACAGTACGGACCCGCGCAGTTTTTTGGCTGAAAATGTTTTCACTATAGCTTCCGACGTACCGACATCCCGATTAAATCGACGGTTTGGGAAGGCACCTCACCGACCACCGTAATCTGGTGCTCGTCTATTTCTCGGCCAAAGGCGTGAACCGCGCCCATTTTGCTGACACCGTCAATCTTCACACTGGATTCGCCTTCGACCTGTTCGACAAATACCGACACGGTTGCCAGGCCGTCGGAGTATACGTAATGCTCCACCATTTTCGCCCGCATTGGCGACAAACGCTTGATTTTTCTGGTTAGCATGAATCCCTCCGGCACTTTTTCGACCACCCAGTTGCCGGTGGGCATGTCGCCCCCGTCCGGTTTGGATTGGTTTTCGGTTCGTGCATCGCCATACCACACGAGTTCACCCTTCGGCGTGACGGGCTCGAGATCTTGTGCCGAGATCTCGCCACCAATCTCGACATGCGTGAATAGATACTGTTCTATTGGGCGTTTTTCCTGGTCCAATAACACGGCTTTGAGAAGCAGTCCGGAATGCTCGTCCGCCCACAAGTTATACCCGTACCGAAATTCGTCCTTCGGCGTAATCACAATCTGCTGTACTTCGCGGTCGGCAATACGACCCTTTGAACCCTTATAGACGTTGTAATACTTGACAACATGCTCCAATCCCCGCGGCAGCAGATTGGGAAATCCTTGCTTCGACACCTGTCGGTATTCATGGACGCCGAGCTTTTTATCCGGCACATAGCACCAAACCTGCTTGGCGTCCCGAACGATCTCGCGAGGGGCACCGTTCAATGCGTAAATGCGCTGGCGCATATCATTCTCCCCGGCGCGGTGCGTCACACGCATGGTTTCAATGCGCTGGCCCTGAATGTATACAAACGTCCCCGAGTAATTAAGTTGGCTGGCCGCATCATTGATTTTCATCAACCAATCCGCTCCGTCCTGCGAGCCCAGCGCGGGTGTCCAAGCCAACCCAAGCAATAACCAAACGATAACCGACTTCATGGAAGATCCGGACTACGGGCTGTCGTAAGCCACGAATTTTGCATAGGCGGTCAACCCATTCATCCCCGAGGCCGAAGTAAACTCACCGTGTTCAACCAGCAACGCGTTTAACTCGTCCTCCACCTTCGGATCCACGCCCTCCCATCGGGTTGCATTGTCAATGACCGCTACCTGCCGGGCGGCGGGCGACGTCGACGTTCCAACCTGGGCCGCATCGTAGATTTTCAGTATCAGCCCGCCCAGTAGCAGAACGCCGACCACCGACGCCGCTACCGCGTATCTTCCCGACAGCCAAAACCGTGATTTATCCGGCTTGGATTCCCTAGCCCCCCCCGCCAAATCCTCATCGCGTTCGAGTTGCCGTGCGACGCGCTCGGGCAAATCCTGCTTCGAGCCGATCGTCTCCTGCCTCATCGCCAGGCCGATGATATGGTAGCGGGACCACAGCCCGGCCAGGTGTTCGTCGCAACCCAGCGCCTTCAGTACCCGTGCGCGTTCGAACTCATCCAGCTCGTTGTCGATTAATGCGGATAAATTTTCAGACATGTTGTCTCGTTCCCATGGTTATTATGGATGCAGGTTTATAGAAATCTAAGGCGCCTCTGATTAGGGCCTGTCAACACTTGCCGGATCACCGCGTTGCCGGACCAAATGGTACCAGGCAATCTGTGCTCCTCGCTATGACACATTCGATCGGAGGGTGCCTAATTCAACAAAGGCGCCATTTGCCTGTCTATCGCCTCCCGCGCGCGGAAAATCCTCGAGCGTACGGTTCCGATCGGACAATCCATCGCTGTCGCGATCTCCTCGTAGCTGAGCCCTTCCAGTTCCCGCAAAGTGATGGCGGCCCGCAACTCATCCGGCAACTCGGCAACGGCACGGGCTACACAGTCCGCCAGTTGTTTACTCATCGCATTGGACTCCGGTGTACCAATTTCCCGCATTCGCTGTCCTGCTTCGATTTGTTCGGCATCACTCGCATCGACGTCTGTATTCGGCGGCCGGCGGCTCTGTGCCACCAGGTAGTTTTTCGCCGTATTGACCGCGATCCGGTAGAGCCACGTATAAAACGCGCTGTCGCCCCGAAAACCATTTATCGCCCGGTAGGCCTTGATAAAGGCTTCTTGCGATACATCTTCGATTTCCGCGGAGTCATAGACGTACCTCGATACCAGGTTGGACACCTTGTGCTGATACTTTCTCACCAGCAGGCTGAAGGCGTCCCGATCGCCTTTTCGCACGCGCTCGACAAGCACGTGATCCACGGGTTGTTTAGTCACTTCCCGATTGCTCCTGAATCCGGAGAGTCACTGGAACGACCCTGCAAGTAGGGACAACGTTGTCGGTACAAAGTTCGAGCAAAATCACCTGAGCAAGGGGTTTTTTAGTGTTATAGGAAGATGGGGCGCCAGCCGGTATAATAACGAAAATCGACTGCTTTCGCTTTACCGTTTGAGGCCCCGCGCATGCCCAACACACGCCGGAATCGAGTCTTAATCGTCGGTGCGGGTCTCGCCGGTGTGAGCCTGGCCCTGCGCTTGGCGCAGGAAGGCATCGCCGTGACCGTACTGGCAAAAAAAGGTCTGACCGAGGGTTCCAGCCTCTACGCACAAGGCGGTATTGCCGCCGCGCTGTCAAAACGAGATTCCTTCGAATCCCACATCCAGGACACACTGGACGCCGGTGCCGGGTTGTGCCGCAAACGAGTCGTCGAATTTATCGTGCGACAAGGCCCCGAGAATATCCAGTGGCTCATCGAGCAGGGCGTCGAGTTCAGCCGGTTCACCGACGAAACCCGCGTTAATCAATATCACCTCAACCGCGAAGGGGGACACAGTCACCGTCGCGTGATCCATTCCCGTGACGCTACCGGCAAGGCAGTGGAAACGACCCTCGAAGGGCGGGCGCGCCAATCTCCCAACATCGTCGTGCTGGAAAACCACATTGCCGTGGATGTGATCAACTCGCGGCGCCCCGGCGTCGAGCCCCCGACACGCTGCCTGGGTGTCTATGCCCTCGACCTCCGAAGTGGAAAGGTCAAAACAATTGGCGCGGACTTCGTGGTCCTGGCCACAGGCGGTGCGAGCAAGTCCTACTTGTACACCAGCAACCCGGATACCTCCACCGGCGACGGTATCGCCATGGCCTGGCGCTCCGGCTGCCGCGTCGCGGATATGGAATTCGTTCAGTTTCATCCCACCTGCCTCTTCCACCCACGGGCCAAGACATTGCTCATCTCGGAAACCGTTCGGGGGGAAGGCGGCAAGCTATCGCTACCGGATGGAACCCAGTTCATGGCAGCCCACGATTCCAGAGCGGAATTGGCGCCGCGCGATATCGTCGCCCGGGCAATCGACTACGAAATGAAGCGTCACGGGGTCGAACACGTCAACTTGGATATCAGCCACAAATCTCCCGAATTTATCCGGGAACATTTTCCGAACTTGTATCAACTGTGCAAGCGTTACGGCTATGACATGACTCAGGCACCGATACCCGTCGTCCCCGCGGCCCACTATACCTGCGGTGGAGTGTTGACGGATATCCAGGGCCGTACCGATCTGCCGGGGCTGTATGCCATCGGCGAAAGTGCCTGGACAGGCCTGCACGGCGCTAACCGCCTGGCGAGTAATTCACTACTGGAATGTCTGGTGCTGGCCCAGTCCGCCGGCGCCGACATCGCCCGGCAGCTCGATGAATTCGACGCTCCCGGCATGGAGCTTGCGGCGTGGGACGAGAGCCTCGTGACGGACCCCGACGAACAAATCGTGGTATCCCATAACTGGGACGAGCTGCGGCGCTTTATGTGGGATTACGTCGGCATCGTCCGGACAACCAAACGACTGCAGCGTGCCCATCATCGCATCGACCTGTTGAAAGAGGAAATCAAGGATTACTACAGTAATTTCCGGATCAGCAACGATCTGGTGGAACTCCGCAATTTATTGGCCGTTGCCGAGTTGACGGTATTGTGCGCACTGGAACGGCGGGAAAGCCGCGGCCTGCACTATACACTCGACTATCCTCAGCCCAATGACACCGGGTATGCCCGGGACACGGTGCTAACGCCTAAGAACTTCGTAGGGCGCCACAACGGCCCCTTATGGCATGGCCCGGTACGAGTCGGGAATCGTTCGTGACCGAAACCTGGAGAGAATTCCTGGAAGGCCAGGGCCTGACTATCGGCCCGGATGGCCACTCGCACACCAGCAGCGAAAACATTGATACTTTTCAAGAACTTACCGGTGACACCCTCTGCGATTTGAGCCATACGACCCAGGTCAGCGCCGGCGGTGATGACGCGGAGGATTTTTTGCAGAATCAACTTACCAACGACCTGCAGTCACTGGGCAAAGAGGAAAGCCTGCTGGCTGGTTACTGCAACGCCAAGGGCCGGTTGATCTGTATATTTCGGATCTGGCGGAATGGCGACGGGTTCCTGATACAGATGCCTCGGGACATTCACGAGGCGTCGATCGATCGGTTGCGCAAATACGTCCTGCGCGCCAAAGTGCAATTCTCGGCGGATCGGGAGCCGATCGCGTTCGGCATCTGCGGTAAAACCGCCGCCAAAGGTCTTGAATCCATTATTGGCCGGCTGCCCAAACGTGAAAATGCGCTGACGCGCGGCGATGACTTTTATGTCATGCGATTACCCGGCGGGGGCCGCCCGCGGTTCCAGATAGGCGGTTCCATAAGTTCTTGTACTACGGCCTGGAACAAGCTTACCCAGCACGCCACCGTGGGGGGCTCGTGGACCTGGGCGCGTTTGGACATTCTGGCCGGAATTCCCAACATTACCCTGAACACCATGGAGTCATTTATTCCTCAAATGGTCAATTTGGACCTGTTGGGCGTTGTGAATTTTAAAAAAGGCTGTTACCCCGGACAAGAGATCGTCGCGCGCATGCACTACCTCGGCAATCTCAAGCAACGCATGGCGAGGTTCCGGGTTAACGACGAAGACCGCCCACAGCCCGGGGACCGTGTTTATACACAAAACAAAACCGTGCCCACCGGCACGGTTGTCGACGCCCAGTCCGCGACCGGCTCGAGCTGGGATCTTCTGGCGGTGGCACGCATCGCCGATATCGATCGGCATACACTGTGTCTGAAGAACGCCCACGGACCCGTGCTGTTTCAACACGATCTACCGTATTCCGCGGTCGCCGCTGAATAAACTCGCAGCAACGGAACTCATAATGTAATTTCTAAAAGTCCGCGCAATGTGGGGAGTTATTGAACTTACCTCGTAATTGGGTAACTCGATAATCCGGTCAAGGGTGTGGGGGCAAGTTAATTATTCCGCGTCTTCGGGCCGAGGATTCCCATCTTCTATGACCTGATAGAACTCCTCACCTTTTTTAATCATACCCAGCCGAGCCCGTGCTCGTTCTTCCAAGGCATCTGTCCCGTGCTTCAAGTCGAAGACTTCCGCCTGTAGCTGCCGATTGCGAGTTGTCAAACGCTCGTTCACTTTTATCTGTGCCTTAACCTGATCCTTCAGCTGCCAATAACGGATTAGACCGAAATCTCCCAACCACAAGCCGAACTGAAGGCCCGCAAACAGGGCAATCAGCACGGCGAGGGATAGTTTTGCGAACGGGCCCGGCATATGTAATTTCTCAAAAAGTCCGAGAAACATTGGCGATCATGTGGGGATAAGGTTGTCTTTCAGGGACGCTGTGAG
>JAANXG010000089.1 GCA_018263405.1 Gammaproteobacteria bacterium
TGAAGGCCAGCAACGCCCAGTTGGTGGAGCGCGTAGTCAATCTGCTCCAGCTCATGGGTGTGGCCGTCGCGACGGCGGACGACGCCCGGACACAGCTGGGCATCGTAAAAAGAGGGTAATGGTGAGCGAAGCCAGGCGGCACATCGCCGTTATCGGCTGCGGGGTGATCGGTGCGGGCTGGGCGGCCCGTTGTCTCGCCCACGGCATGGATGTGAGTGCCTGGGACCCGGCCCCCGGAGCGGAAAAGCTGCTACGCGAGGCGGTGAGCAACGCCTGGCCCTCTTTGCAGAGGCTCGGGACATCGGAGGGCGCCTCCCCGGAAAGGCTGCGGGTGTTCGACAGCCTGGAAGCCGCATGCGAGCACGCCGATTTCATCCAGGAAGCGGCGCCGGAAAGAGAAGACCTGAAGCGCCGCCTGCATGCTCAGATCGACGCGGCCTGCCGGCCCGACGTCATTATCGCCTCCAGCACGTCGGGGTTGCTGCCGACGGATTTCCAGACCGACTGCCGGCATCCGGAGCGAATTCTGGTGGGTCACCCGTTCAACCCGGTCTATCTGCTGCCGTTGGTGGAGGTGCTCGGCGGGGAAAAAACGGCCCGGCACAGCCTGGATCGGGCGATCGCATTCTACCGCGCCATCGGCATGCAACCGCTCAAGGTACGCAAGGAAGTCTCCGGCTTCCTGTCCGACCGATTGCAGGAGGCCCTGTGGCGGGAGGTTCTGCACTTGGTCAACGACGATGTCGCCGACACCGAAGAGCTGGATATGGCGGTAGCCTATGGGCCCGGGCTGCGCTGGGCGATCTGGGGCCCGTGCATGGTGTTCCACCTGGCCGGCGGAGAGGGCGGCATCAAACACATGCTCGAGCACTTCGATCCGTCCCTGTTTCCCTGGACTAAACTGGAACCGCCGGAAATGACCGGAGCGCTGATAGAGAAAATGGAGGCAGGCTGCGAGCGGCAGGCGGGCGGCCGTTCGCTGCGGCAACTGGAACAGCTGCGCGACCATTGTTTGATCGACATCATGCGGGCGTTGCAGACCTACAATGAAGGCGCGGGGCGCGTCCTGAACGAAAACTCGTAGATACGCCGATGGAATTCAATCTGTCCCATGAACAAGAAATGATCGTCGACAGCGTCCGCGCGTTCGTCGAGAAAAACCTGTATCCGTTCGAGGAGGAAGTGGAGCGTTCCGGACAAGTCCGCCCGGAGCTTACGCGTCAGATTATCGACAAGGCGTTGGAATCGGGATTCTACGCCGCGAACATGCCGGAGGAACTGGGCGGCGGCGGTCTGAACGCCTTTGATATGACCCTGATGGACCGCGAACTCGGCCGTGCCGGCATGGCGCTGGAGTATCTGGTCGCGCGCCCCAGCAACATCCTCCAGGCCTGTGTGGGTGAACAGCGCGAAAAGTATCTGTTGCCCTGCATCCGCGGCGACAAGATCGACTGCCTGGCCATGACGGAACCCGAAGCCGGCTCCGATGTGCGCGGGATGAAGTGCAGGGCCGAACGGGACGGATCCGACTTCATCATCAACGGGTCCAAACATTTCATCAGCCACGCCGATCTCGCCGATTTCGTGATTTTGTTCGCCGCCACCGGCGAAGAGGACACGCCTCGCGGCAAGCGCAGGAAAATTACATCGTTCCTGGTGGATAAAGGCACATCCGGATTTACCGTGCGGGAAGGTTACCGCTCGGTTTCCCATCGCGGTTATCACAACAGCATCCTGGAATTC
The DNA here is from genome assembly GCA_018263405.1 of Gammaproteobacteria bacterium. Taxonomy (GTDB): domain Bacteria; phylum Pseudomonadota; class Gammaproteobacteria; order Arenicellales; family JAANXG01; genus JAANXG01. The sequence goes on from JAANXG010000089.1 coordinate 1,744, forward strand.
GATCATTGCCGGATTCCGGCCAGCCAGATGCTGGGCGAGGAGCATAAAGGCTTCGATGTGGCCAACGACTGGCTGGGCGCGACCCGGTTGCAGGTCGCCGCCCTGTGTCTCGGCCGCGCCGAGCGCGCGCTCGACCTGGCCCTGAACTGGGCGGCGAACCGCAAACAGTTCGGTCAAACCATCGGCCGCTTCCAAGGTGTCGGCTTCAAGCTGGCGGACATGCGTCTGCAGCTGGAAGCGGCGGAGCTGCTGACCTTCAAGGCCGCCTGGAAAACCGACCAGGGCGCCGCCACCGACATGGACTATGCCATGGCCAAGCTCCACGCCACCGAAACTTTGGCGTTCATCGCGGACGAAGCCATTCAGATCCACGGCGGCATGGGCCTGATGGCGGACCTGCCTCTGGAGCGCATCTGGCGCGATGCAAGGGTGGAGCGCATCTGGGAGGGAACCTCCGAAATCCAGAGGCACATCATCTCGCGTTCGATGCTGAGGCCTCTGGGCAGTTGACCCGGGTTGCCGGACCCGCACATGGATTCCACCCGCCTGAAGCGTTTGCTGCGACCCCGGTCCATAGCGGCCATCGGCGGCGGGGAGGCGGAGCAGGTCGTCAGGCAGTGTCAAAAAATGGAATTCGCCGGGGAGGTGTGGCCGGTTCACCCCGGAAAGAACGAAGTCCTTGGAATACCCTGCTATCGGTCCGTCGGCGATCTGCCCGGTGCTCCCGACGCGGTATTCCTCGGGGTCAACCGGCATGTCACGAACCAGTTGGTTCCCGCACTGCGCACAATCGACGCAGGCGGCGCCGTGTGTTACGCCTCCGGTTACAACGAATCGGGGGCGGAAGGGGATGCTTTGGCGAGCGAGCTGATCGAAGCCGCCGGCGATATGCCGGTGATCGGACCGAATTGCTACGGGCTGATCAATTACCTGGACGGCGCTTTGCTCTGGCCGGACCAGCATGGCGGCAGGCGCTGCGCCAACGGCGTGGCCATTCTAGTGCAAAGCAGCAACATCGCGATCAACCTCACCATGCAGCGCCGGGGATTGCCGCTGGCCTATATCGTCGCACTCGGCAATCAGTTGTGCGTGGGGATGTCGGAAATGATCGAAACCCTGGTCGAGGACGAACGCGTTACCGCGATAGGCTTGCACATCGAGGGGTTCGACGACGTTGTCCGATTCGACCGGGCCCTGGGGTGCGCCCGTGCCCTGAATAAACCCGTGGTGGCGCTCAAAGCGGGCAGATCGCAGGCCTCGCAATCGTTGACTCTGAGCCACACCGCATCGGTGGCCGGCGGCGACGCGCCGTGTTCGGCGTTGCTCGACCGGTTGGGGGTGGGGGAAGTGCGGTCTATTCCGGTGTTTCTGGACGCCCTGAAACTGCTGCATTGCCGGGGACCGCTTGCGAGCCGGGATATCATATCCTTGAGCTGCTCGGGGGGTGAAGCGTCTTTGATTTCGGACGCAGCTGAAAATCACAGGGTGCGGTTCAAGCCGTTCACCCCGGAGCAGGAACAGCGTATCAGGAAGACGGTTAATCCGTTAGTGAGCGTTTCCAATCCACTCGACTACCACACCTTCGACTGGGGGAACGAAGAGCGCCTGGGGGAAACATTCAGCGAAGCATTGTCCTGTGGTTTCTCGGCGGCGGTGGTGATATTCGACGTTCCCCGGGAAGACCGCTGCGACGCCACCACCTGGTTGCCGACCCTCAACGCATTTGCGCGTGCGGCGGGACGCGTCAATACGGTTGGAATTTTGCTGTCGACCCTGCCCGAGAACCTGCCCGAACACTGGATCGAGGCCTGCGGCGACAAGAACCTCGTGGGCATGTGGACCCTGGACGACGCATTGGCCGCTATCGAGGTGGCGGCCGACATCGGCGAAGTCTGGTCGCAGCCTACACGGGAACCGGTGATGGCGCCGGTCGGGCCCGCCGGGACCGGTGCAGTGCTTTCCGAGCATCGGGCCAAATATTTATTGCAATCGTTCGGCATACCGGTACCCCGATCGGTATTGTGCCGGAATCGTGACGAGGCGGACCAGGCTGCCGCCGAAATCGGCTTTCCGGTGGCGCTGAAGGCGGCGGGAGCAGGCATTCTCCACAAGACCGAGCAGGGCGGCGTTTATCTGGACATCCGAGATAACGCGCGAATGGAAGCCGCGGCAAAGCGCTTATTTGAAATCAGCGATCAGGTACTGGTGGAATCCATGATCGGCGACGGCGTGGCCGAGCTGCTGATTGGGGTTGCGCGGGATCCGGTGATCGGCTTGTATTTCGTGGTCGGCACGGGCGGTGTCGAGGTCGAATGGTTGAATGACGTTCGCGTTCTGACCCTGCCTCTGCTGGAATCGGACGTTTGGAGAGCACTGAAGTCCCTGCGCGGTCATGAATTATTGAACGGACATCGGGGCAGGCCGGCGGCGGATATCGATGCGGTGGTTGCGGCGGCGCTCTGCGTCGGGGCTTTCGCGCGGGAACACGGGGAACAGTTGACGGAACTGGATATCAATCCGCTGATTGTGCGTCCCGACGGGCACGGCTGTGTCGCCGCGGACGCCTTATTGGTAATGTAGCGTATCTGACGGCAGTTTCCATCGGTCGTAGTGCCGTCGAACCAAAAAGATCATCCAACCCAGGTTTGAGCGAATATGAATGATCGCCCGATAAAGACCCGCAGTGAGCATCATGTTCTGGAGGTGACATTGGACCGCCCCAAAGCCAATGCCATCGATTCGGTGACCAGCCGTATAATGGGACAGGTGTTTCGGGATTTTCGCGACGATCCTGATCTGCGCGTGGCCATTGTTACCGGCGCCGGAGAAAAGTTTTTTTGCCCCGGCTGGGACCTGAAGGCCGCGGCCGAGGGGGAAGAGCCGGACAGCGATTATGGCGTGGGAGGATTCGGCGGTATGCAGGAGTTGCCGAATCTGAACAAGCCGATCATCGCCGCGGTAAACGGGATCTGCTGCGGCGGCGGATTCGAAGTCGCTTTGTCGACGGACATTATCATCGCGGCCGAACACGCCACATTTGCGCTGCCGGAGATTCGTTCCGGCGTGATCGCGGATGCCGCCAGCATCAAACTGCCTCAGCGTATTCCTTACCATATCGCCATGGAACTGCTGTTCACCGGCCGCTGGATGGATGCCCAGGAGGCCTGTCGCTGGGGTATTGTGAACCGGATCGTAGCGGCCGACGAATTAATGGCCAGCGCCAGGAAGATGGCGGAATTGTTGGCCGCTGGACCGCCGCTCGTGTACGCCGCCATCAAGGAAACCGTTCGCGAATCCGCGGGTTTGACCTTCCAACAGGCGTTGAGCAGGCTCAACCGGCGCGAACTGCGAACCATCGAAGTGCTGTATTCCAGCGAGGACCAGAAAGAAGGCGCCCGCGCCTTCGCCGAGAAACGTGATCCGGTGTGGAAGGGCAGGTGACGTGGGGATAAACCGGAACCAAAAAGCATGAGTCGTATTGTTTACGTCAACGGCGAATACTTGCCGGAAGAAGAAGGCAGAATTTCGATATTCGACCGCGGGTTCTTGTTTGCCGATGGTGTGTATGAAGTATCCGCTGTGCTAAAGGGTCGGCTCGTCGACAATCAAGCGCATCTGATACGCCTGCACAGATCGTTGACCGAACTGAATATCCCACAACCGCTAAGCGATGATGACATTATCGCGGCGCAGAATCGGTTGATAACGCAAAACAATCTTGAGGAAGGCATGGTCTATCTCCAGATTACCCGCGGACCCGCTGATCGTGACTTCGCTTTTCCCGACAACCCCGAACCGACGGTAATTTTGTTTACCCAACAGCATGCGCTGATCGACTCGCCCCTGGTGGAGCGGGGTATTACGATCCGGACGGTTGAAGACATGCGCTGGAAACGCCGTGATATTAAAACAGTGGGATTACTGGCTCCATCCATGGCCAAACAGATTGCTCTGGAGGCAGGAGCCGACGATGCGTGGATGGTGGAAGATGGATACGTGACCGAGGGTACATCCAATAACGCATTTATTATTACCCATGACAACGTTGTCAGAACCCGGCAATTGAGCAACCTGATCCTGCACGGTATCACCCGTGCCGCGATATTGCGGCTCGCGCAGCGCGAACCGATAACGATCGAAGAAACCCCGTTCACACGGGAGGACGCTTACGGGGCGAAAGAGGCATTTATTACCAGCGCTACGGCTTTCGCACTATCCGTCGTGGAAATCGACGGCCATTCAATCGGCGACGCCAAACCCGGGCCGCTGGTGCGACGCCTGAGAGAACTCTATATCGATACAGCGCTTGGAGAGTAAAGTTTCACACCACTATTCGGTTAGGGCTCGCGCAAAAATAACTTCTCATTTTCACATCCCGTCTTCGGGCCATCTTTGAACGATCCTCAATCGCAAAATCCTCATAGTAGCCCTGCTAGTACTGCGGTTTGCTCCATCGGATCGTCCAAATCCAACCCAAATTCGGGCGCGTATTCTGTGAAGTTATTTTTACGCGAGCCCTTACGGTTTTAGCCAATAGAAAGTCGTATGTTACAGTCGGATCAATTGATTGTTTCATGAGAGCCTTTTCACCGCGAGACAGGGGGTTTATCCTTATTCGTCACCGACAGCCTCCACTCGGTAACATTCATACACAAACATTCGGAGCATCGCAGCGTGGAAACAAAAATACTGCTTGGTGAAAAAGAAATCCCCACCCATTGGTATAATATCGTGGCAGACATGCCCAACCCCCCTCCGCCGCCACTGGGGCCGGACGGCAGTCCTATTGGTCCGGACGCACTTACTGCGATATTTCCCCATGCATTGATCGAGCAGGAGGTGTCCGGTGATCGCTGGATTGCCATACCCGAAGAAATCCGCGAGATCTACCAGCTATGGCGACCCTCTCCGCTATATCGCGCCCACCGGCTGGAACGGGACTTGGGGACCCCGGCCAAGATTTATTACAAAAACGAGAGCGTCAGTCCAGCAGGCTCCCACAAACCGAACACCGCCGTGGCGCAAGCCTGGTACAACAAGCAAGAGGGCATCACCCGATTGTCCACCGAAACCGGCGCCGGCCAATGGGGATCGTCCCTGGCCATGGCCGGAAACATGTTTGGTATGGAGGTTCGCGTCTATATGGTGAAGGTCAGCTATCACCAGAAACCCTTCCGCCGTTCTATGATGCAAACTTGGGGCGCCGAGGTCTTTGCCAGTCCCACGAACCAAACGGAAGCAGGCCGTAGAGTGTTGAAAGAACACCCTAATTCCTCCGGCTCGCTGGGTATCGCTATCTCCGAGGCGGTGGAAGAGGCCGCTTCCCGTAAGGATACCAACTATTCTCTGGGTTCGGTGTTAAACCATGTGCTGTTACACCAGACCATCATTGGTCTGGAAGCCAAGAAGCAATTCGAAAAAGCAGGCGATTATCCTGATGTGATCCTCGCTTCCTGCGGGGGCGGGTCCAATTTTGGCGGCGTCGCATTCCCATTTTTCGCAGACAAAGCGGCGGGTAAGTCGGTGCGTCTGGTGGCAGTAGAACCCACTTCATGTCCTACCCTGACACGCGGTCATTATGCGCATGACTTTGGCGATACAGCGGGCCTGACCCCGTTGATGTTGCAGTACACGCTGGGCCATGATTTCGTGCCTCCCGGCATTCATGCAGGCGGTCTGCGCTACCATGGCGATTCGGTGCTGGTTTCTCAGCTTTGCAAGGAAGGATTGGTTGAGGCTGTGGCGGTACCCCAATTAGGCACTTTCGAGGCCGGGGCGATGTTCGCTCGGGCCGAAGGCATTATTCCCGCGCCCGAGACCAATCATGCAATCCGGACGGCCATCGACGAAGCGCTTCAGTGCAAACAAACCGGTGAACCTAAAACTATCTTCTTCAATCTCTCCGGGCACGGCCACTTCGACATGGCTGCCTATGATCAATATTTCGACGGAGAACTGGAAGATTGTGACTACCCCCGGGAGGACATCGAGGCGGCCTTGGAACACCTGCCCAAGGTTGCTGTGGGCTAATTCCTCTTAAATTCTCCCCACGCCCCTTTTTTTATAGAGGGGCGTGGTATCGGATTAGGGCTCGCGCAAAAATAACTTCACAGAATTCGCGCCCGAATTTGGGTTGGATTTGGACGATCCGATGGAGCAAAACCGCAGTACTAGGAGCCTGTCGGACTTAGTACAGATCGGAA
>JAANXG010000009.1 GCA_018263405.1 Gammaproteobacteria bacterium
CGCTGCCGCGGCAGCGATCGCCGGCAGGTTGGTGGATATAAGGAGCTTGCGATGATTCGTTCCTTCGAATCGGTTACCGGTCTGGTTGTGCCTCTGGATCGCGCCAATGTGGATACGGACCAAATTATCCCGAAGCAGTATCTTAAATCCATCAAACGCACGGGATTTGGTGTCAACCTATTTGACGGTTGGCGATATCTGGACCCCGGCGAACCGGGCCAGGATCATAGCAAGCGACGACTTAACCCGGATTTCGTTATGAATCGAAATCGCTACAGGGGTGCGGAAATACTCCTGGCGCGCGAAAATTTCGGATGCGGTTCTTCACGGGAACACGCCCCTTGGGCTCTGGCGGACTACGGCATTCAGTCCGTCATCGCCCCGAGTTTCGCGGATATTTTTTATGGCAACTGCCTGAAAAATGGACTATTGCCCGTAGTGCTGGACAAAGAAAGTGTCAATGAATTGTTCCGCGAATGCAGTACCCAACCCGGCTACCGGTTAACGGTGGATTTGAATGGACAAGTCGTTAGTAACGACAACAATCGAAGCTACCGCTTTGAGGTAGACCCCGAAAGCAAATACCGGCTCGTAAACGGACTCGATGATATCGGTTTGACGCTACGGATGGTGGATAAGATACGCGCTTACGAGGATAAAGCACGGCAACGTACTCCCTGGTTATTCTAGTGTACTTGGTTGTTCATCGAATCCGGACTTCGATATTCCGGAGATATCGCAAGTTGGCCGGGCCTACTCCGAAAGTTCTTCGTAAAAGAGAAATCAATGAGTAAATCTATTGTATTATTGCCCGGCGACGGCATTGGCCCGGAGGTCGTGGGCGAGGCCGTGAAGGTAATCGGCGCGTTGAAATCCCGCCACGGGCTCGATGCGGAGATGCGGCATGCGCCGATCGGTGGCAGTGCCTACGACGAAACCGGCGAGCCCTTGCCGGAGCGCACGCTTGAACTTTGCCGGGAAGCCGACGCGATCCTGCTTGGAGCCGTGGGTGGACGGAAGTGGGACGCGATTGACTACCCACTGCGGCCGGAACAGGGACTGCTCGCGCTTCGTTCAAAATTGGAATTATTCGCCAATTTACGCCCGGCTATCGCCTATGCTCGATTGAGCCCCGCATCATCGCTGCACCCGCGGCTCGTCGCGGGCCTGGATTTGATGATTGTGCGCGAACTCACCGGCGGTATTTATTTTGGCGAGCCACGCGGTATCCGGGAGGAGGATGGCGAGCGGATAGGATTCAATACGCTGGTCTATAGTGAATCGGAGATCGAACGTATTGCCCGGAAAGCATTCAAAGTCGCGGCGAAACGGCGGTGCAGAGTCTGTTCGGTTGACAAGGCAAACGTACTGGAAAGTTCCCGGCTTTGGCGGGAAACGGTGGGGCGAGTTGGCCGCGATTTTATGAATTGCGAACTAACGCATATGTATGTAGATAACGCTGCCATGCAGCTGGTGCGGGAGCCCAAGCAGTTCGATGTCATCGTCACCGGGAATATGTTCGGGGATATCTTATCCGACATTGCCGCGCAGTTGACCGGTTCGATCGGCATGCTGCCCTCGGCTTCTCTTGGCAAACGGTCCCAAGGACTGTACGAACCAATCCATGGTTCCGCACCGGATATCGCCGGGCAGGACAAGGCGAACCCTCTGGCCGCCATATTATCCGTAGCGATGCTGCTGCGTCACTCATTGGATGAACCCGACCTTGCCGACCGGGTTCAATCTGCCGTAGCGCGCGTCATTGAGCAGGGCTGTAGAACGTCGGATATCTACAGGGGCGACGGCAAACGGGTAGGCACTCGCGAGATGGGCGACGCCGTGGTGACGGCCTTGGTCGAGTGAGATGTTCATTCCGATGCCGATCGGTTCACGCCCGCGCTCGATCGCCAACGTTGGACGGGTTTTCTAAGAAGTTGCGATGGGTTATTCATATGGGTAGTTTAGATGGGAAGAACTATGATGTAGCGATTGTGGGGGTCACGGGCGCCGTGGGAGCGGCGATGTTGGAGGTGCTGGCGGACCGCGATTTCCCGGTGGGCACGCTTCACGCGCTGGCCAGTGAGAAATCCGTTGGCAAATCCGTTCTGCTGGGCAGCCGCCGCTGCCGAGTCGCCGATCTGGAGGACTTCGATTTCGGGCAGGTTCGGATCGCCTTATTCTCAGCCGGGGGGGCGGTGTCCGCCATCCATGCCGATCGAGCGGCGAAAGCGGGCTGCATCGTGGTCGACAATACTTCGCGGTTTCGTTACGACGACGATATACCGCTCGTGGTCCCGGAGGTGAATTCTCACGCTATTGCCGATTACACGAACCGGGGGATTATTGCTAATCCCAACTGCTCGACCATCCAGATGGTGGTGGCACTCAAGCCCATTTACGACGCCGTGGGAATCACACGCATTAACGTGTGCACCTATCAAGCGGTGTCCGGCACCGGCAAATCGGCGATTGAAGAACTGGCGGATCAAACCGCCCGCCTGTTAAATGGAAAGCGCATCGAACCCCGGGTCTATACCAAACAAATCGCGTTCAACGTACTGCCCCATATAGACGTTTTCATGGAAAACGGCTATACGAAGGAAGAGATGAAAATGGTTTGGGAGACCCGAAAGATCTTTGAGGACCCGAATATCCTGATAAATCCGACGAGCGCGCGGGTTCCGGTCTTCTACGGTCATTCCGAGGCCGTACATATCGAGACGCGTGAAAAAGTCAGCGCGGAAAACGTCAGGGAAATCCTGAAAACTGCCCCGGGGGTGGTGGTAGTGGACGAGCGGCGGGACGGTGGCTATCCGACGGCAGCGACGGACGGCGCTCGGCATGACGCCGTATTTGTGGGTCGAATCCGCGACGATATCTCCTGTGAAAGGGGACTCAATTTGTGGGTGGTGGCGGATAATGTCAGGAAAGGAGCGGCGTTGAATAGTGTACAAATCGCGGAAGAGTTGATAAAAAGCTATTTGTGATAGATACTTACAAAAGTTTTGTAAGAAAGATTCTAACTTAATCAAGGTTGCCCTGGGCGATTGACGTAATTTTTTGAGTAGACGGTCTTCGATGAGCGTGAACAGAACGCCGAAAAACGCAGGCGGTGACAGGATTTTTGGCATGATAGCGGCCTGGGCGGGCATGCTTCTGTCGGTTCAGGCCCATGCGTTGAGCCTCGGGGGGATCGAGGTCGAATCGGCTCTGGATGAGCCGCTGAGGGCGGAGATACCGCTTGATTCCGTGGATTCCGAAACGCTGGAAAGCCTGGAGGTTACGCTCGGCTCCGCCCGGGACTTCCGGCGGGCCGACGTACCGCGATTGGAATTTCTGCAACAACTGGAATTCACGGTATCGGCGCGGGAAAACGGGCCGGTTGTCAAGGTGACGACTCCGCAGCCGGTCAAGGAACCGTTTTTGCACTTCCTGATCGCGGCCCAATGGAACGGCGGCAAGCTGGTCCGGGAGTATACCGGCCTCCTGGATCCACCCTTGTACACCGCCGGTGCCCCTACCTCGGTGGAATTGCCTGCGGTTGCCGAGGCAACGCGGCAAACCGGGGCGGTATCGACCGAGGTTTCGGGATCCACCGATACCGGGTCTGATTCTTTGGTTGGCACGATGTTGGAAATGGGCGGCCAAACCGCGGAATTCGGCCCAACCCAAAAAGGCGATACCCTGTGGGGTATAGCGTCTAAACTCGATACCGGCCCGATTCAGGCAAACGTGTTTCAAATCATGATCGCGTTGCTGCGGGAGAACCCGGACGCATTTGTTAATAACAATATAAACCGGCTAAAAATTGACCAGATACTGCGCCTGCAGGACACCGCGCTCGTCGCCAGTGTCTCGCCGGAAGAAGCAAGCGCGGTTTATACGGCTCAGTTGGAAGAATGGCAGTCGTACAAAACGACACTCGCCGCCGCCGGCGAGGAAGTCAAGATCGCCGGCGATACCGCCTCCGTCGCCATGACGGAGGATGTTACCGTGGACAGCGGTGCCACGACGCCGCCCACGGACAGCGCGGCGGAAACGGATACCGCGGCTACCGAGAGCACGGCTGAGTCCGAACCGGATACCGCGGCTACCGAGAGCACGGCTGAGCCCGAACCGGAGCAAGACGATGTTTTGAGGATCGTCCAGGCTACGCTCGACGAATCGGCGCAGTCGGAGTCGGCCGGTGCCGACTCGGATGCCTCCGGTGAAATCGCGGAACTCCGTGGCCGGATTGCCACACTCGAGGAGTCCCTTGAGTCTAGAAACCTTGAAAACCAGGAACTCAGGGAGCGGGCCCGTTTACTGGAAAGCCAGCTTCAAAATGCCCAGAGACTCGTGAAGATCGAGAGCGGGGATTTGGCAGCCGCACAGCAGCAAGCGGCGGAACGGCAGGCGGCTGAAGAATCCACTGAAGAGTCCGACACAAGTGCGCGGGGCGA
>JAANXG010000090.1 GCA_018263405.1 Gammaproteobacteria bacterium
GGTCGGAAAAGCCCCTCGCCGGCGTTACGCTCGCTTGAATTGACCGGGCCAGTCCTGCGCTCGCGTGCCTTGGCGATCGGCTTTTCCGATCCCGCTGAACGTGTGTGTATTTATGCCCAAGGGTACTAAGACTTGGATCTTTGATCCATCAGGCACTGCTGGTAGTGCTTGTATTTTTCGAATTCCCGCCACTCGCTGGGGATACTGGCATAGTTGGCGCGAATATAGGCGTCGGCTTGATCCCGGCAATCCCCCTTTGCAGTAGAACCGGCCTGCCGCTCCAAAGAAGAGCTGGCGCAAGCCGACAGCGTTAACAAGATGGCAATACAACCGAGGATACGCATTATCGAACTCCTGATATTTGCCTCTAAAGAGCTTAGGGAAGATTTCTATATAGATAGAAGCCATCTCGTAAATCAGAGATTGTTTCGTCAGGCTCTCTGACTCCTCAGGGACGGATAAAGTTCAACAGATCCGCAGCGGAGACCGCGTATGCAGCGCCGGTGGACACATATTCGCCTGCATCCGTGCGGCGTAGGTCGAACCCGACAATCATTCCCACCAGATGCCCCGCGCTGTCCACCACCGGTCCCCCGGAATGACCGGGTTCGATTCGCATCGCCAGCGCCACCGGGTCCTCGAAGCCGAAATCGCCGTAGCGAAACCGTTGGCGCAGCCGGGGGGAGGTAATCCGGCCCACCGTCACTACACCCGGACGATTATCGGGGGTGCCGATCGCCAGTACCGACTGGTCCGCCCGCGGGTCGCCGGCAGGCTCGGCCGCCGGAAACCGAACGCCTTCGGTCTCGATCCGCAAGAGCGCTAAATCCCGTTCAGGCGCCACACGCAGAATCCTCGCGGGGTGTACGCGGCCATCGACAGTGGTCACGGACGCCTCGAAGTCCGTGCTCCGGACGATGTGCGCGGCGGTCACCACGTGCCCCGCGGCATCCATGATGATGCCGCTCGCCCCGTTGACGATCCTGGGGCTCGGATCGGCGATGCGGCCCACCTGCAGCGGCGCCTTCATTCTTATGGTGACCTTGACGTAGATCGGCGCCGCATGGCGAGCCAGCGCCCGATAGTCGCCCACCGCCGAGTAAGCCACGTCCTCGTAGGGATACTTCAGGCTAATCCCCTCTTGGGCCCGGGCGACGCCGATACCAAGCACCACACCCGCCACCAAAGACCCCAGCGCCTTCAGGGACGAATTCATTGCCATGCCGACACCTCCACGCGGCTAAACCGCAACCAATATCCACACTTATCGAACCAAAGCAACACCTTCGGTCTCTACTTCGTAAGTTCTTCAATCACCCCGCGCAAGAATGCGGGGACAGGGTTGTCATTCAGGGCTGTCGAAAGCACGGAGGCTTTCACTAGAGCGAATATCTACCCGCCGAAGCCGGGAAAGTTCCCCAACCGCCCGGGAAATTTTTTTATTCGATAACTGGAATATTCACCCGCCCCCCTGCGTCTTCACCGCTGATGTTGACAAAAATACAACACAAGGAGTTGCAGGAAAACAACACCCGCTCTGCGGGCGAGTTAGGCCTTAACTGAAACCAATAATCGAATAGGAGCACGTTATGAAATCAACCTTCAAGCGGACAGAGATTTCGCGGAGTATCCGTTCCATCCTGGTAGGATCCAGCGCTGCCTTGGCGCTTTCCGCCGGTGGAACCGCTCTCGCGGCCGGGTCCGGTGACCTCGAGACGCCACCGAGCCTCGACAGGGGTACCGTCGAAGTCGACGCCTTGAAAGAGCAAATGCGCATCCTGATGGAGCGCATCGACCAACTGGAGCAGCAGCAAGCCACCTCCGACCAGCAGGTCGAGGAGAAACTGGCGGAAATGGAAGGTAAAGTGGACACCGTGCCCGCCAATGTTGTGGTCGGCGGCGACATCCCGGGGTCGTTCAAACTCCCGGGTAGCGACACCTCCGTGGCTGTCAGCGGCTACGTCAAAGGCGACTTCATCTATGACCTCGACGCCGACGTCGGCGACAGCTTTTCCGTGGCCTCCATCCCGCTCGATAGCGCACCGGACCGGGATAATGTGCGTTTGCACGCCAGACAGTCACGTCTGCGGGTCAAGTCCCACACCGACCTGGGTAACGGCGGCGCCATTGACACCCACATCGAAGGTGATTTCTTCGGCGGCGGCGGCAACCAGTTCTTCTCCAACTCATCGAGCTTCCGTATCCGCCATGCCTACGGTGCCTACAACACTGGCAACGGCACCTTCCTGGCGGGCCAGACCTGGACCCTGTTCGGCGGTTTCAACTACGTCTCGACGGTGGACTTCTTCGCGCCCAACGGCCAGGTATTCCTGCGCCAGGGCCAGCTCCGCTGGACCCATCCGAGCGGCTTTGCCATCTCGGTGGAGAATCCGGAATCCTTCGTGGCCGACTCGGCCGGGGAATCCAGCGGTGGAGAGGAAGACTCGATACCTGACTTCGTGGCCAAGTGGAGCGGCGGCCCCGGCGGTGCCGGCGGCAGCTACAGCATTTCCGGCGTAGTGCGTGAAATCAACGGCGCCGGCGTCGGTCTCGACGGTGTCGCGTACGACGATGACGAGACCGGCTGGGGCGTTCATGTCGGCGGCACCTGGGATGTGGGATCCGTACTGTTCACCGCGGGCGCGGCTTACGGTGACGGGATCGGCCGTTACATCCTGTCCAATACGGCATTCTTCTCCAGCGTCGCCACCGGTGGCCAAATTGAGACAGTGGAGGCCCTCGGTGTCACCGCGGGGCTGTCCATCCGTACCACCGATACCTCGTCGGTCAACATCAACCTCGGTTACTCCGAGCGCGACGACGAGTTCGCGGCTCTCACGCCGACCGCGGACGAAAACGGTCTGTCAATTCACACCAACTACATGTGGAGCCCGTGGCCCGGTACCAATTTTGGCGTCGAGGTGATCTACGGTGAGAGGGAGCAGTTCGATGGACAGGAAGGCGATGCGACCCGCCTGCAGTTCGGCGCCCAGCGCGTCTTCTAGGGGGGCTGCGAGCTCGTACTCGAGCTAAAACAGTCTGACTGGAACGGAAATCCCCGCCGGGCAACCGGCGGGGATTTTCTTTTTTGAGCCACTCCGAAGCGATAGGCGGTACGGGGTGGGGGAACCTTTTCTTGACTCCGGGGTTCAAGATAAGGGAAAACCTCGACAAGAATGCCGTAAGTATTCCTTCAATGTCACTCGATCGAGCCGTTTCGCTACACCGGCAAGGGGCCCTCGCGCGGGCCGGCACCGCCTATCGCGAGGTGCTGGCGCGGGAGCCGGCCTGCCACGAAGCCCTGCACGGATTGGGGCTGGTCATGCATCAACGGGGCCGGAACGAGCCGGCCCGGTTGCTGATCGAAAACGCCCTGAAGCTTTGCCCGAACCAGGCGGACTATCATTACCACTTGGCTGAAATACTGCGCCACAGCGGGCAAGCCTCCGAAGCTGTGTCCCGCTACCGGCGTGCCATAAGCCTGAACGCCGACGAGGGCGACTACTACTTCGGCCTGGGCAACGCGCTGGCTGACGAGGGAAGTACCGACGGGTGCCTCGACGCTTACCGAAACGCCGCCCGCCGCGCCCCGAACGACACCGAGATCCATAACAATCTGGGCAACGCGTTGGCGGACCGCGGCGAGCTGGTCGAGGCACTGGCGCACTTGCGCCGCGCGGTATCCCTGGCGCCGTCATACGCCGACGCCCACCACAATCTGGCGCTGGTGTTGAAGGACTCCGGGGACTCTCGACAGGCCATGGATCACGCCAGACGCGCCTGCCAACTGGCTCCAAACCGGGCGGAACCGCTTGCACACCTCGGTCAACTGCTCGCCCGGGGCGGCGAGCAACCGAGTGGCGTATCCTGTTACCGGCGCGCACTCGAACTCGCCCGGGACAACGCCGCTCTCCTGGGGAAAATCGCCGATCATCTGCGTGACGCCGGTGAGCCGCGCGCGGCACTCGAAGGCTACGGGCGGGCCGCCGAACTGGAGCCGAATGTGGCCCGCTACCACGCCGGCAGCAGCCACTGCCTGATCCGGCTCAATCGCCTCGCGGAAGCTGAAGCCGCGAGTGAAAGAGCCCTCGAAGTGGAGCCCGATTACGCCCCCGGACACGGCACTTTGGCGGCATGCCTGCAAGCCCGGGGGGAGTTCGATCGCGCAATCGCCCGGCTCCAACGCTCACTCGAGCTGCAGCCCACGACCACCGATGCTGCTTACCTGTTGGCCGCCAACGGTGGATACGAGGTCGGCGACGAGGAATTCTCGAGCTGGCTGGCCCTGACGGACAACCCGGATCTCAGCGACGAAAAACGCTTCCATCTGCACTTTGCCCTCGCCAAGGTCTATGAACGCCGCCGCCAATACGACACCGCATTCGAACACTACCAACGGGCCAATCGCATCAAGGCGCGCCGTTATCCCTTCGATCCGGATCGACACGCCGATTACATCGATCGCATCGTCGCCACGTTCACCGCGGATTTTTTTACCCACCGGCGGGGTTTCGGGCTAAGCGATGACAGACCGATTTTTATCGTCGGGATGCCGCGCAGTGGCTCCACGCTGGTGGAACGGATCCTCGCCGGCCACCCAAAGGTGGCGGACGCCGGCGAACACCCCGAGATGCGGGAGATCGTACGCGAACTCCCGGCGTTGATCGGCAGTGACGAGCGCACCCCGGAATGCTGTCGGGAGATCGCCCGGGACAAGTCGATCCAACTGGCACGCCGCTATTTGAGCAGCCTGCCCGAGACGGGGCCGGACGCGGCCCGAATCTGCGACAAGATGTTGGGAAATTTTCTCAGGCTGGGCGTTATCGCCCTGTTTTTTCCTCAGGCACGGATCGTGCATTGCACCCGCGATCCACTCGATACCTGCGTGTCGTGCTATACGCAGGACTTTGCGCACGGCCTGCGCTTTACCACCGACTTGAACCATCTCGCTTTGTTTTACCGGACTTACCGGTCCCTCATGGCGCACTGGCGCGCGGTCCTGCCATTGCCCATGTTCGAGGTCAATTACGAGTCGCTGGTTAAGAATCCCGAACCGGTCAGCCGCGAACTGGTCGAGTTCTGTGGCTTGCCCTGGGATGAGCAATGCTTGAGCCCCCACGACACCAAACGCGATATCGCCACGGCCAGTTTCTGGCAGGCACGGCAACCGGTCTACTGCTCGTCGGTGGCGCGCTGGCGGCACTACGAAGAATTTCTCGCCCCGCTTATCGAGAACCTACAGTCCGGCGGGATAGCGAATGAAATCGCTTAGCCGGCGTGCCGCCGCCACGCGCTTGGGCCTGCTCGTGCTCGCGGCGCTGGTCTCGCCCGTGACGACCTCCGGCCCGGGCATTGAAGTCGTCGAGGTGACCCAACACGGCGGTCCGGAGCGGGGAGCGACGGGCGTGACCTATCCCGTGGCGGTACTTCTCGGCGCGGGCTGGAAAAGGGAGCAGATAGAACGGGCCATCGGCGATACCGAGGCCATTTACGCCCGCTGCGGCGTAGTGGTCACGGCGGGAGCCATCTACTGGCTGCAGGCGCCGGATGACTTCCAGGTGCTGGATGAAGCCGAACAAACCGGACTGTTAACGAAGCTCGAGCCCGAGCGGCCGGCGGCGGTATTCGTGAACCAAACGACGGACGGGGATATTGCCTACTCTTACCTGGAATCGGCGCCGATCGCCGGCCGGGGCACGGCGTGGATCACTCGAAACAGCGATCCCACCTGTATCGGCGCCCTGCTGGCCCATGAACTGGGGCACATTATGCTGGACGCCGCCCGCCACAGTTCCCAGCCCGGCAACCTGATGGCCCACACCTGTACCCATTCCAATATTGCCGGCGCCACGCCCAATACCGCGTTGTCGGAAGCCCAGTGCCGACGGCTGCGGGCGCGCCGCTGACCGCCGAAAGGAGATAGATGACAAACATCGCGCACACTGCAGTACAATACGTGGCGCAACTAAAAGGGGGACGCGGCAACGCCCCCCCATGCCTTGCGGGTACAAGGCTGAACTATGTTTAAAAAAGCCACAGGCGCACCGGTTTCGATGCGTCCACGACACTTGTTCAGACGTACCGAGGGCTCGAATATTCCCGTTTTCGTTATAAAAGTACCGTATAGAGCGACCGCCGCGCCGGGGGTGCCCGGTCAACCGGCATGCTCCCGCCATCCGGCGGGCGCCCGCCCGGGCTCCGCGCAGTGATGTCCGCGGGGTATCGAAGGCTTCAGCAACGGATGGAGGCGGTCCGGCCCAAGTTGTTCCGCACGGCGCTGGCATGGTGCCACGACCCCAGCATCGCGGAGGATCTGGCTCAGGAAACACTGGCCAAGGCTTTGGTCAAGGTAGGTCAACTGCGGGAGCTGGACGCCCTCGAAGGCTGGCTGTTCCGCATCATGGTGAACCTGTGGTACGACCACGTTCGACGGGATCGTCCGTTCGAATCCACGGACGATCTGGAAATCAAGTTTGAGGACACCCCGGAGGGGGTCAACAGTCAACGCGAAACCGTCTTTCGCGTCAGGCGGGCCATCAAGGCGCTGCCGGAAAACTATCGCATGACGTTGAGCCTGGTGGATATCGAGGGCTTTTCCTACGCCGAAACCGCCGCAATACTGAAAGTGCCGGTTGGCACCGTTATGAGCCGACTGGCCCGGGCGCGAACGCGTCTCAAAAGGCTCCTGGAACAAGGCGGGAGCACCACCGGGCCATCAGCCGGCACGCCCCGCATTCGCCGAGTCGATTAAACGGCAAAAAAATAGGGGCCAATTGGGTATTGGCCCCTATAAGCCCTGCGGAATAACGCGGTCCCTGCTCAGGAGATATCACGAACCCATCCGGCAAATCGAAAGTGCTCGTGATAAGCTTCAAGACGGCAAAGACGCGGAATTATTCCACCATCCCCGGTAAAACCCGATCGCTACTCTCCTGGCGACAAAAACCGGAACCACACCGGAATAAATCGAGGCCCGGTTCGTCCCCACTGATGCGGTGAATAATAGAATTAACACTGACAATAAACAATAATACTCGTTACATATGCTTTACATATGACATGATTGACGATAAACGATTTTCCGAAGAGCTGCTCAATGCCTACGTTGACGGTGAACTGGATGCCGACGAGCGGCAACCCATCGAACAGGCCATGCGGCAAGACAAGTATTTGCGGGAGCGGGTGCGCGAGCTCGAAAACCTGAAGCAACTCGTGAAGCGCGCTTATGCGGATGCAACGCCGAATCATGCAGAGATCCCTTCCCCGCGGGAAAAATGGATCGCGCCCGCGTTGGCGGCATCGCTGGCGGTATTCGTTCTGGGCGGCGCGCTGACGTGGGGCTGGCTCTCGTACACCGGCCAAGCACCCGAAGCCCGCATCGCTTCGTCGTCAGGCGGGAGCGTTGGAACCGGCGCCAAGGCCGCGTATTCCGGGAAGGTGCTGTTTCATTTGCACCGGAAAGACACCGGGGATTTGAATAACATATTAACCCAGGCCGAAGCCATACTCGCGACATCGCTCCGGCGTAATGAATCCTCGTCGGTCCGAATTATCGCCACCGGCGCCGGCCTGTCCCTTTTCAAAAGGGGTTCAGCCCCCAATGCCCCACGCATCAGCATGCTCAAACAACGCTATCAGGACAATCTGGTGTTCAACGGATGTGGATTGGCCTACAAGGCATTGAAGAAACGTGACCCGGATGGGCAGCTTCGGTTGCTGCCGGAAGTTCAGCTCGTGGACGTGGGGGTGCTGGAGCTCATGCGACGGCAGCAAAACGGGTGGACATACATCCACCTGTAACCGCGGATGCGTCGAGACCAACCGTTTGTTGTAAGTTCTCAATAACCCCGTGCAAGAATGTGGGGGTAGGGTTGTCTTTCAGGGCTGTCGAAAGCACGGAGGCTTT
>JAANXG010000091.1 GCA_018263405.1 Gammaproteobacteria bacterium
GGTCGGAAAAGCCCCTCGCCGGCGTTACGCTCGCTTGAATTGACCGGGCCAGTCCTGCGCTCGCGTGCCTTGGCGATCGGCTTTTCCGATCCCGCTGAACGTGTGTGTATTTATGCCCAAGGGTACTTAGTTCTCGCCGATACAGGTTCTAATAGCGGACAGCGGGCGCCAAACTTTAGCCCCCAAACGCCCATTCGCGGCGGAATTCCGAGCCCCGAAAGGCGCGTGTCCCGACAACAGGGCCGCGACGAGCGCGCAACACCCGGCGTGGATGGACGACTTCAGGATTTTCATCGGACCTATTACCCTCTTTAAATCGGTTTATGAGATGGCTTCCAGTGTACCAAGTCTAGCAGGGTTCGCGCGAAATGCAGGTTCGCAACACGGATTGTACGCGACAATCCGCCACTGTCCCGTCGGTTTTGGCACGGACTCGGGATTTCGTCGATTGCCGCATATCCGATACCTGAAAAACGCCCGCTCCCTTGATATAGTGGCGGCATGTCCGAAATCGAAAGATTGAGCCGCATTCTCGGCGCTTCGAAGACAATTGCCGTGGTGGGCCTGTCCGCCAACTGGTACCGGCCGAGTTATTTCGCGGCCAAGTACTTACTGGACCATGGCTACGAAGTGTCTCCCGTCAACCCCGCCCAGGAAGAAATTCTCGGTCGCCCCTGTTATCCGGATCTTGAATCCTTGCCCGGGACCGTGGACGTTGTCGATATTTTCCAGCGAGTCGAGCGGGTACCGGCGCTGGTGGAAAGCGCCATCGAGATCGGTGCGAAAGTGGTTTGGATGCAGCTCGGCATCGAGCACGAGCAGGCGGCCAAGCGCGCCCGCGAGGCGGGGTTGGAAGTGGTAATGAACCGTTGCATGAAAATCGAGTACGCGCGGCTTTTCGGCGGGCTGGGTTTCTGCGGCGTGAACACGCGGGTGATATCCGCCAAACGGCTCCAGCGGGCGCCTTATTAACTTTTTCGATTAGTCGAGCAGACCCGTACTATGTCAGACCCGGACCGTGAATTCGCAATCGAAACCCTCTGCCTGCACGCCGGGCAGCGCCCGGATTCGGCTACCGGTTCGCGCGCCCCGCCGATCTACCAGACCACTTCGTACGTCTTCGACGACACGGACCACGCCGCGAGCCTGTTTAACCTACAGACCTTCGGTAACATCTACTCGCGCCTGACGAACCCGACCACGGCTATGTTCGAAGAGCGCATGGCGGCGCTCGAAGACGGCCGGGCCTCGCTCGCCACGGGTTCGGGTCTGGCGGCGCAGATGATTGCTTTGCTCACGCTGCTGGAAACGGGGGACGAGATCGTTTCCGCCGGTACGCTGTATGGCGGCACGTATTCGCAGTTCGACGTGACGTTCCGGAAAATGGGAATCCGGACCCGCTTCGTGGACTCCAACGACCCGGAAAATTTCGAGGCCGCCATTACCTCCAAAACCAAGGTGTTGTATGCCGAGACCATCGGCAATCCGCTGAACAATGTGCTCGATATCGAGCCGGTGGCGGAAATCGCCCATGCCCACGGTCTGCCGCTGATGGTGGACAACACTTTTCCCACGGCCTACCTGTGTCGCCCCATGAACTTCGGCGCGGACATCGTCGTGCATTCGGCCACCAAGTTCATCGGCGGCCACGGCACCTCCATCGGTGGGGTGCTTGTGGAGTCGGGCAAGTTTCCCTGGGACAACGGCAATTTCCCCGGTATGACGGAGCCTTCCCGCGGCTACCACGGCGTGCGCTTTTTTGAGACTTTCGGTGACTTCGGCTATACCATGAAGGCGCGCTGCGAGACACTGCGCACGCTGGGGCCGTCCCTGAGTCCGTTCAACGCCTTTTTGTTTCTGCAGGGACTGGAAACCCTGCCCGTGCGCATGCAGCGCCATTGCGAAAATGCCGTGGAGGTCGCACGGTTTCTTCAGGGGCATCCGCGCGTGAACTGGGTGAAATACGCGGGACTGCCGGAGAATGAGTACTATGCCCTGGCGCGGAAATACCTGCCAAAGGGGGCGAGTTCCATCATGACTTTCGGTATCGAGGGTGGCCAGAAAGCCGGGGCCGGGTTTATCGAGGCCGCCGAGTTCATGAGCCATCTGGCGAATGTGGGCGACGCCAGGACGCTGATCGTCCATCCGGCGTCCACCACCCACCGCCAGCTCTCCGAGGAAGAACAACTCGCCGCCGGCGTCACGCCGGACATGGTTCGTATCTCCGTCGGCCTGGAGGCCATAGACGACATCCTCTGGGATCTGGACCAGGCCCTGGCAGCCTGTCGGGAGGGGTAAACGCGTCGTAAACTTGAACGAAAGGTTTCCCTCTCCCGGCTAGCGACAGGGGCGAGGGGGCATTCGAATTTTTCTTCCAACAATCGGAATTAGGTCCATGCCGTACGAACACATCACCGTCGAAACCCGCGACAACGTCGGGGTAATTACGCTCAACCGCCCCAAGGCGCTCAATGCACTGTCGGGCGCCTTGATGAACGAAGTGGCCGAAGCCGTCGACGCCTTCGAAGGGGACGATGCCATAGGCGCGTCGATACTCACCGGCGGTGAGAAAGCGTTCGCCGCCGGCGCGGATATTAAAGAGATGAAAGACAAAGTTTATATGGAGGCTTACAGAGAAGACTTCATTACCGCCAAGTGGGAACGGATCGCCCATAGCCGTAAACCCATTATCGCGGCGGTGGCGGGCTATGCCTTGGGCGGCGGCTGCGAGCTGGCGATGATGTGCGATTTCATCATCGCGGCCGACAACGCCAAATTCGGTCAGCCGGAGATTACCATCGGGATTATCCCGGGTGCGGGCGGGACCCAGCGCTTGACGCGCTTCGTCGGCAAGTCCAAGGCCATGGACATGGTGTTGACAGGGCGCATGATGGAGGCCGACGAGGCGGAACGCTGCGGGCTGGTAAGCCGCGTCGTTTCGCCCGATAGACTCATGGAAGAAGCCCTGACGGCAGCGAAGCGGATCGCGGACTACGAACGAAATACGGTGATGGCCGCCAAGGAAATGGTGGACCGTGCGTACGAGACGACGCTCGCCGAGGGAATCCGATTCGAAAGGCGTATGTTCCAGTCCCTGTTCGGTACACCCGGCCAGGTGGAAGGTATGGACGCATTCGCCGACAAGCGCCGGCCAAAGTTCAATCGCTCCTGATTGTTAAAGCAACGGGTTCGGTTTGCCGACATTGCAGCTATGACAGCTATGAACGGATTGCCGGTGGCGTGAGATGTGACAACTAATCCCGTGGGTGCGGTTTATGTCTTCCATTCGCCTTGCTGTGAGCGTATTGTCCGTAAATTAAGGTGCCCTACAGTGTCGGGCGGTTATAACTCTTGCTATGAGCACAATACCTCGATGGATTGAATGGCTGCTTCTGGTGGTGGCGGTCGCGCTGAGCGCCGCTGCGGGCCTGCCCGAGTCGGTGATCGCCGGTTGGGGGATCGACCAGGGCTTTGTCGTCGGGATGCTGATCATTTTGATTCTCATCGGACTGGTTCGCTACGGCACGCTTGCCCTCGTCTTGACGGTTGTGGTTCTGGCCTTCGGCGCCAATCTGCCGGCGGGCGTGGCGGATCGCATGGGCATCGCGCCGGAGGCGATGCTGATGGCGCTGATCGCCGTGGTAGGCCTATCGGCGATCAACGAATTCACCAACTGGCTGCCCAAAGGGCTGACTTCCGAGGTCGGTGCCCAGCGCCGGCAAACCGAAGCGTTGCTGGGTGCGATCTACAATATGAACGTCCACGAGGTCGACCTTCTGTTGCGCGAAGGGGTCAGAGCCAACGTTCGCAGCAAGACCAACCGCACGCCTTTGATGATTGCGGTGGCCCTCGGCTCCCGACCGATCGTTCGGCTGCTGATGCGCTATAACGCGGACGTACACGCCAAGGACGACGAGGGGGAGACGGCGCTGACTATCGCCAAGCGCCGGGGCCTCACCGAAGTCGCCGAGGATCTGGTCAGGGCCGGCGCCATGCAATGACTCCGTAGCCATCACATATTGGGATAGTTGGGTCCTTCTCCGCCCTGGGGCGCGACCCAGACGATATTCTGTTTCGGATCCTTGATGTCGCAGGTCTTGCAATGCACGCAGTTCGCCGCGTTGATCCGCAGGCGCGGATTGCCGCGATCGTCGCGTTCGATCTCGTAAACCCCGGCCGGGCAATAGCGTTGTTCCGGCGCCTCGTACTCGGGAAGGTTGACCTCAATGGGTATGGCGTCGTCCTTCAAGGTGAGGTGAACCGGCTGGTTTTCTTCGTGGACGGTGTTCGAGAGAAATACGCAAGACAGGCGGTCGAAGCTGACTTTGCCGTCGGGTTTCGGGTAGTCGATCTTTTCGCTTTGCGACGCTGGTTTCAGGGTGTCGTGGTCCGCATGCGGATGCTTTAATGTCCACGGCGCGCGGCCCCGGAACAGCACCTGGTCGATGCCCGTGTACAGCGTGCCGGCGAGTAGCCCCCATTTGAAGGACGGACGGACGTTGCGGGCCCGCTTCAGCTCGTCGTGGACCCAGCTCTGTCGAAAAGCCTCGGTGAAGGCCGTGAGCTCGTCGCGACCGCGTTCCGCTTGGATCGCTTCGAACGCGGTCTCGGCGGCGATCATGCCGGACTTCATCGCCGTGTGCGTGCCCTTGATCTTGGGCATGTTCAAAGTGCCGGCCTCGCAGCCGACCAAAAGTCCACCGGGGAACGTCATTGTCGGCAGGCTTTGCAGTCCGCCTTCATTCAACGTGCGCGCGCCGTAGGCGAGCCGTTTGCCGCCTTCAAGGCAGGGACGGATGGCCGGGTGGGTCTTGAAGCGCTGGAATTCCTGGAAGGGGTCCAGCCAGGGGTTGGTATAGTCCAGCCCCACGACGAAGCCGACGGCCACCTGGTTGTCCTCGATGTGGTACAGGAAAGAGCCGCCGTAGGTATCGTTCTTCAAGGGCCAGCCGGCGGTGTGAACGACCAGCCCCCGGCGGTGTCGCTCCGGATCGATCCGCCACAATTCTTTCAGCCCGACGCCATAAGTCTGCGGTTGGGCACCGTCGCGCAAAGCAAAGCGCTCCATCAATTTCCGGCCCAGGTGCCCGCGGCAGCCTTCGCATAAAAACGTATACTTGGCGTGCAGCTCGATCCCGGGTTCGTAGAGATCGGTTTTGCCCCCTTCGCGGTCGATGCCCTTGTCCCCGGTAGCCACGCCCTTCACCGCCCCGTTGTCGTCGTAGAGTACTTCCGCGGCGGCGAACCCCGGATAAATTTCGACGCCGGCTTCCTCGGCCTGTTCGGCGAGCCAGCGGCACACATTACCCAGGCTGACGATGTAGTTGCCGCTGTTGTGCATGGGCGGTGGCAGGAAGGCGTTGGGGATCTTGAAGGACTTATTCTCCTTCAGGAACAAAAACTCCTCTTCGGTTACCGGCGAATGCAGCGGTGCCCCCTTATCCGACCAGTCGGGGATCAGTTCGTCGAGTGCGCGGAGTTCGAGCACGGCGCCGGACAGAATATGCGCGCCGACCTCCGAGCCCTTCTCCAGGAGGCACACATCGAGTTCCCGATCCTGATCCCGTGCCAACTGCTTCAAGCGTATCGAGGCGGCCAGGCCCGCTGGCCCGCCGCCTACTATGACTACATCGTACTCCATGGATTCACGTTGCATACAAACCTCCGGGGTAATGGTTCATATCGATGGGCCGCGCGCGGCGAAACGGTGCGCCACGACGGACGGTTGCACCGGGCGCCGTATGCAGGGATGATTGCGCGCTTTAACGCAATACCGGATCGGTTCGAACCCCGAACGGATCGACGCCCGTGCCCAAGGGTACCCTAATTCGACGCCGTATCGTCCGGCCGTGTTGTTTCTATCAAAACGAACTTGAGGAGTAACTTATGAATGTCAATGGTCATGCTGCAATTGTGACCGGTGGTGCGTCCGGAATGGGCGCTGAAACGGCGCGGGCCCTGGCCGCCGCCGGTGCCAAGGTCGCGGTGATGGATGTCAACAAGGATGCACTGAAGGGTGTCGCCAAGGAAATCGGCGGTCTTGCGGTCGAGTGCGACGTGACCAGCGCCGGCAGCGCCGAGGCCGCGGTCGCGAAGGCCAAAGCGGCCCATGGCGCCGCGCGGGTGCTGGTGAACTGCGCCGGCATCGCCACGGCCAAGCGTATTGTCGGCCGGGACGGACCCATGCCGTTGGAGGATTTCACCAAGGTCGTGAACGTCAACCTGGTGGGCACTTTCAACTTGATGCGCCTGGTCGCGGCGGATCTGTATGCCGAAGAAGCGCTGGACGACATCGGCGAGCGCGGCATCGTGATCAATACCACGTCCGTCGCCGCCTACGAAGGCCAGATCGGACAGGCGGCCTACAGCGCCTCCAAGGGCGGGATCGTGTCACTGACCATCCAGGCGGCGCGCGATCTGTCCGGCAAGGGGATCCGGGTGATGACCATCGCGCCGGGCTTTATCGCCACTCCCATGCTGCTCGGCATGCCCAGGGAAGTACAAGATAGCCTGGCCCAGCAGACGCCGTTCCCCAAGCGTTTCGGCCGCGCCGGCGAGTATTCCGCCCTGGTGATGCATATCGTCGGGAACCAGATGCTCAACGGCGATGTGATCCGCCTGGACGGCGCCGCGCGCATGCAGGCGAAATAAAGGATTATGGGTCGCGGCTTCCGGGGGCGCGGTAGTGTTCGGGCCACAGCCGCTTGACCACCGGGCTGTCGGGGGCATAGGCGTGACAGGTGCCGATCGACCACGGGCGCTCGCCGGCCGCTAAGGGGTTCTCCCTCTCCATGATGGGTGCAATGGTTTGCACCGCGGTGGTGGCCATGGGCCCCAGGAGTTCACGCAGATGCGTACATCCCAGGGTTCCGCCCAGGTGCCGATCGATTTCCCGCCGCCAGCCCGAACCGATTTTCAATCCCTTGAGCTTGCCCATGGACGGCGCGGCGTCGGGACAGATGCCGAAAGGCGCGTACTCGGTGCACGCTTCGGCATCGTGAATCAAAAAATCCATATCGATGGTGATGCGCACCCGCATTTCGTGGACGGGGACACCCGCTTCCACCCGACCGCGTTCGGCGTTGTCGAAGTCGTAGGACTTCACGTCGGTCATGTGACCTTCTATGTCCCACAGGCCGTCGGTCCGGCGGTAGCCATGGCATTCAATGCGGCGTTCGTGAATGGGATCTCTGTCCGCGGGCGGCGATAAGGGCATGGCAATTACGTCGGTTGGAGTCGATACACGATACGGCCGGCGAGCGCGGAAATAACAACGGCCACCGCGTGGCGACGGCTTGTTGCAGGCGCTCGTCGAGACCGGCCATCAGTTCAGCGAGCCCAGCTCGTCGGCTCGTTCACGCAGTTTGAATTTCTGGATCTTGCCGGTGGAGGTTTTCGGAATCTCGCCGAACAGGACGGACTTCGGACACTTGAAATGGGCGAGGTTGCCGCGGCAGTAATCGATGATCTCCCGCTCGGTGGCGGTGGCGCCGGATTTCAGGGCGACGAACGCGCACGGCGTCTCCCCCCACTTGTCGTCGGGACGCGCCACCACCGCCGCCGTGTCCACCGCGGGGTGCCTGTACAAGCAATCCTCGACTTCGATGGAGGAAATGTTCTCCCCGCCGGAAATAATGATGTCCTTGGAGCGGTCCTTGAGCTGGATATAACCGTCGGGGTGCATGACGCCCAGGTCGCCCGAGTGAAACCAGTCCCGGTCCAGGGAGTTATCGGTGGCATCGGAGTTTTTCAAGTACCCTTTCATGACAATGTTACCCTGGAACATCACCTCACCCATGCTTTCCGCGTCGCGGGCGACGGGCTGCATGGTTTCGGGATCCATGACCTCCAGGTCCTCGAGGGCATGATAGGGCACGCCCTGCCGTGACTTGCGTGCCAGA
>JAANXG010000092.1 GCA_018263405.1 Gammaproteobacteria bacterium
CCCAATAAAATTACTTTGCCGTGGCCGGCCGCGAGACCGTGGGTTACGGTCTCGGCGCTGGTGGCGGCGCCGACGGTTGCCGGTGGGATAGTCTCCACCCGTACCTGCTGGATTATCTCCTGTGCTTTCCAGACTTTAATCTGGCCACTTTCTATAAGCCGTTCCACCACGGTATCGAAGATTTCCGGGATCACTCCTGCCGCCGTTGCCACGCTTCGCGCGTGAAGGGTCATATGCCCTTGTTGGATGCCCTCCGTCGCCAGGGCCCGGAGCGCGGCGAAATTCTGTGCCAGTCCCACCGCGCCCATGACCTCCGCCAGTTCCCGCGCGGATTGGGCGCCAAGCAGCCGCAAATTCAGCGACACTGTCGGATTCGATTCGAGGGGACCGCCTACGGTGCCGACTTTCAGCGGCACTTCCAGTTCGCCCACCAAGTGGCCCACATCGTTCTTGTACCAGCGTGATAACGAAGTATAGCCGTTGCATCTGGCGGCATAAGCATGCGCCGCGGATTCCACTGCCCGCCAATCATTGCCGGTGGCCAGGGTGACGGCGTCGATACCGTTCATGATGCCCTTGTTGTGGGTGGTCGCCCGATACGGATCGACAGCCGCGAAATCGCTGGCAATGATGATGCCGTCCCTCACCTGTTCGCCGTCGAACCCTTTACCGTTCAACTGTTCCACTGGTATCTCGCACCGGGCCCTCACCAAGGACCGATCGGTAAGGTTGGATAAAATTCGCAAGAATACTTTGCCGCCGGTGATCGTTTCGATCAAAGACGCAATCCCTTCGCACATGGTATTGACCAGGTTTGCACCCATGGCGTCGCGGGTATCCACCAGGAGATGTACCACCAGCATGTCGCCGATGCTGTTCGGATTCGGGTGGGTGTGGACTTCGATATCTCGTGCCCCGCCGCCGCGTGCGAACATCTTTGGATGCAAGCTGTTAGCCAGGTTGATGATTTCCTGTTTGCGCTGCAGGATGGCGGATTTCGCCTTGGCGGTATGGTGAACACTCACCACCTGTACCTGGCCGATCAGGATCGGTTCGGTGCTCTCCGAAAAGAACCCGCCACAGTTCCTTACGACCTTGGCGGCGGAACTCAACGCGGCGACGATGGACGGTTCTTCCACGACCAGCGGGATCACGTACTCCTTGTCGTTGATGACAAAGTTCAGCGCCAGTCCCACGGGCAGACCCATCACGCCGATCACGTTCTCGATCATCTTGTCCGCGACGCGGATGTTGAGCATGTGCTCTCCCCGCAACAGGGACATGTAATCGGATTTGTTCAGCAGTCCGCGCTCGTGTACGGCGCGGACGCGTTGGCTCACGGAAAGATTATAGAAATCCGGTATTCGCGACACTTTTGAGTGCATTGTTTAGTTTCCCGACTGGGTTTCGACCCCGGTCTCGTCAATTTTGAGCGACAAAGGCCGGAAACTTTCCGAGGCCAAGCGCTCTTCGAACTGCGACAGGCTCTGGGAGTTCCTCGACATGCCGACGCCGATATCCCCTCCGCCGGCTCCACAGGGTTTATAGATGACGCCGCACTGTTTTGCGAGCGAGCGGAGCCGCTGGTGTGGTTCGGATAGTATATCCGTGCCGGAAGCCCTTCCCAGGGCATGCAAGGCAGTGACGTACTCATCCAACGAGCGCAGGAACCCGACGTTGTCGTTTGTGTGCGCCGCTCGAATCCCGGCCCGAGCAATTTCGGCCAGCGGTTTCATCACCTGCCTATATCGTTGTGCGTTACCTTTACGCCATGTGTCGATACTTGCCAGAAATTCTCCGGTCACCGCCTGCTGCCCGCTCCATACGAAACAATATTCAATGTCCTCAGGAAGCCTGGAAGGCCGGACAAGTGGTGCGGGCGCCCGCCTGTACTCGATCAAACCACCATACAGGCTAGCCGCGACATCCAGGCCGCTGCCCCGGCGACGTTGAAATCCGGAATGAATGTCTATCAGTCGGGTTAATTCGGGCGCGGGAGCGCTGTATTGGTGCATTGCAGCATAATAACTCAGTGCTTTGCACAATGCGACGGTCAAGGCGGCACTGGATCCGAGCCCAAGCTTGTTCGGCCCAGCGGAGCCGCTCTCAACGAGCGACGCGCTGTCCAGGGTGGCATGAAACGGCGGCCACGGGGGGGACCAACGTTCGGAGCCAAAAAAGGCTTGAATGATGTGTGCAGGCAGCTTGAAAGTCCGCTCGCCGCCGGTTGCCCAACGCGGGCCGTCGGGGCCAAGCTCGAAGCGCTCCTGCTGCCCGCCCCAGGCCGGTGCGGCGACCGAGCAGTACGAATGGAGGTGTGCCTGTATCGTGACCCGGGCACGTCGGTTAACGGCCATCACGAGAGCCGGGGCGCCTTCCAGCACCGCGTACTCCCCCAGAATGGCTACTTTGCCCGGCGCGGACGCTATCGCTTTTATGACGCACCCTCCACCACTCGCGCACCGGCTCCCAGTCGGCATTGGAGGACGTCCGTCACACCGGGGATCGAGCCCAGGGCTTCGGCCACGATTTGTCGATAGGCCGGCGGGCATACCGCTTTCACCTGCGGTCCCGCATCCATGGTGAAAAACACTTCAACACCGTCTTTCCGCAGCATCCGTATACGGTGCAGGCAGGCCACGGAGGCTTCGTTCCAGTATATCAATCCCGGGTCGGTGCTCAGCATCAAGCCGTGCATCTTCAGGCAACTTCTCTCGCTGACCCGGGCCAGCTCTCGAAAATCCTGGTTCAAAATTGCATCCCTTGCGGTGGCGAAGTCTGCGGTGGCCGCCTCGAGCCAGGCCTGGTAATAGTCAGAGGTTCGGGTGGTACGTTCCATGCCTTCGGTTGAGCCTACATCCTTGGCTCCAGTCGCCGTGACCGCAATCACTATCGCCAACGGCCATTGCTCGGCGTCCAAAAGCGGATAGGCCGTTTCTTCCTCGTTGTCGAGGGGCATTTCCACGAAACCGCCATACAGGGAACGCGCGGCGGAGCCGGAGCTTCTCCGGGCGATGCGCGAAAGGTCCGCGGGTGGCAGATCTAGACGCAAAGCCCGGTTTGCCGCCACCACCAGGGCCGCAAAACCCGATGCCGAAGACGCCAGCCCGGCACCGGTCGGAAAGTTGTTTCGCGTTTCCACGTAGGCGAATTCGTCGCGGCCCGCCCGGGCCCGGATTGTATCGAGGCAGGCGCTGACCCGTATCGCGGTTTGTGCGTCGCGATGTCCGCCGATGGCGAACGAATCCGATTCAAGATTGGGATCGAAGCGCACCCGGCTGTATGTATAAAGGGAGCTCAGGGTCACGGATATCGACGGCACGGCGGGTCGATTATTGGTGGCGTCCCGTTTTCCCCAGTACTTCACGAGTGCAATATTGGGGTGGGCGACGGCGGCGGCTTGCAAAGATGACACCTGGTGGCTGAGTAATCGGTTTTTGGCGGGTGAGGATTGTATCCTACCCGTGGACGCGTGATGGACTTTGGCTCTGAATCAGCGGGTAGAGCTCTCAGACCGCGCGCTTGGATTCTCGATACGTCGATACATCCGATGCGAGCGGCAAGCGGCGGGCCGCCCAGGCAAACAGAGCCCGAACCAGTACGTTGCTGCGGCATACCGCACTAGTAATTCCGCCCGCGTGGCGTACCGTACGCCGCGACACTTTGACTTGGGAGCTGGCGTCGAAATACGGATTTTCACTGATTTTTTGCAGCGTCATCACGGCGAGAAAAAGACTCCACAGGCAGAAGCGCCTGATACCGGATTCCCAAGCCGGAATCAGTACCGTGTAGGCCAACGCGTTACGCAAATGGCCGTGAGCAACGCCGACCAGATCCCGCAACCCGATAGCGAAAGCCTCGCGATTGAAATACGGGTGAAGTTCCGAGAGATTGTACCCGTGGGCGGCAAACACATCCCGTGGAAGCCAGCATGCACCGCGCTCGCAGTCTTCCCAAATGTCTTTGAGGATGTTCGTCATTTGCAGCCCCTGACCGAATGAAGCGGACAGATCGAACAACGGATCCTGAAACCGGGCGATATTCTTCGAGTAGTCGCAGAACAATTCGGTCAGCATCTGACCCACGACGCCCGCGACGTAGTAACAGTACTGATCCATGGCGCCCAGGTTGCGCAAGCCTTCACGCCGCGGACAGCGTTGAAACGCCGGCATTCCCCGACACATCACGACGATGCGGTGACTCAAAATGGCCTGTGTTGCGGCATCGAGCCCCCGGGTCACTTGTATTACCCGTTCCGTATTCCGCACCAGCTCTCTTTCCTGTGGCGAGGTCTTCATCGAAAGGTTCTGTTCGAGGTCTCGAGTGAATACCCGTACGTCTTCTCGTCCGTTGAGGATATCGATGAATCGGTTGTGGAATTTCTCTTTTTCCCCGGGTTTCACCCCGGGATCGTCTTCTATCGTGTCGGCAATTCGGCACAACAGATAAGCGTTCGTCACGGTTCGTCGAAGAGGAACCGGCAGCTGGGGGATGGTCAGGGCAAAGGTCCGGGATACACCGACTAAAATTGCATCCTGGAAGTTTTCGCCGCCCCTAATCGTATTCGATTCGACCTTCCTGCTCATTTGACAGCGCCGCAACGGGTAGATGGGGCTTTGGAAGCGCGCATTCCGGGGTTAAAAACCGTTTGACTCCGTCACTACTGCTTGGATTGTCCCAGGGGTTCGACATGGGAGTGTTCACCGTCGCTTTGTGCATTGTCAATGTATGAGCGTCCCACGGCGCCGCCCGAAATAATAAAGGTCATCGCTTCCTCCACCGTCATATCCGTGCTGATGACTCGCTCGACAGGGACCAGTTCGAGGTAACCCGAAGTGGGGTTGGGGGTGGTCGGTACATAGACAGCAGCAAGCTCTTGGTTGGTGGTTTTGTCTTCTACGATGCGCGTTACAAACCCTATGGCGCGCATGTGGCGGTTGGGAAACTCAATGAGTACGACGCGATCGAACTCTTTCTTTTCCTGGTTCAAAACGTCCAGCAGCATCTTGGTTGAGCCATAAACCTTCTTGACGAAGGGAATTCGATTCATAATACGATCGAAAAGGCTTACAAGCCGTCGACCTATGACCCGGGTAGTGATCCATCCCAGCACGTATAATCCGAACAGCGTGATAATCACGGCCATGGTCGGTTGCAGCCATGGATGAAGAAGAACTTCCGAGATCGCCGGGTATGTGAACTGAAGTCCCCTGGCCAGCGCGTTTACCCAGGGTTCGCCAAGTTGCGACAACTGAGAGATGGCGAATTTAAACACCACCCAAGTGATCCACAAAGGGATGACGGTCAAGATACCTGCTAGCAGGTAATTTTGAAGATTGCTGACTTTTCTGGCCATAGTGCCGAGTTCCCGGTCTGGGTGACCGGTATTATTTATGCAACTTGGAGGAAACCGGAGCTTTCTTGAATTGTAGCTCTTATTGGATTACGTTTCCTCGATTCTTATCATACCTGGCTGGCTCAATGGACGTTTCGTCAAAAAAACCGATCGCCGATATTATACGCGAGCGCCGAACTATCAACTTCTTTAAGCCCGATATTCCACCGCGGGAGGCGGTACTCGAGGGTATAGAACTTGCTCGTTGGGCGCCCAACCATCACTTGACCGAGCCGTGGCGATTTTATTTGTTGTCGGACCACATCAAACGGCAGGTTGTTGATCTCAACACCCGGATCGTGGCCCAAGCCAAGGGGGAGGAAGCCGGGCGGGTCAAACGGGAGCGCTGGAGCCACATCCCGGGTTGGTTGGCGATGACTTGTATCCGAAGCAGTGACGACTTGCGCCAGCAGGAAGACTATGCGGCGTGCTGTTGCGCGGTGCAGAATCTGTCTTTGTATCTTTGGGACCGGGGGATAGGCATGAAATGGACCACGGGCCCCGTAACGCGGGCAGATGAGTTCTATGACCTGATTTGGGTTGATTCGGTAGTGGAAAAAGTCGTAGGTTTGTTCTGGTACGGATATCCGGACGAGGTGCCGGTGAGCGTCCGTAAACCTGTGTCCGAGATCGTGGTCGAACTGTAATCGAGGAGCGCCGACGTTAATTTGATGCACCTACTCGCCCCCATCTCCGCATCTCCAGCTACTTACAGACCATGGTGAATCATGGATACAATCCACTGGTCGCTATTCAATTGACGCTTTCTGGTCAGCTTTATACGGATATGGGTGGGTAGTTACAATTTGATTATGCATTCCGATATTCGCTGGGACGAATTTCCGTATCCTTCCCGCCGTGTGCCCGTCTTCGCGCGCAATGTGATCGCGACTTCTCAACCGCTGGCTGTGCAGGCGGGTGTGCATATGTTCCGCCAAGGCGGCAATGCCGTGGATGCCGCACTCGCCGCGGCAGCAGCGTTAACGGTCACCGAGCCGTGCAGCAACGGGTTGGGATCCGACGCATTTGCCATTGTTTGGGACGGCCAAAGCCTGCATGGTCTTAACGCCTCGGGCCGTTCGCCGCGTGCCTGGAGTCTCGGGAGATTTGAAGGAGTGCATGAGATCACCACCGGCTGGGAATCGATAACGGTTCCAGGATGCGTGGACGCATGGTCGAAATTGTCCCGCCGGTTCGGGAAACTCGATTTTAGCCAACTGCTCGAACCCGCCATCGACTACGCCCAATACGGTTACCCTGTTTCCCCGACAGTCCAAGGTCTGTGGACTGACGCCCGGGAGACCTATCGGGATTTCGAGGGATTCAATCAGGTGTTTTGTCCAAAAGGGCGTGCCCCGGTGGTGGGTGAGTTATTCGGTAATACCGCCATGGCCGGTACGCTACGTTGCATCGCCGAAAGCCACGGCGAGGATTTTTACCGGGGTCGTACGGCCCGGCGTATCGTGGAATTTTTAAATCGAGGCGGTTCGGTGCTTAGCGAAGATGACCTTGCGGATCATCGGTCGGAGTGGGTTGAACCGATCCGCAAGTCCCTCGGCAATGTGCAGCTATGCGAGATTCCGCCCAACGGCCAGGGTATTGCCGCACTTATCGCTCTCGGCATTCTCGATTACGCCGGTATCGAAAAGTATGACGTGGATACCGCTGACAGCGTGCATTTGCAAATCGAGGCGGTGAAGGCTGCTTTCCAGCTGGTTCAGGCCCACGTCGCCGACCGGGACCATATGCACGTTTCCGTCGATGACCTGCTGGACGAAACGCGCTTGAGCGATGTTGCCGCGGGTATTGACATTAACCGGGCTTCAGATCCACTTCACGGACGACCCGGTGACGGGGGGACGGTGTATCTAACCGCCGCGGACGAGGGCGGCGTGATGGTTTCGTTTATTCAATCGAACTTTTGGGGTTTTGGGTCCGGTGTCGTGGATCCCACAACCGGTATCAGTTTTCAGAACCGCGCGGCGGGTTTCAGCCTGGATCCCGCCCATCCGAATTGCATCAGCGGAGGCAAGCGGCCATTCCACACTATTATTCCCGGGTTCGTCATGCACGACGAGTCACCGCTCATGAGTTTTGGCGTAATGGGCGGGCACATGCAAGCCCAGGGGCACGTTCAGATGATGGTCCGTATTTTCTGCCATGGTCAAAATCCCCAAGCCGCGTCCGATGCACCACGATGGTTCGTCGACGATAAGTACGATGTCGTTTTTGAATCGGGATTCGACGTGGATGTACAGCGTGCTCTCCGGCAGCGTGGGCACCGTCTCAGCGCCACCACCCCCCTGTTCGCTTTCGGCGGCGCCCAGTTAATATATCGACTGGAAAACGGGTTTTACTGTGCCGCCTCCGACCACCGCAAGGACGGGCATGCGGCAGGCTACTGAATCCGTCGGGTATCAATCCATCGTGGTGCTGACCGGCGCCGGCGGCTGTTGGCCGGCCGGATCGTTGTGGGTTGATGACGGCATCGCGGTCGAACAGAGCGGGTAATTACTTAATTCTGTGACCTTTGCCAAAAATCTGCTATTAGGTGCGCTACTACTGCTGATCCTGAGTGCTTCGCACGCCCAGGGCGCCTCGTTCCAAATCGTTTATAATACGCCGCAAGGAAGCGATGAAAAAAACGCGCGGACGTTCATCGAGGAAGAAGGCATTACGCAAACCGTTATTAAGCTGCTCAACGATGAATTCGATCTTCACACCGATTTGACTCTGTTCTTGGGTGGAAACGAAGGGCCGTCGATCGACGAGGCGTCGAATGAAATCTACATGCCCTACAGTTTTGTGTTCGATGTCGCGGATCGCTTCACTCGGGACTCCTATTCCGAGACAAACGCGAACATCTACGATGTGACTCGGGACGCGTACCTGCATGCATTTTTGCATGAAGTGTCTCATGCCCTGTTCCTCATATACGATCTGCGGTCATCGGGAAACGCCGAAAAAGCGGTGGATATGCTGACGATACTGCTGCTGATTCGGTACTACCAAAACGGTGCGGATGTTGTTTGGAACGCGGCGGAGCTGTTTGTCGACGAAACGGGTTCATCGCCCCGGGGTCGATCGGGGCGGAATTTTTGGAACGAGCACGCCCTTGACCGGCAAAGTTACAATCAGGCTATATGCCTGGTGTATGGCAGCGATCCACAGCGATATTCAAGCCTGAAAGACAGGAGCCAGTTTCTCCAGATACGGGATCGGGAGTGTGTCCTGGAATATCGGCGGCAAAACAAAGCCTGGTTCCGTGTGTTGCGTTCGTTTTTGAAGAGGCCGCCACCAGGCTGAATAGTGAAAACATCCACGGCGATGCCGGATTCCCGGAGATGAGCGGACAGTAATGCGCCACACGGTTTGTATCGGTGTCCCGGGTTCGGAGGCCGGTTGGTGAAAAAGATAGCCGCCATATTGTCGATTGCGATCGCGATTGCCGTTGGTGCGGCATATTTGTACCTGCGCCATGGATATGTCTACGAAATCTCCCAGGCGGAAATCCAAAATCGTATCGACAGCCAATTTCCGGTTGAGAACTGTGTCCTGGTGTTCTGTATCGAGCTTAGTGAGCCGTTCGTTCTCCTCCGGGATCAACAAACCCGCATCGAGTTCGGGTCCAACGCGCTGATGGAGATTGCGTTCAGCAACGAGCAGTACGACGGTTCGGTCGGTTTTTCCGGCGAAGTGTCGTACAAACCGGGCAAAAGAGCCCTCTACCTTGAACGTTCGAGACTCGAACACCTCGATTTCAGCGGTGTTTCCGACAAGGATAAGCAGAATCAGAATCTCAATCGGTTGGCGGTGCTACTGGTAAGCGAGTATCTGCGCGCGAATCCTATTTACAGTTTCCATGACACCGTTTTCGCGCTGATTGCTCCCTGGCTTCAGCTTAAGGAGGTGTATGTGCGAGACGGCATACTGCGACTCAGACTCGCGTTGGCCACGTGATTTGAAGACGCGGCGATCATCTCATCGTCACGTCGTCGCATAAAAGTCTATTCTTAAGAAGCTGAGACCGCGCAGGCCGGCGCGGGTTCGACTATAGCGGATCGATAAGGATAACCCGGGTGGTCAAGCCGCCTGTTTCGCCCAGGAATCCCGCAAAGTCACCGTTCGGTTCAGCACGGGATGCAAGGCATCGCTGTCGGCGTCTATACAAAAGTAACCCTGCCGCTCGAGTTGATACCGCGATTCGATTGCCGCATTGGCGAGATCCGGTTCCAGCTTACAGTGGCGTAGTACCTCGAGGGAGTGCGGATTGAGTTGATTCAGAAAATTCTCGCTGGTCGGGTTCGCGGACTGAAACAATCGGTCGTACACGCGTACTTCGGCGTCCACGGCGTTCTCCGCACAGACCCAATGCATCGTGCCCTTCACCTTGCGCCCGTCCGGCGACGTACCGCCTTTGGTTTCGGGATCGTAGGTACAGCGAAGCTCAACCACCTCACCGGCTTCGTTCTTGATGACTTCCCGGCAGGTAATGTAATACCCGTAGCGCAGCCGTACCTCGCGGCCGGGCGCGAGCCGGAAATACTTTTTCGGTGGATCCTCCATGAAATCATCGCGTTCGATATAGATTTCGCGGGAAAAGGGGATGCTGCGCTCGCCGAACTCGGGCCGCTTGGGATGATTCCGCGCTACCAACTCCTCGATCCGATTCGCCGGATAGTTATCGATGATGACTTTGAGGGGGCGTAAAACGCCCATTCGTCGCTCGGCATCGTTGTCAAGGTCTTCGCGTACCGCGTGCTCCAATACGCCCATTTCCACCATGCCATCGCTCTTGGTGACGCCGATTCTCTCGCAGAAATTGCGAATGGAAGCGGGCGTGAAGCCTCGCCGCCGCAGCCCCGATATCGTGGGCAGCCTGGGGTCGTCCCAGCCGGCGACATAGCGCTCCTGAACCAAACGGTTCAAGAGGCGTTTGCTCATGACGGTGTAGTTCAGATTCAGGCGCCCGAATTCGATCTGCTGGGGATGGCACGGCACGTCCACGTTGTCCAGCACCCAGTCGTACAGCGGCCGGTGGTCCTCGAATTCCAGCGTGCACAACGAGTGGGTCACGCCCTCCAGGGCGTCGGACAGGCACTGGGTAAAGTCGTACATGGGATAGATGCACCACTTGTCGCCCGAACGCCAGTGGGAGGCGTGGCGGATTCGATAAATCACCGGGTCGCGCATATTGATATTGCCGGATGCCATGTCGATCCGCGCGCGCAGCGAGTGCTCGCCGTCGCCGAATTCCCCGGCCCGCATCCTGGCAAAGAGATCGAGGTTTTCCCCGACGCCGCGGTCGCGAAAAGGGCTCTCGCGGCCGGGCTCGGTCAAAGTACCGCGATGCTCCCGGATTTCTTCCGGCGTCAGGCTGTCGACGTAGGCCATGCCTTTTTCGATCAACTCGACCGCAAAGCCGTGAAGCCGTTCGAAATACCCCGAGGCGTAGCACAGGTTGCGCCATTCATGACCGAGCCATTGTACGTCCCGCTTGATCGAGTCGGCGTACTCGATGTTCTCTTTTTCCGGATTCGTGTCATCGAATCGAAGATTGCACGCGCCGCCGTAGCTGTCGGCGATACCGAAATTCAGGCAAATCGATTTGGCGTGGCCAATATGCAGATAGCCGTTGGGCTCCGGGGGAAAGCGGGTCACGACCCGCCCG
The DNA here is from genome assembly GCA_018263405.1 of Gammaproteobacteria bacterium. Taxonomy (GTDB): domain Bacteria; phylum Pseudomonadota; class Gammaproteobacteria; order Arenicellales; family JAANXG01; genus JAANXG01. The sequence goes on from JAANXG010000092.1 coordinate 11,067, forward strand.
TCGTTTTTGCCGGCGGCGATATCTCTTGCGACAATCTGCCGGATGAAATTCGTGGATTCTATCGACATACAATCTCTTCGACGGTTGGAAAGGAGTATGTTTCCCGGTCGGCGGATTATACAGTTCAGCCGGCTTCCATGTTTCTTCGCCCGGGTCGGGTGGTACCATACGGTCGATGTGGACGCAGTTTAAATTCGATGTTTCGACCCGGGGCCGCGGTACTTACGATATCACCCGCGAAGTAGAGCACGGAGTGGGCGAATCCGGCGTCCAGACGGGTCTGATGCATCTATTCATTCATCACACCAGCGCGTCGCTGATCCTGTGCGAAAACGCGGATCCAGCGGTGCGCAGCGATCTGGAGTCGTTCATGTCCCGCACTGCCCCGGACGGCGACCCGATGTTTCGGCATGACCAGGAAGGCACCGACGACATGCCTGCCCACGTGCGCAGTATATTGACCGAAAGCTCCCTGACAATTCCAATCACCAACGCCCGGCTCGGACTTGGCATCTGGCAGGGCATCTATGTCTACGAGCACCGCCATGCCCCGTACCAACGCTCCGTTACTGTCACCATCCAGGGTGAGGGTTGATAAAGGACCAGTTGATCTTGAATACCTGCGGATGAATCTCGTAGGCAATGCCCGCAGACCGTGGTGTCAATGGCCGACTACCCGGCCGCGTAGCGGGCCACTCTTGTTGCGCCCGCTGTCGTCGCCGGTTGTACTTTTGACGTAATTTCTCAAAAAGTCCGTGCAATGTCGGCGATCATGTGGGGGTAGGGTTGTCTTTCAGGGGCGCTGTAAGAAGTGGCATAGGGAAGTGCCGTTTACGGAGCTAAGGATGCAATACCTCCCTGTACGCTCTGGCGAAAGCCTCCGTGCTTTCGACAG
>JAANXG010000093.1 GCA_018263405.1 Gammaproteobacteria bacterium
AAGTGCCGTTTACGGAGCTAAGGATGCAATACCTCCCTGTACGCTCTGGCGAAAGCCTCCGTGCTTTCGACAGCCCTGAAAGACAACCCTACCCCCACATTCTTGCACGGGGTTATTGAGAACTTACCAATTCATTTGTTGGGAGATCCGGATATAGCCAAGACCGTCGGCTTCACCATTCCGTACGCGATTTATTACGCGCAGGCGGTTGTGGGCAAGGATTCCGGGATCGAAACTTTCGAAGACATGAAAGGCAAACGCGTTGCCGCGGCGGTGGGGACGGTTCCGGAGATCGAGTTCCTGAAGTACGCGGAGAAATGGGACACCAAGGACCTGTACCAGGGCTACCAGAGCGAGAACGAAGTATTCCTGGCGGTGGCGCAGGGCAAAGTGGACGCAGGTCTTACCACCAACACCGCGGTTAAATTGCACGGGCGCTGGCGATGGAACCCGAATACATGTTGTTCGACGAGGTGACGTCGGCATTGGATCCAGAACTGGTCGGCGAAGTCCTGGACACCCTTCGCCTGCTCAGTGACGAAGGGATGACCATGCTGGTGGTCACCCACGAAATCGGATTTGCAAGAGACGTGTCCGATCGGATCGCCTTTTTCCACGAGGGCAAAATTGAAGAGATCGGGCCCTCCGGCCAAGTATTTGAAAATCCTGAAAGCGAACACACCTGGAAATTTCTGGCGAACGTGCGTTAGATACAAGGAGTTGCCTGAATGAAAATACGATCCATCACGGTCTATCAGGTTGACCTGCCCCTGAAGGAAGGGCGCTATTCCTGGGCGGACGGCAAGTATGTGGAAGTATTCGACAGCACCGTCGTCGCCATCGATACCGACGAGGGTGTCAGCGGCGTCGGCGAAGTGTGCCCGCTGGGGCCGTTTTATTTGCCTGCCTTCGGGCCCGGGGCCCGTGCGGGCATCGGAGAACTGGCGCCGCACCTGTTGGGGCAAGATCCGACCCAAATCGCCCGGATCAACACCGTCATGGACCAGGCGCTGCTGGGTCATCCTTACGCCAAATCCGCGATAGATATGGCCTGCTGGGACATCCTGGGCCGGGCATTGAACCGCCCGGTCTGTTTACTGCTGGGCGGACGTTTCGGCGACGCGGTGGCCCTGTATCGGGCCATCAGCCAGCGGCCGGCCGGCGAGATGGCGGACAATGTCGCTCAATACCGGGACGAAGGGTATGAAAAATTTCAACTCAAGGTGGGCGGGAATGCGAGCGACGACGTCGCCAGAATCCGGGCGGCCTCCGCGGTGCTGCGAAGTGGTGAAACCCTGGTAGCGGATGCCAACACCGGCTGGCTGGCGCCGGACGCGATCCGGGTTGCGAACGCGGTGTCCGATCTCGACGTGTACATCGAGCAGCCCTGCTTATCGTACGAGAAGTGTCTGTCGGTGCGCGACAATACCCAACTGCCGTTTATTCTGGACGAGAATATCGACGGTCTCGACATGCTGCTTCGCGCCTATGGTGACCGGGCGATGGATGTGATCAACCTGAAGATATCCAAGGTCGGCGGTTTGACCAAGGCGCGGCAGATCAGGGATTTGTGCGTTTCTCTCGGTATTCCGATGACCATCGAAGACAGTTGGGGAGGGGACATCGTCACCGCCGCCATTGCCCACATTGCGCACTCGACGCCGGAGCCCTACCGTTTTTCGTCAACGGATTTTAACTCCTACGGCACGGTGAATATGGCCGATGGTGCGCCGAAACGAACCGAGGGGGTCATGCAGGCCTCGGAAAAACCCGGGCTCGGGGTAACGCCCCGCCTGCCGGTGCTGGGTGATCCGGTCGCAAAATACGAGTAGCGAAGCCTGTTATAAATCTTTGCGAGGTGTGCCGTCAGATAGGACTCATAGGCGGGTACTGCTTCGATTTTTGATATGTGCGTAGCTGATTCTCAGCGTAACCCCAGGGATTCGGCACCACAGAAACCGTTCGGATCTTTTTAGGCCGATTACCTCGCCCCGGTCGGCGTGACGGAAATCTCGGAAGTGTGGCGCCTGGACAAGTACTGAATAAAACGATCGCTGACCTGCATGCTGTGCTCATGCGCAAGCGTTTCTGCCAGGGTCTCGTCCTGTTTTTCAATGGCCTCGATGATTCCGTAATGTTCTCCCTCCAGTTCCGGCGGCAGGGAGTCGTTCAGGGAGCGGAAGTACAAACGTAGATAGCGCCGGCCCTCGTCCAGCAACCGGGCGTTGAATTCACTCAGGTATCTGTTTTGGGAAGCATCGCTGATCTCAATGTGGAAATCACGGTTGGATTCGATCATCAGCAACACGTCGTGGGCATCGACTGCCTGCTCAAAAACGGCCTGCCTCTCCTTGATGTCCGCCAGTTGCGCGGACGAGCGTAATTTGGCAGCCAGTCGCGTGGTGATTCGTTGGACCAGGTCCAATGCATCGATGTAGGCGGAAAACTCCTCGACATTCAACGGCGCCACAATGGTGCTTTTGTTCGGCAGGGTTTTGATCAGCCCCTCGCTGGCGAGCCGGACCATGGCCTCGCGGACCGGTGACCGCGACATATCGAAGTCCCGGCTGATCCGGGTTTCGTCCAGAAGCTCTCCGGGGTTGATGTTCAGCCGCAGGATGTCTTCGCGCAGGCGCTGGTAAACCCGCGCCGCGCCCTGGCCGCGTTGTCGCTTGGTCTCTAAGGTATCTGCGGTTGAGGCTGGCTTGCTCATAGGGCGTCAATTGGCTTTCGAGGGGTCTGACAAGAGGCTAGATGCTTCTGTTCTTGTCTTTAAAGACAATTTGTGTACAATTAGTCGCCACATTAGCATACGGGAAATCCACCGTCCAGGGGAAGACTCCATGAAATTTGAAGGCATTTATCCACCGGTCATTACGCCCTATAACGAGGACTATTCCATCGACTATGCGGGGTTTGAAATCCTGGTCGACCACCTCGTGAATTCCGGCGTACACGGCATCATCGTCGGCGGCACCACCGGCGAATACTACGCTCAGAGCAAACAGGAGCGGGTCGAACTCATGCGCATCGCCAAGCGGGTGATTGACGGACGTCTGCCCCTGATAGTCGGGGTCGGCGCCATCCGCACCGAGGATTGCATCGAGTATGGCCGGCTGGCGAAATCCCACGGCGCCGATGCCATTCTGATGAGCGCGCCGTATTACGCGGTACCGACGCAGCTCGAGCTGGCCAATCACGCGCTCGCCATCGACCGCGCGGTCAATCTGCCGATCATGTTGTACAACTATCCCGGCCGCACTGGCACCACGATGAGCGCCGAATTCTTCGACCGGGTAGGGCGTAGCCCCAACTTTGCCGCCGTCAAGGAGTCCACCGGCGACGTCAATCAGCTGCATATGCTGGCCCGCGACTACCCGCATATCACTTTACTGTGCGGTATGGACGACCAGGCCCTCGAGTTTTTCGCCTGGGGAGCGCGGGGCTGGGTCTGCGCGGGCGGAAACTGCCTGCCGCAGGAACACCTCGCCCTGTATCGGGCGGTCGCCGTGGAGAACGATATTGAGAAAGGACGGCAAATCATGTCGGCGTTGATGCCCTTCATGCACGCCCTGGAGCAGGGCGGTAAGCTCATCCAGTTCGTCAAGCATGCCTGCGCCCTCCAGGGACTGCCGGCCGGCACCGTGAGGCGGCCCCTGCGGCCCTTGTTCAAGAGCGAGAAGCGCGAGCTCGAGATGGTGCTGCGGACCCTCAAACGCACCATGGCCCGGTTGTCCGGCGACGTCCGACCTGAAGAGAAAGACAATGTCGTTGCTATTAACACGTGAAGAATACGAATCGATCTTCAACTCGATAGCGCTCCCTTCGGGGGCGTTCATCGACGGTCGAGCGCGGGCCGCCGTTTCCGGCGAAACGTTCGAGACACTGAATCCGGCCAATGGGCAGGTGTTGAACCGCATCGCGTCCTGCGGCCGGGCGGACGTGGACCTGGCGGTGGAGAAGGCCCGCGAGGCCTTCGAGGGCGGACGCTGGTCCCGGCTGCATCCCACGGACCGGAAGAAAACAATGATCCGCTGGTGCAAGCTGATTCGCCGCAATCAACGGGAGCTGGCGGTGCTGGAGAGCGTGGACAGTGGCAAGCCGATCCAGGAGGTCGAGAACGCGGATCTGGCCGAAACCCTGCACTGCCTCGAATGGCACGCCGAGACCGCGGACAAGCTCTACGACGAAGTGGCGCCGGCGGGTGACGACGCCGTGGCGCTGGTGGTGCGGGAGCCGATCGGCGTTGTCGCCTGCGTCCTGCCCTGGAACTTCCCCATGCTGATGATGGCCTGGAAAGTCGGGCCGGCGCTGGCGGCGGGCAACAGCGTCATTATCAAGCCCGCCGAGCAGACCAGCATGACCGCACTGCGCTTGGCCGAGCTGGCATTCGAAGCGGGCGTGCCGCGAGGTGTGCTGAACGTGGTGCCCGGATACGGGGAGACCGCCGGTAAAGCGCTCGGCCTGCATCCGAACGTCGACATGGTGTCGTTCACCGGCTCCACGGACGTGGGTCGGCGATTTCTCGAGTACGCTGCGCACAGCAATCTCAAGAAAGTGGTGCTGGAGTGCGGCGGCAAGAATCCCTGCGTGGTCCTGGAGGATGCGGACAACCTGGATGTAGTGGCGGAGCATGCCACGCAGGCGGTGTTTTGGAACATGGGGGAGAACTGCTCGTCGAACTCGCGCCTGATCGTGCACAAGGACGTCAAGGATGCCCTGCTGGAACGTATCCTCCACCGCATTCGCGACTGGCGGACCGGCGACCCCCTGGACCCGGTCAACCGGCTCGGCGCCATCGTGTCGCGCGAGCAATACGACCGAATCCTTCGCTACATCGAGCAGGGCAAACGGGAAGGGGCCGATGTGGTGCTCGGCGGCGGCGCAATCGAGAAGAACAACGGTTTCTTCATCGAGCCGACGATATTCGACAACGTGCGCCCGGAGATGACGATCGCCCGGGAGGAAATCTTCGGTCCGGTCCTGGTCGTCATCGTGATCTCCGGCATCGACGAAGCGGTGAAGATCGCCAACGACACGAGCTATGGCCTGGCGGCCTCCGTATTCACCAGCAACGTGAAGCGGGTGCATCGAATGGCCCGTGCGATTCGAGCGGGAACCGTGACGGTCAATTGCTACGGGGAAGGGGATATCACCACGCCGTTCGGCGGCTACAAGCAATCCGGGTTCGGCGGGCGGGACAATTCTGTGCATGCCCACGATCAGTATACGGAGCTCAAGACCATCTGGCTGGACGTGTCCGACTCGGACATCGAAAGCGGCATCGATTAGTCTATCAGGCTGTTGAAGAACAGCCTGATAGACTAGCCGAGTTCGGACACGCCCCGGACTTGGCGTGTCCGTGGCGAAATAGTCCTTATGCCGCGATGGGTGTACAGCACCCAATGAGATTGGAGTGTTGCAGACTCGCACCGAAACAGATCAATGCTCCAAAGGCTGTCTTTCACATAGCCGAGAAAGGTGAGCCAGGATGGCCCATTACCGTTGGGTGTCGGTCTATCGTATCGGGCCCAAACACGGCGAACGAACTCCTTATCGATACTGACGCCAAACGAAAACTAATGGTGGGCCCGGCAGGATTCGAACCTGCGACCAAGGGATTATGAGTCCCCTGCTCTAACCAACTGAGCTACAGGCCCCGGAAGAAGAATTGTACAGGGCCGGGGCAGCCGACCCTTTGGTTGCTTTAGCCGCTCTCCAGGAAACTGCGCAGGTGTTCCGAGCGCGAAGGATGGCGCAGCTTGCGCAGTGCCTTGGCTTCTATCTGCCGTATGCGCTCCCGGGTAACGTCGAACTGTTTGCCGACCTCCTCTAGGGTATGGTCGGTGTTCATGCCGATGCCGAAGCGCATGCGCAATACCTTGGCCTCCCGCGGCGTGAGCGTCTCCAGGACACCGTCGGTAGAAAAGGTTAAGCCGGTGTTCGTGGCCGCTTCCATAGGCGCAACCACGCCTTTATCCTCAATAAAATCACCAAGGTGCGAGTCCTCGTCTTCCCCGATAGGCGTTTCCATCGAGATGGGCTCTTTCGCGATTTTGAGAACCTTGCGGATTTTTTCCTCCGGCATATCCATTCGCTCGGCCAGCTCTTCCGGCAACGCTTCGCGGCCTTTTTCCTGCAGGATCTGGCGCTGGATCCGGTTTAGTTTGTTGATGGTCTCGATCATGTGTACCGGTATACGGATCGTACGGGCCTGGTCAGCGATGGAGCGGGTAATGGCCTGACGAATCCACCAGGTGGCATACGTGGAAAACTTGTAGCCCCGGCGGTATTCGAACTTGTCCACCGCCTTCATCAAGCCGATGTTACCTTCCTGGATAAGATCCAGAAACTGCAGCCCGCGGTTGGTGTACTTCTTCGCGATCGAAATCACCAGGCGCAGGTTGGCCTCTACCATTTCCTTCTTGGCCCGGCGGGCCTTTGCTTCACCGATGGACATGCGTCGGTTGACGTCTTTCAGCTCCGAGATCACGATCCCGGCGGCCTGTTCGATGTCCATTAACTTGCGTTGGTTGCTCTGAATCGTATTTTTGTGATCCTTGAGTATGTCGGTGTGCTCTTCGGCTGCAAGCAGCAATTGCTCATAGAGCCCGGATTCGGTCTCGTTGTGCACGAAGATCTTGATAAACGCCTTGCGTGGCATGCGGGCCTTTCTGACGCAAATCCCCATGATCTGTTTTTCGGCCGCACGGGCCACCTCGACCAGGTAACGAACCTGGTTCCACAGAAAGTCGACCTGCTTGGGCACGAACTTGATTTCCATCAACTCCGCTGTGATCTTGGCCTGGACCTTTTTGGCCTTGTCACTGCTAATACCGTGGCGGGTGACCGCTTTTTTTAGAGACTGATTGTGTTTCTTCAGGAGCTTGAACCGGCGCTGCACTTCGTCTGGATCCGGCCCGGTATCGGGTTCCCGTTCGTCGTTATCGCTGCCGGCCTGCTTCGGGATCGGGATCGGAATGGGGTCGTCCACCGCGTTCGGGTCGATGAAATCCACCATCAGGTCGTTCAGGCGCATCTCGTTGCTTTCGATCGCCTCGATTGATTCCGTAATGCGAGAGATGGTGATCGGACAGGCCGTGACCGCTTCCGTGCACTGACGGATGCCTCCTTCTATCCGCTTGGCGAGCTTGATCTCGTCCTTGCGCGTCAGAAGGTCGACGGTGCCCATTTCCCGCATGTACATGCGTACGGGATCGGTGGTGCGTCCGAATTCGCTCTCGACAGCGGTGGTCAGGGCGGCTTCCGTGTCTTCTTCGTCGGTGTCGGAGTCTTCATTAAGCAGCAAAGCATCCGGGTCGGGAGCTTTATCGTAGACCAGGATGCCCATGTCGTTGATCATGTTCACGACATTCTCGATCTGATCGGTGTCGTGCATGTCCTCCGGCAGGTGGTCGTTGATCTCCCTGTAGGTCAAAAAACCTTGTTCCTTTCCTTTCAGGATAAGCTTTTTGAGTTCGGACTGTTTGGTTTCTTGATCCACTAGCGGTACCTGTCGTCAAATGTTGGAACCGAGCTAATTCAGTATAGCCCATTCAGTCGATTATGATTGTGCGCCCCGCCGTCCCTCCCACGCCGTCACGGACCCCGGGTTTGGAGTTCTCGTTTCGCTTTCAGCAGGGTGTCTAGTTGCTTTTTTACCGACTCGCTGGCCCGCCCCTCTCGCGCTTCCTGCTCTTTGCTCCGCTCCTTCAATGCTTCGATCCGCCGATCCACGAGTTGCACGCGCAGACGGGTTATCAGCCATCTGAGTTCTTCTTCTATCCGGTCTTCGCCTGTTATGTGCGCGCGCGCCGCCAATTTTTCAAGGTGGCGGTGGTGTTCGTGGTCGCGAAACCGCTCCAACAGGCCGGCGGTGGTGAGTCCGCTGGTATCGATGGCGGTTTGAATCACCTCTGTCAACAGTTCAATGCCCGGGGCTTGCAGTTGTTTGAGCTCTTCGGTGTCATGGGCGATGTGGGCGAGCTCGGGGTGCTGCAGCACCAGTGCGAGGAGTTCCCGGACCGGTGACCGTTTGACCGTCACCCGGCCATGCGAGGGCGGAGCACGCTTTACAGTCGCGGTGGCGTGCGCAGCCTGATTGTGACCATCCAGCAAACGCTCCAGCGTCTCCCGGTCGGTCTGGGCGAGTCCCGTCAATCGATCCTTAAGTAGTTCCTTCAACGCGCCCGCGGGAATTTTGTTGACCAGTGGTTTAGCCAGCTCGATTAAGCGCGCCCGCCCGTCCATCCGGGTGACGTCGGTTTGATGCGCGAGTTGCTGGACGAGAAAATCCGAGAACGGCGTGGCCGCCTGGATACGCTGCTCGAACCCCTCCCGGCCTTCCTTGTTGACAATGCTATCGGGGTCGTCTCCTTCCGGGAGGAACAGGAAGCTTGCCTGCCGGCCTTCGCCCAGGCTTGGCAGCAATGACTCCAGGGCCCGCCAGGCCGCGGCACGGCCTGCCCGGTCGCCGTCGAAACAAAACACCACTTCGGTGCAGTAGCGGAAGACGCGTTCGAGATGCGCCCTCGTCGTGGCGGTCCCGAGCGTGCCGACGGCGTATTCGATGCCGTGCTGAGCCAGCGTAACCACGTCCAAGTAGCCTTCCACCACCAGCACCTTCTGCGTTGATTTTATGGCGCCGCGGGCGGCGTACAGGCCGTACAGTTCCGCGCCCTTATGGAATACGGGCGTCTCCGGCGAATTGAGATACTTGGGTTCGCCGTCGCCGAGCACACGACCGCCGAAGCCGACGACCCGGCCCCGGTGGTCATGGATGGGAAACATGATCCGATGGCGGAAACGATCGTAGTAACCCTGCGTGGAACGTTTGTTCACCAGGCCGGCGTGTTCGAGCGCCTGGCGCGCCGATTCGGTATTGCCGGCTGCATTGATCAGGTTATCCCACCCTTCCGGCGCGAATCCCAGACCGAAGCGGGCGGCGGTCTGGCCGGTTAGGCCACGTTGCTTGAGATACGTGATGGCCTGTTTGGCGTTCGGGTGTTTTCGCAACTGCTCCCGATAGAACCTGTCGGCCTTGTCGAGCACATCCAGCAAATCTCCGCCACCTTTACCGGGCCTCTCCGGGTGTCCCGCGCTACTTTCACGCGGAATTTCCAGCCCGTGACGAGCGGCCAGGTGTTCAATGACTTCCACGAAATCCATGTGCTCGTAGTCCATCAAGAATCCGATCGCGGTGCCGTGGGCCTCGCAGCCGAAGCAGTGGTAGAACTGCTTGTCCTGGCTGACCGTGAAGGAGGGCGTTTTCTCGTCGTGAAACGGGCAGCAGGCCTTGAATTCCCGGCCGGCCCGCTTCAGCGGCACCCGGCTGTCGATCACCTCGACGATGTCCGTTCGAACCATGAGTTCGTCGATAAAGTGTTGGGGGATGCGACCGGCCATGAGTGCAAGTTCAATGGAAAACGAGGATGCTGTAAAGCCCGCCACGCCGACGCGGCGATCCGACCCCCCGGGAAGTGGAAATGCGGAATTTGCCCGACTGCGCGGATGGCGGGAGGCAGGGTGAAACCGGATGCCCGAGCCGAGGAGCGAAAAAACTGCCGGAATAGTCCGGACCGCGGCGGTGGCGGTGCGTTGCGTCGTCAGCCGAGCCGGGATTTTACCCTGGCGCTGACTTGGCCCATGTCGGCGCGCCCCTGGATTCGCGGTTTGAGCCGGCCCATGACCTTGCCCATATCCTTGATGGTTTCGGCCGCAGTGTCCGAAATCGCTCTTTGTATCAGCTCGTCGAGCTCCTCGTCACCCAGGGGTTCGGGCAGGTACTCCGAAAGGATCTCAACGGATACTTGCTCCTTGGCGACTAAATCGCCGCGGTTGCCGGTCTTGAACTGCTCGATCGAATCGCGGGCCTGTTTGATCTGTTTTTCGATGACGGCGATTACGCCTTCATCATCCAGTGTCGCTTGCCCGTCCATTTCCTTGCGCTGGATGGCGGCGCGCAGCATGCGGATCGTTTCGAGGCGAGCCGTATCTTTTGCCCGCATCGCGTTCTTCATGTCTTCGCCGATTCGTCCCTTGAGGCTCATATTGCGGGGGATGCCGGCGGGTTAGTGCGAGCGCTGAAACCGGTTGCGCTGCCGGGAGACGCGCTTGAGTTCGCGCTTGCGGGCGGCCATCGCCTTGCGCTTGCGGCCGGTGGTGGGTTTTTCGTAGTGTTCACGGCGCCGTACCTCGGTAAAGATGCCGGCTTTTTCGCAGGCGCGGCGAAACCGGCGCAAAATCATGTCGAATGGTTCATCCTGACGAACTTTCACACTTGGCATACAATTCCTCAAATCTGGTGCATGGGAGGCGCCGGATTCTAATCAAAGCCGAAGGGCCGAACAAGCCGCTTGATCGTCAAATGAGGGTCGGGCCGACACATTTCTGTACGGGGATATTGAGAGTTACCCGGCATGCTGGTACTGGGAATAGAGACCTCCTGTGACGATACGGCGGCGGCGCTGTACGACAGCGGCCGCGGATTGCTTTCGCACTCCCTGTTTTCCCAGATCGATACTCACCACGAGTACGGCGGCATTGTGCCGGAACTGGCGGCGCGCGATCATGTACGAAAACTGTTGCCGTTGGTCCGGGAGGTGTTGTCTCGAAGCGGCGCGGAGACGGAAGACCTGGAGGCGGTCGCCTATACCGCCGGACCCGGCCTCGTCGGTGCGCTATTGGTCGGTGCGGCGCTGAGCCACGGTCTGGCCGTCGCACGGGGCATTCCGGCCTTGGGAGTGCATCACATGGAAGGCCACCTGCTGGCGCCAATGTTGGAGGACGAACGGCCCGCCTTTCCGTTCCTCGCCCTGCTGGTTTCGGGAGGGCATACCATGACCGTCGAGGTGGCTGGACCCGGCCGTTACCGGCTGTTGGGGCAGACGCTGGACGATGCCGTCGGCGAGGCCTTCGATAAGACCGCCAAGTTGCTGGGTCTGGGTTATCCTGGGGGGCCGGCGATCGCGGCAGCGGCAGCGAGGGGCGACCCGGAACGTTTTTACTTTCCCCGGCCGATGACCGGCCGCCCCGGCCTGGACTTCAGTTTCAGTGGCCTCAAAACCGCCGTGCTGCAGACGGTTCGGGGCCAGGCCTTGAATGATGTGACGGTCTTCGATATCGCTCGGGCATTTCAAGATGCCGCCGTGGAAACCCTGGTCATCAAGTGCCGGCGCGCGTTGCAGCAGACCGGACTGCGGCGTTTGGTAGTGGCCGGAGGCGTCGGTGCCAATCTCGACCTGCGGGCGCGCCTCGCGGATCTGGCCCAAATCCAGGACAGCAAGGTGTATTTCCCGCGTTCGGAGTTCTGTACCGACAACGGGGCCATGATCGCCTATACGGGTTGGATGCGGGCTCGAAACGGCGGCGGTGTGCCGGCGGGTGGATTTCGGGTCCGGCCGCGGTGGCTATTGACGGAACTCGAACCGCCCGCTTGACGTATGAAAAACGGAGCCTTTCCGTCCCGGCGGTATCGATCGCCGCACCGTTTTGATTAGTACCCCTTAGCCTGCGCTCAAAGTTCGAATTTTTGATTTCGGTTTCTATTATTTTCGTGAAGGCAGTCTTATCTTGTCTTCCTTGCCGCGGAGCAGCCTTCGATAGTTATCCCGGTGGCGCCACAGCAACAGCGCGCCCAGAACGATGGACATGACTACATAGGCGGGATGGGGTAGCCAGTACGCCACCAATAAAGGGGATAACGCGCTGGTCACGATCGCAGCGAGCGAGGAGTATCGGAATATGGCAGCCACCAGCAACCAACAGACGATCAGGCTCACGCCGACGGGCCAGTACAAGGCGAGATACACGCCCAGTCCGGTCGCCACCCCCTTCCCGCCCCGGAATCTGAAAAAAACGGGGTACAGGTGTCCGATGAACGCGGCGGCGGCGACCGCCGCCGGAATCAGGGGGGTTTCGGATAGAGAATGCGCGATCAGTACCGGCACGACACCTTTCGACACATCACCGAGGAGGGTGAGTAATGCCGCGGTCTTGTTCCCCTGCCGGAGTATATTGGTGGCGCCGGGGTTACCGCTGCCCACTGAACGGGGATCGGTCAGGGCGAATAGGCGCGCAATTGCGATGGCGCTGGAGATCGAGCCGATCAGGTACGCCAATACGGGCAGTGTGTACAACATGGCTTTATTTGAGAGGGTCCGGCACGGCGGGTCAAGCGTTTGACAGCGCGCCGCTGCTTATACAAGCTCCCTGTGGCATTCAATTTGGTGACAAGACCGGCGGTGGACATTATTTTCCTCAAAGAACTCAAGGCCGAGTGCGTGGTCGGTGTATGGGGCTGGGAGCACCAGATCCGTCAGCGCATTTCTATCGATCTGGAAATGGGGGTCGATATAAAGCGTGCCGCGGATAGCGATAAGCTCGACGATACTCTGAACTACAAGGCCGTGGTGAAACGCGTCATCGCCTTTGTTGAAGATTCCCGATTTCATCTGATTGAGACGTTGGCCGAAGGTATCGCGGACCTTCTAAAGGGTGAGTTCGACATTCCGTGGTGCCGGGTGACCGTGGATAAAGGAGGGGCGGTACGGGGTGCCCGCGCGGTGGGGGTCGTGATAGAGCGGGGCCGTAAAGATGCCTGAGGTCCACGTCAGTGTCGGCAGCAATATGGACCGCGAAACCAATGTGCGGGAAGCGTTGTGCTTGATGGAGGAACATTACGGCCCATTGGTCGTGTCCACCCTTTATGAGGCGGAATCGGTGGGATTCAGTGGACCGAATTTCTATAACTTGGTGGTGGGCTTTGAAACGGACCGGGCGCTACCCGAGGTCATGCAGGCTCTTTCGGACATGGAAAACAGGCGTGGACGGCGCCGGGGCGGCTGTGTGCCGGATGACCGGCCTTTGGACTTGGACATCCTGTTATATGGCGACACTGTCGACCACAATTCGCCCTGTGACTTGCCACGGCCCGATATTTTGAATTATGCCTTCGTGCTCTGTTCGCTGGCGGAAATCGCGGGCGAACGGGTTCATCCGGAATGTGGTTGCACCTATGCCGAACTCTGGTCGTCTTTCAGCGATAACACACAAAAATTGTGGCCTGTGACGGATATTCGGCTCGATAGCCGGACTACACGCTTCGGCCGCCGTCAACGGGCAACACATGCCCTGAAGTAAAACCCGCGCCGGTGACCAAAAATAGAACGGCGTCGGCGATTTCATCCGGTGACCCGATTCGTTTCAAAGGCGTATTGGAGACCAGTCGTTGATGGGCCAATTCGTTGCCGTCGCCCTCCGGCCATAGAATGGCACCGGGCGCAACGGCGTTGACGCGCACGTTTGGCGCCAGTTCAGTGGCGAGCGCGCGGGTCAGGGCGATCAAACCGGCCTTGGCGGTGCTGTAAACGATATGATCCTTTAACGGCATCCGGCCGTAGACATCCGCCATGTTCACGACGCATCCCCGATTTTTTTTCAGTTCCGGTGCGGCTTCCTGAACGAGAAAAAACGGCGCACGCAGATTTATACCCATTAAACTCTCCCACTCATCGGTCGTGGTATCGCCGACGGGAGTGGGATGAAACGTAGAGGCATTGTTTACGATCACGTCCAGTCTGCCGAACGTTTGTATGCACTGATTGACCAGGTGCCGGCACTTGTCGACGTCGAGCAGTTCACCTTTCACCAGAACAACGGATTCTTTTCTTTTTTTATTCAATGAATCCTGCAGCGTGTGGGCGGCGTCATCGGAAGAGCGGTAATGAACCACCAGTCTCATTCCGGCCGAATGCAAGCGTGCGGCGATGACGGCACCGAGTCTTTGCGCGCCGCCGGTCACCAAGGCAACCTTGTCTTGCGGGGAATTGTTCTGCATTATCCTTGGCCCATTCCGAAGATTGACAGGTTCATTCGTAACATCTCAAAAAGTCCGTGCAGAGCCGACGATCGTGCGGGTTTGGGAGATTCCTAGTGTATCGCAAAAAAAGTCCTGTTCGTGCTTGTCCGGGCTTAGGGCTCGCGCAAAAATAACTTCACAGAATTCGCGCCCGAATTTGGGTTAGATTTGGACGATCCGATGGAGCAAAATCGCAGTACTAGCAGGGCTACTATGAGGATTTTGCGATGGAGGATCGTTCAAAGATGGCCCGAAGACGGGATGTGAAAATGGGAAGTTGTTTTTGCGC
This sequence comes from Gammaproteobacteria bacterium, assembly GCA_018263405.1. Lineage (GTDB taxonomy): Bacteria > Pseudomonadota > Gammaproteobacteria > Arenicellales > JAANXG01 > JAANXG01. Next base: position 14,148 of record JAANXG010000093.1, read on the forward strand.
GAGCCCTAAGTACCCTTGGGCATAAATACACACACGTTCAGAGCGTCTCCAAAGTGCCAATGCAAGGCGCGCTTCGCAGG
>JAANXG010000094.1 GCA_018263405.1 Gammaproteobacteria bacterium
CCGGCGTTACGCTCGCTTGAATTGACCGGGCCAGTCCTGCGCTCGCGTGCCTTGGCGATCGGCTTTTCCGATCCCGCTGAACGTGTGTGTATTTATGCCCAAGGGTACTAAGATGCTGCGTTAAGTAAAAAGGTTACAGCCGATCTCCCTTGAATCCTTTACTCTGGATATGCAAATCGCGAAGTATGTGGACTCGTGAAGCTGGAATCGTCATTCCAGTTCCAGCTGGCGTAAAGTTGACGTGAATCACGATCCATCCGGCCTGGCGGGCGGTGGCGGGGCCCGGACAGGATGCAGCAGTGGTTGTTTGGTACTGGAGTATTTCTAACGCGGTTACCGCTCAATGCTCGCGGTATTCTTCCAATAAACGATTCTGGGCGGACATCAGCTCCTCCGTGTCCGATTGACGCGCGTGCCTGTGATAGTGGCCGGCCTTGTCCATTACCCACGAATTGACGTTGTCTGCCATGTACAACTCCAAGTCCCGAATAATGTGCCGCTTGAGCTTCGAGTTCAGAATTGGAAAACCCTGTTCCACCCTTTGGACCAGATTCCGCGGCATCCAATCGGCACTCGAACAGAACAACTCGGGCGAACCACCGTTTTCGAAACAATAAACACGAGTATGTTCCAGGAAACGGCCCACTATCGAACGGACGGTGATGTTTTCCGACACGCCTTCGACGCCCGGCCTCAGGCAACAGACACCACGTACGATCAGGTCGATTTTAACGCCGCATTGTGACGCCCTGTACAACGCGGTAATCACCTGGGAGCTGACGAGACCGTTGACCTTGGCGATAATGCGTGCGGACTTGCCGGCAGCGGCATTCTCCGCCTCTCGGTCGATTCGCTCAATGACTCCCGACTGCATTGTGAACGGCGACTGTAACAAACGCTTCAAGGGCGGATGCTTGCTGTGTGTCGTCAACTGCATGAAGATTTTATGCACGTCTTGACAGATGTCCGGGTCGCAGGTAAACAAGCCGTAGTCGGTATACAGCCTTGCGGTGCGGTAGTGATAGTTGCCTGTTCCGAGATGCACGTAACGCACGAGATGCTTCTGCTCGCGCCGCACTACCATCAACATCTTGGCGTGGGTCTTGTACCCGACAATTCCATAGACGACGTGGACGCCGGCTTCCTGTAGTTTGGTGGCGATCTCGATATTCGCTTCCTCCTCGAATCGCGCCCGGAGTTCCACCACCACCGTCACCTCCTTGCCCCCTCTAGCCGCCTCCATCAACGCCTGGACCAATACCGAATCCAGACCGGTGCGGTACAAGGTCTGCTTGATGGCCAGCACATTGGGATCGCTGGTGGCCTGCCGCACGAACTCGACCACGGGGGTGAAGGACTGGAACGGGTGATGAAGTAGAAGTTCTCCGTTTTGGATCGAGGTAAATATGTTGGTGCCTTGGGAATATTGCTTTGGCATGCCCGGTGTGAAACTCGGATATTTCAGATCGGGGCGGTCCAACATATCCGGCAGCGTAATCAGACGTCCCAGGTTAACCGGCCCCTTGACCTGGTACAGTTCCTGATCCGTCAATTCGAATTTCCGCAACAGGTAGCGGGACGGGTCTTCGGGGCAGTTGTCCGCCACCTCCAGGCGGACGGCATCGCCATAACGCCGTGACGGCAGTTCACCTTCCAACGCTCGAAGCAGGTCGTCGACTTCTTCCGTATCGACAAACAAATCGCTGTTGCGCGTGACGCGGAACTGGTAACAACCCGTCGACTCCATGCCGGGAAACAATTGGTTCACGAAAGTATGGATGACCGAGGATAGAAACGCGAAATCGTTGGGGCCCTGACTGATTTCCTCGGGTATCCGGATCAAACGCGGGAGGGCGCGGGGCGCGGGAACAATCGCCATACCGTCCCGATTGTCGAAGGCATCCCGGCCTTCCAGCAACACGATGAAATTCAGACTTTTATTCAAGGTGCGCGGGAACGGGTGCGCGGGGTCCAGGCGAATCGGCGTGATGACGGGCATTACTTCGTTTTCGAAAAACTCCTGGACAAACTGTTTTTGCGACGCGTCCCACTCCTCGCGACGTTTGAAACGAATGCCTTGTCGCTCCAGATCCGGGAGGATCGTGTTATTCAGGACCGAGTATTGTTCGTTGACCAGTTCGTGGGTTATACGGCTGATGCGGCTCAGGGCATCCTGAGGCGTCAATCCGTCCGGTCCCCTCTGCGTGCCGCCCAACTCCGCCTGCTGAACCAGTCCGGCCACGCGCACCTCAAAGAACTCGTCCAGATTGGAGCTGGTAATGCACAAGAACCGCAGCCGCTCCAATAGCGGCACACGCTCATCCTTCGCCAGTTCGAACACTCGCCGGTTGAACGCCAGCTGGCTCAATTCCCGATTGATAAAGTACTCCGGTTTGTTTAGATCCGTCTCTACACGCAGTGCGTGGTCTGGTCGGGTCGCCACGATTGGCCTCTCCGGTATAAGTGGAAGATTACTGACTAATAGTTAAATAAATCGCAACTCAAAAAGTCCGTCCAATGCCGGCGATCATGTGGGGGCAGGGTTGTCTTTCAATGACAACCCTGCCCCCACACCCTTGCACGGGGTTACTACGAGGTTACAGTAAATCCACGTAACCTGTACAAGATTCTTTACGAGCACACCAAATCCCGCGGCGGCCAAACAGGGTTCCGGGCGCCACGGGTCAAACGTTCCAGAGCAGGTATTCGCGTTCCCAGGAGCTGATCACGCTCATAAAGGCTTCGTTCTCGATTTTCTTGATTGCGGTATACGCTGCGATAAATCTCTCCCCCAACAATCCGCGCAGCGGTTCCGCATCGTTCAACTGATTCAACGATTCGGCCAAGGTACGCGGCAGATCGAAATCCAGCTCGTAGGCACTGCCCTTGAGCGGCTCGCCGGGCGCCGTCCTTTCCCGCGTGCCCAGATACCCACAAGCCAGCGACACCGCGATAGCCAGGTATGGATTGGCATCCGCGCCCGCAAGACGATTCTCCACGCGCCGTGCTTCCGTGTCCCCGATCGGCACGCGTAGTCCCGTCGTGCGGTTGTCATAGCCCCACTTCAGATTGATCGGCGCGGCCTGATAGCGGGCTGCCCGCCGATAAGAATTCACATACGGGGCCAGAATTGCCAAACCCGCGGGCAGGTACTTTTGCAAGCCGCCGATGTAGTGGAAAAACACTTCGCTCGCCTCTCCGTCGGGACCGTTGAAGATGTTCTTGCCGGTAGCACTGTCCAGGATACTCTGGTGAATATGCATGGAACTGCCCGGTTGTTGTTCCATGGGTTTGGCCATGAATGTCGCGAACATGTTGTGGCGCAGGGCCACTTCCCTGACTGTTCGTTTGAACAGGAACGCCTGATCCGCCAACTCCAGGGGCTCGCCGTGAAACAGGTTGATTTCCATCTGCGCCGGGCCCGATTCGTGGATCAGCGTATCAATGGCGAGGCCCTGTTCCTCGCAATAGTCGTAAACCTCGTCGACGAACGGATCGAATTCCGCCAGGGCGTCGATACTGTAGGCCTGACGGGCACTTTCGATGCGTCCCGAACGTCCCACCGGCGGTTCGAGAGGATAATCGGGATCGGTGTTCTGCTTGACCAGGTAAAACTCCAGCTCCGGTGCCACAATGGGCTTCCAGCCGGCCTCCTCGTAAAGTTTCAGGACCCGTTGCAACACGTAACGCGGCGCCATCTCCACCGGGGAGCCGTCCTTGTAAAAACTATCGTGGATCACTTGACCCGTGGGCTCCGCCGCCCACGGCATCAGGCGGAGCGTTTTGACGTCCGGGCTAAGCACAATATCGATGTCCGCCGGATCCAGCACCCCCAGATCGTCGCTGATGTAATCCCCGGTAACCGCCTGCAACAACGCGTCTTCCGGCAGGCGCATGCCCTGTTCATCGGCGAATTTGGCCGCCGGCATGATCTTCCCCCGCGGCGTTCCCGCCATGTCCGGAACGATGCATTCGACTTCGCTGATGCCGTGTTTATCCAGCCAATCTTTAATTTCGTTCATGGATTGCTCTTGAGGGCCCCTTGATTTGTATCACTCTAATATACGACTTAGAATAGTCCCGACAACCACCTTGGAGAGAAAACGATGAAGCGATATAACCGCTTTTTCCTTGGGGCCGCCGCCGCCTTTCTCGTGACCGGCGTCGCCACAGCCCAGGAAGATGCTTTGAACGTTTACAACTGGTCGGATTACATCGCCGGTGACACCATTGAGAAATTCGAGGCTGAAACCGGTATCGAGGTCACTTACGACGTCTACGACTCGAACGAAGTCCTGGAAGCCAAACTCCTGGCCGGCAACACGGGATACGATGTCGTAGTGCCGACTTCCGATTTCATGTATCGCCAGGCGCAGGCGGGCGTCTACCAGAAGCTCGACAAATCCAAATTGCCGAATTGGAAGCACCTGGACAAAGATATCCTGAACCGGCTCGAAGCCCACGACCCCGGCAACGAGTACGCCGCTCCTTACATGTGGGGCACCACTGGTATCGGGTACAACATCAACATGGTCAAAGAACGCATGCCCGACGCACCGACCAACAGCTGGGACATGATGCTGGATCCCGACGTCGTCAAGAATTTCGAGGATTGCGGCGTAACTTTCCTGGACGCCCCCAGTGAAGTGTTTCCGGCTGCACTTAATTACCTCGGCATGGACCCGAACGCTAACCAGCCGGAAGCATTGGACAAAGCGCTCGAACACCTCTTGGAAATCCGCCCTTACATTAAGTATTTCCACAGCTCCCAGAACATCAACGACCTTGCGAATGGTGACATTTGCGTCGCCATGGGCTGGTCGGGCGATATGTATATCGCCCGGGATCGCGCTGCCGAAGCGGGTCAAGGCGTTGAAGTGGACTATGTAATACCCAAGGAGGGTGCTTTGATCTGGTTTGATATAATGGCCATTCCGGCGGACGCGCCACATCCGAACAACGCACATAAGTTCCTCAACTTCATCATGAGGCCCGAGATCGCTTCGGACATTACGAACTATGTCTGGTACGCAAGCGCCAACGCTTCCGCTACGGAACTCGTGGACGAAGAGGTCACCAGCGACCCGGCGATCTATCCGCCGCCGGAAGTCAAGGAGAATTTGTTCCCCAACAAGATTTCGCCACAGGACTATGCACGGTTAAGGACCCGCGCCTGGACGAAATTAAAAACGGGCCAGTAGCGATCTACGTGCCGAGCCCCCTGGAGACCCCGGGGGGCTTACTTTACCCGCCCAAGTCTCCATAAGTACGACGTGAACCAGACGTCCACGAACACGGCCGCGATGGTCAACAAATCTTCCTGGTTTGCCCCCAAGGAAGTTCCATACATCTGTATCGAAAACGTTACAAAAAGGTTCGGCGGGTTCGTGGCGGTGGACAATGTATCCCTGGAGATCCACCGCGGAGAGTTGTTCTCGCTGCTGGGCCCGTCCGGCTGCGGAAAAACCACTTTGCTTCGCATGCTCGCGGGGCTCGAAACCCCCAGCGAAGGCCGTATCCTGGTCGACGGCCAGGATACGACCAACATCCCGCCCTATGACAGACCGGTCAACATGATGTTCCAGTCTTATGCTTTGTTTCCGCACATGACAGTGGAAAAGAACGTTGCTTTCGGCCTCCGGCAGGACAACATGCCGCCCCACGATATCGATGCGCGCGCCAAGGAGATGCTGGAACTGGTTCAGCTTATGAATTTTGCCAAACGCAAGCCGGCCCAGCTGTCCGGCGGCCAGCGCCAGCGCGTGGCCCTGGCACGCAGTCTTGCCAAGTACCCGAAGCTGTTGTTGCTGGACGAGCCGCTGGCGGCACTCGACAAGAAACTACGCGAACAGACCCAGTTCGAACTGATGAACATCCAGGAGAAAACCGGCGTGACCTTTATTGTCGTCACCCACGACCAGGAAGAGGCCATGACCCTGTCGACGCGAATCGCCGTGATGAACGACGGCGTGATTCGGCAAGTGGGCACACCCAGCGAAGTGTACGAATTTCCGAATACGCGTTACGTCGCGGATTTTGTGGGATCCATCAACCTGTTCGAAGGCGACGTGACCGACTCCCCCGATACAGAGCATGTCACCATCAGAAGCGAGGAGGTCGCCGTGGAGTTCAAACTCGATGCATTCGTGGAATTGCCGATAGGCGCCAAAGTCGCGGTTGCCATTCGCCCGGAGAAGATTGCCATCAGCAAAGATAAGCCGGAGCAGGAAGAAAACATCTGCCGGGGCAAGGTCGATGAGATCGCTTACCAGGGCAGCTTGTCCATCTATCAGGTCGAGCTCCCAGGCGGGAAGTTGGTGCGGGTTACCGCACCGAATCTTACGCGCACCGCCGAACGACCAATTGACTGGGACGAAGAGGTTTGGCTGTGCTGGGGCCGCCATGCCGGCGTGGTCCTGTCGGACTAAAACCCGCCAGAGCCGGTGCTGAGGGAACATTGGCTTCAAGCACCCCGGAGACGGGCAAAGCCGCGGGGCAAAGCCGGCGATTTGGTATCCCGGGGCGTTACCTCGTAATCAGTGCCCCGTACGTCTGGCTACTCCTCTTCTTTCTGGCGCCTTTTGCCATTGTTTTCAATATCAGTTTCTCGTCCGCCATCATCGCGCAGCCGCCCTATACGGCTTTGTTCGACTGGAGCACGGGGCTAATTCCGCAAATCAGGGGCACGCTTTCCGGATACGGGTTTCTTCTATCCGACGAGTTGTATGCCGTTGCCTATCTCAACTCCATCAAGATCGCCCTCGTCTCGACCATGCTATGCCTGATGATCGGCTATCCGATGGCCTATGGCATCGCCCGGGCACCGGCCGCCCGGCGCAACACGCTGCTGATGCTGGTGATTCTCCCATTCTGGACCTCGTTCCTGATTCGCGTATATGCGTGGATCGGCATTTTGAAAAACAACGGTGTACTGAACAATGCATTGATAAGCCTCGGGTTGATCGACGAACCGCTGCCGATGATGCATAACGCGTTTTCCGTCTACGTCGGCATCGTTTACTCCTATCTGCCGTTTATGATCCTGCCGCTTTATGCCAACCTGGCCAAGATGGACGAAAGCCTCCTTGAGGCGGCAGCGGACCTCGGCTGCCGGCCCTGGAAGGCTTTCCTGTTCATTACCCTGCCGCTGTCATTTCCCGGCATCATCGCCGGGTCCATGCTGGTGTTTATCCCGGCCGTGGGCGAGTTCGTGATTCCGGCGCTGCTGGGCGGTCCGGACACCCTGATGATCGGGAAAGTGCTTTGGAATGAATTCTTTCACAACCGTGACTGGCCCGTCGCCTCCGCCGTGGCGATCGCCATGCTGGTCTTGCTCGTCGCGCCAATCGTAATTTTCCAACACTACCAGGCGCGCGAGGACGATAACTGATGGTTAACAAAACTTCCTTCCTTCCAACCCTCACGCTGCTATTCGGGTTTGCGTTTCTCTATGCGCCCATAGTGATTCTGATCATATTTTCCTTCAACGCCGGCAAACTGGTTTCAGTTTGGGCAGGTTTTTCCACACAATGGTACGGTGAGTTGCTCCACAACGAACAGATACTCCGGGCAGCGTGGGTCAGCATCAAGATCGCCGTGGTCAATGCGACGATTGCCACGATACTTGGCACACTAGGCGCCTATGGATTGAGCCGTTTTGGCGCTTTTAAAGGACGGACGCTGTTCACCGGCATGATGACCGCGCCGCTGGTAATGCCGGATGTGATCACCGGACTGGCCACTTTGCTGCTATTCGTGGGAATCGGATGGACCCGCGGAATGTCAACGATTACTATTGCGCACATTACTTTTTCACTCGCGTTCGTTGCTGTGATCGTGCGCGCTAGAGTTTCAGCATTGGATCAGTCATTGGAAGAAGCCGCGATGGACTTGGGTGCCCGTCCGGTGAAGACTTTTATCGTTATTACCATTCCCATGCTGGCACCCGCGCTGGTGGCGGGCTGGCTGCTCGCTTTTACGCTCAGCCTCGATGACCTGGTGATCGCCAGCTTCGTGGCGGGCCCCGGCGCCAGTACTCTGCCAATGGTCGTATTTTCCAAGGTACGTCTGGGGGTAAGCCCAGAAATCAACGCGCTGGGCACACTCATTGTTCTGTTGGTGGCCCTGTGTATCGCGGTGGCGGCCTGGATATTCCATCGGCAGGAACAGGAGCGACTTCGAGATCAACAAGCCGCTGAGCGTGGCTGATGCGAATCCGTGATTACCATGGCATACTTATCGCCGAGTAGTGCGGAATTCGAGAGGCAAAGATGATCCTTTCCGAGGAATTATTCAGATTCATCCATACCGGTCCGTTGCCGTGCTGAAAACCGTACAATCTTTTTTTTCGAAGCATATACAGTCCGAAAACTCGAACGAGGACCCGGAGCACGCGCAACGGCTCGCTGCCGCGGCCTTGCTGTTCGAGGTGAGCCGCTCCGACAATGACATTCACGAGATGGAGAAGGCCCGCATCGAGGAGATCGTCCGTTCCAAATTCGATCTCGGCGGCGAAGAAGTCGAAACGCTAATGGATCTCGCCGAGCAGGAGGTTCATGACGCCAGCAGCCTGTTCGGGTTTACGTCGTTAGTCAACGAACAATGGTCTATCGATCAACGGGTACATCTCGCGGAACTGATGTGGCAAGTGGCATTCGCGGACGGCAAGCTTGACGATCACGAAGTCCACTTGATGCGAAAAATACAGAAATTGCTGCACATCCCCCACAAACGCTTCATCGGCGCCAAGCTACAGGCCCGGGAGAGCGCCGGAACCGGTAATTCGGATACGACAGATTTGCGCTGAGTCGCGGTAGCCGCCGGCTCGCACTGAGCCATCGATATTTTTCACATTCTAAAACGGAATATCGTCGTCAAAACCCTCTGAAGATCCCGAAGACGATGAATCTCCGCCGGAAGATCCGGTGTCCTGGTTGTAGTCCTCGGCAGGACCTCCACCGCCACCACGGCCACCCAACATTTGCATCTCGTTCGCCACGACTTCCGTCGTAAAACGGTCGTTACCTTCCTTGTCCTGCCATTTGCGCGTTTGCAAGCGGCCTTCCACATAAACCTGCGAGCCCTTCTTCAGGTACTCGCCGACTATCTCGGCAAGCCGGCTGAAGAACACCACCCGGTGCCATTCGGTACGTTCCTGCTGCTCACCGGTCTGCTTGTCTTTCCAGGTCTCCGTGGTGGCAATACTGACGTTGGCCACCGCTGCGCCACTGGGTGTATACCTAACCTCGGGATCGCGCCCGAGGTGGCCGATTAAAATCGCCTTATTGACGCCTCTTGCCATGTTTCGTGCTCCTTCGATCTCTCGATCTTGTTAATTTTCGGGTACAAACGGAGTTTACCAGAACCGCTTTTCCCGCGGGCCACCCCGGCGACAGGACAATATACCCGGTTCCATCGGGTTATGAATCACCGATTTGGGTGAGTTCAAATTGTACAAGGCGATCCTCGTCCAGTCGCTTGCTGTCGACCCTCACGTAGGCGACGCTTTCTTCGGCCACCACCGTGGCTTCCAGCACGCCGGGAATCCGGGACAGCTCATCAGACAAAGTACGGGCCCCATCCGCCGATTGACCGTTTATTCGCAGTAGCCGGCTGTCGAATAGTGCCGGGGTGGAACCAGTCAATAATCCCAAAAGCCATATCCCCAAACCGCCGGCACACATCGCGGCAACACCCGTTATGCCGTAGGCGCCGTGTATCCACCCGGCGGTCGCCCCACCTACAAAAACACCGAAAAATTCCCACGTGTTGTAAACCCCGATCGCGGTGCCTTTTCCGGCTACGGGGGCGAGTTGCGATACCAGCGACGGCAACAGGGCTTCCAGGGTATTGAAGCCGCAAAAAAACAACCAAAGGCCGACTGCTAAGCCCCAGTAATCGGGTCGAAACAAAATCATGAACTGGGCGGCAAGTAACAGGCCCACGGCCACGGGCATCACGGTAAACACGCGAGTGCCGCGTCCGGCCAGAAGAATCAAGGGGATCATCACCGGAATCGAACATACAAGTACCGACAGGTATATCTTCCAGTGTTCAGTTACCTCGATACCCAATCCAGTGGTCAACGCGAGGGGCACTGACACGAACAACGCGGTAAGCACCGCATGGAGCATGAAGATACCGGAGTTCAGCCGGAGCAAATGAGGGTCGGTCAGGACCTGACGGATTTGTTCAGGCGCCGTCTGTACATCACGGTGGGTAACGGACCGGGCAGGCGTGGGCACGAATCGCCACAGTGCAACGATCGCGACCAGCGCCAGCCCGGCCGTGATCCAAAACAAGCTCTTCACACCCAGGATTCGAGCTAGAGCCGGGCCTGCGACCAACGAGACCATAAATACCGCGCCGATAGCCATACCAAGCACCGCCATCGCCTTGTGCCGGTTTTGTTCGCGCGTCAGGTCGGCCGTCAGCGCCAAAACCGCCGCGGCGATGGCTCCGGCGCCCTGCAGCAACCGGCCCATTGTGACCGTCACGATGTGATCGCCGGACGCGGCCAGTATGCTTCCCAGGGCAAAGATCACCAATCCAATGGTGATGACCTGCTTTCTTCCCAGGCGATCGGACCACCAGCCGAAGGGAATCTGCAACAGTGCCTGGCTTAAACCATATGACCCCACCGCAATCCCGACGAGCAGCGGCGTGCTGCCGGGCAGACTTCGTGCGTAGACCGCCAGGACCGGTAGCAACAAAAACAAACCGAACATGCGCAGCGCGAGAATGCCTGCAAGCCCGGCTACGGCACGTTTTTCGGCGCCGGTCATGGGGATTGTTCCGGAGGACAAGTGCGATTTTGCGTCGGAAAATGAAGGCCGCGTATAGTAGCAGTTTTTGCCATTTCCCGTTATCGATCGATGGATAGTATTAGTATCCGTGGCGCACGCACGCACAATCTTCAGAATTTGAGTGTTGAACTGCCCCGCGACAGTCTCATAGTTTTTACGGGCTTGTCCGGCTCCGGCAAATCATCGCTCGCTTTCGACACAATCTATGCGGAAGGACAACGCCGCTATGTGGAATCGCTGTCCGCGTATGCCCGGCAGTTCCTGTCGCTGATGGAAAAACCCGACGTGGATATCATCGAAGGCCTCTCCCCCGCTATATCCATCGAACAAAAAGCGACGTCCCACAATCCCCGCTCCACCGTGGGCACCGTCACGGAGATTTACGATTATCTGCGCTTGTTATTCGCCCGGGTCGGCGATCCGCGCTGTCCCGAGCACAATATAAGCCTTGAAACCCAGACCGTATCGCAGATGGTGGATCAGGTCGGCACGCTTTTTGAAGGGACGCGACTGTTGATCCTGGCGCCAATGGTCGTGGATAGAAAAGGCGAATTCGCCAACTTGTTCAGCCACCTGCTGGGCCAGGGGTTCGTCCGTGCCCGCGTGGACGGTGGTGTCGTGGAACTCGATAATCCCCCGGCGCTCAAGAAGAATTTCAAGCACACCATCGAAATTGTAGTGGACCGGTTCGTGGTACGCCACGGCAACGAGCAGCGACTCGCCGAATCGTTCGAAACCTGCCTGACGCTAACGGAAGGTTTGGCGAAGGTGGCCATACTGGCCGACGAACGCAATGAAAAGGAAACAGAATGGATCTTTTCCTCCCGATACGCCTGCCCCTATTGCGGCTATTCCCTCCAGGAACTGGAGCCGCGGCTGTTTTCGTTCAACAATCCCGCCGGCGCCTGCCCGACTTGCGATGGCCTGGGGGTCGAACAGTTCTTCGATCCCGAGCGAATAGTTTTTAACTCCAATTTAAGTCTGGCCGCCGGTGCCATCCGGGGCTGGGACCGGCGGAACGCATTTTATTTTAATCTCCTAAAATGTCTCTCCCGGCATTATGGTTTTGACGTTGATAAACCATTCAACAAGCTGTCCAAAAAAACCAGCAATGCGATTCTCCAAGGTAGCGGTGACGAAAAAATAAAATTTACTTACCTGCGCGGCCGGGGCCGGGCAATGCAGCGTACACATCGTTTCGAAGGCGTAGTAAACAATATGCAACGCCGTTATCGCGAAACCGAATCCGCCGGCGTGCGCGAGGAACTGGCGCGCTTTATCAGCTCACAATCGTGCGAGACCTGCGGCGGATCGCGGCTGCGAGAGGAAGCAAGGCACGTCTTCGTCGCCGGTCATGCCATTCATGACATAACAGCCATGTCCATCGGCCATGCGCTCGAGTTTTTCGACCGACTGGCGTTAACGGGACATCGCGCGCAAATTGCCGAAAAAATCGTCAAGGAAATCGTCGAGAGGCTGGGCTTTCTGGTGAATGTCGGGCTCGAGTACCTGTCGCTGAATCGATCCGCCGAGACGTTGTCGGGCGGCGAGGCACAGCGTATTCGCCTGGCGTCGCAGATCGGATCCGGCCTTGTAGGGGTCATGTACGTGCTGGACGAACCGTCAATCGGCTTGCACCAGCGGGACAACGAGCGGCTTTTGGGCACCCTGACGCGACTGCGTGACCTGGGCAATACGGTCATCGTGGTGGAGCACGACGAGGAGGCGATCCGGCACGCCGACCATGTCCTGGATCTGGGCCCTGGAGCCGGTGTGCACGGCGGCCGGGTAGTCGCCCAGGGTAGACCGCGGGACATCGAGCTCAATCCCGATTCGCTTACCGGACGTTACCTGGCCGGTGCGGAACGTATCGAAGTACCCGTGCAGCGAACCCATTACGATCCAAACAAGCTCGTGCGCCTAAAAGGCGCACGCGGCCACAACCTGAGGAATTTGGAAGTCGATATTCCGTTGGGCTTGTTCACCTGTGTCACCGGCGTATCCGGCTCCGGTAAGTCAACGCTGATCAACGACACGCTCTATCCCGCAATCGCCCAGAAACTCTATCGCGGCCGGCACACGCCGGCTGAGCACGACACAGTCGAAGGTACGGATCGCGTTGACAAGGTGATTGATATCGATCAAAGCCCGATCGGCCGGACGCCCCGTTCGAACCCCGCGACCTATACCGGACTGTTTACGCCGATCCGCGAATTATTCGCCTCAACGCCCGAAGCCCGGGCACGTGGCTACAAACCGGGGCGCTTTTCGTTCAATGTGCGCGGGGGACGTTGTGAGGCCTGCCGAGGCGAAGGCTTGATCAAGGTGGAAATGCACTTTCTACCCGATATCTACGTTGCCTGTGACAGCTGTAGGGGTAAACGCTACAACCGCGAGACCCTGGAAATTCATTACAAGGGCAAGAACATTCACGAAGTACTCGAGATGACGGTTGAACAGGCAGCAGAATTTTTCTACGCCATTCCGACCATCAAGCGAAAACTGGATACGCTCGTGGACGTGGGGCTGAGTTATATCCGTCTCGGACAAAGCGCTACCACACTTTCGGGCGGTGAAGCACAACGCATCAAGCTGTCGCGTGAATTATCGAAGCGCGACACGGGCAAGACACTGTATATTCTGGACGAGCCGACTACGGGATTGCATTTTCACGACGTGAAGAATTTATTACACGTGCTTCACCGTCTGCGCGATCACGGCAACACGATTATTGTGATCGAGCATAATCTCGACGTTATCAAGACAGCGGATTGGATTATCGATCTGGGACCTGAGGGCGGAAACGCCGGCGGCACGGTAGTTGCCCGCGGTACGCCCGAAGAAATCTGTCGTATCGAGACATCCTACACCAGCCGGCATTTGGCGCCGGTATTGAAGAAGACACTACCCGCATCCAAAAGTGCTTGATGACCCTGACGGTCGACACCCGCCCACCATATATGTTCAACTTAACAATCACTTGACCCGGATCTTATGCTGCGTTTCATGTCTTCACTAAAATCTACACAGCTCAGCGCTATCTGTGCACTGGCGTTTGCCATTAGCGCCATACCCCTCGTCGCCACGGCCCAAAATGGCGAAAAATACGGCTTCGTCAATATCTCCCAAGTCATTACCCAATCAGATGAAGGACAAACCGAGGCCAAGGAACTGGAATCCCTGGGGGCCGAGAAGGAGCAGAGACTCAACGCACGAAGACAGAAGCTGGAAGAACTGGCCGAACAATACGAAGAAAGCGTGCAAAGTGGCCAGCCCGATGCCGAATTGCGTGACAGGATAAAGAAACTTAAGCGCGAGCTGGAAAGGAACGTGCGCCAGGCGCAATCGGATATCGACGTTTCTCGTAAGGATCGCATACAACAACTCGGCGCCAAAGTTGTGCAAGTCGTCCAACAGTTTGCGCGCGACAACGATTACACCGCAATCTTTCGCACCGACAACGGCCAGGTGGTTTACGTGGATTCCGGTGTGAACGTTACCGAAGAGGTAATCGCCGCCTACAACAAGGCTCACCCGATCGAATAGCCACTCGCTTTTTTTGCTAGCCTGGATTCCCACGCTGCTGGAAGGTGCACAAGCTCCTAACGCGGCGGGCGCAGATGTAGCGATACCCGAGCGTTCTGAACCGTGACCTGTTAGAATACGTTAGATCGACGAGATCTGCGCCACAGTATCAACAGATAGCGCCCCTCCTTACAAAACAAACCGGCACTTCCCGCTCCCGACCCTTATGCATGCCAGAATCATTGCAAAACCGCAGTTTGTCGTTCGCTACTGCGATTTCTGCCGCAAAGACTATATCTCGGGCCTTGACTTTTGGCAGATCACAAGACATAGTGGAAATATGTCTACTGATCTACCAGCGAGACTAACGCCACTCGCCCGCGCCTTCCTCGAGCCGAAAAGCACCACGCACCGCCAATACGAGGCCCTGCGCGCCTATTTCGTCGAGGGCTTGCCCTCGGCCGAAGCCGCTCGCCGCTTCGGCTACACCCCCGGCTCCTTCCGCGTGCTGTGTAGCACCTTTCGCAACAATCCGGATCGGGCCTTCTTCCTCCCCCCGGCGAAGGGGCCTGCCAGTGCCCCCCGATCCGATCCGCTGCGCGAGCGCGTGATCGCCCTACGCAAGCAGAATCTGTCGATTTACGACATCAGCGCGCAGTTGAACGAGCAGGGGCAAGGGTTGTCGCCAGCGGCCGTGGCGCTCATCTTAAAGCACGAGGGGTTCGCTCGCTTGCCGCGACGGCGCGATGCCGAGCGTCCGCCCGGCGAACGGCCGGCAGCCGCCACACCCGCTGACGTGCGCCAGTTGGATCTATCCCCGCGAACGGTGCGCACGCGCTTCGGGGGTCTGTTCTTGTTTGTCCCGGACCTGGTCCAAGTCGGCTTGACGGGCTTGCTCGGCAAGGCCGATTTCCCCGGCACGAAGCAGATCCCTGCAGAGTGCGCCCTGCGCGCCTTGCTCGCCTTGAAGCTGTTTGGCACGGCGCGGCTGAGCCATGTCATGAGCGAGGTGTTCGACGAGGGGCTGGCGCTGTTCGCCGGCCTCAATGTGAGCCCCAAACGCTCCTTGCTCACCGAGTACAGCTGCCGCATCGATCCGCGCAGCTACCCGCCGTTTATGCACAGCTGGTTCGACGCGGTGAGCCGTCTCGGGCTCGAGCGCGGCGCCTCTTTCGACCTCGATTTCCACACCATCCCCTATCATGGCGACGGTGCGTTGGTCGAGAAACACTACGTCTCCAAGCGCAGCCGACGTCAGAAGGGCGTGCTGGCCTTTGTCGCCCAGGATGCCGATCAACGCGTGTTCTGTTACGCCAATGGAGAAATCCGCAAAGCCGATCAGCCCGACGAGATCCTGCGCTTTGTCGAGTTCTGGCGCCAGCGCACCGGGAGCCTACCCAAGGAGCTGGTGTTCGATTCCAAGCTCACCACCTATGCGAATTTGAACCGCCTCAACCAAATGGGCATCGCGTTCATCACCTTGCGCCGGCGTTCGGCCAAGATGCTGCGCGAGATCGCGCAGGTGCCCGCCTCGGCCTGGCGGCGTGTCCAGCTGAAGAACGTCACCCGTGCCTACCAGAGGCCTAAAGTTCTCGACGAGCGCGTCTCATTGCGCGACTATGACGGTCCCATTCGACAGCTCACCATTACCGAGCTCGGCCACGAAGAACCGACCCTCCTCATCACCAACATCATGAAGCGCTCGGCCGCTACGCTCATCGGCCGCTACGCTCAGCGCATGATCATCGAAAACGGCATTGCCGATGGCATCGACTTCTTCCATATGGATGCGCTCTCTTCAGCCGTTGCCATGAAAGTCAACTGCGATCTGCAGCTCACCCTCATGGCAAGCAGCCTCTATCGGCTGCTGGGTGCACGCATCGGCAACGGCTACGAGAACGCGAAGTCCCGGCATCTGTTCCGCGACTTCATCAATGCCACCGCGCAAATCACGCTGACCGAGCGCGAGGTCGTGGTGCGCTTCCCAAAACGCGCCCACAACCCCCTTCTGTTAGCCGCCAATTACGCCCAAACCGATCTGCCCGTCCCTTGGCTCGGCGGCAAGCGCCTCAAATTTGCCTTCGGATGACTCCGTGGTGTTAACTCATACAACTAACGTGGGAATCCAGGCTAGTGTACTCCGTCACTGATATTGCAACATTCAGAGCATGCCTGAACCGCCAGTGGAAGGTACGATCCGCAGTGAATGGCCCAGTCCTTTACCAGGAGCGCAACGCCCCAATGGTGGCTCAGGCGCGCTCCCTTCGGGCGCGAATTCTGTGAAGTTATTTTTGCGCGAGCCCTTAATATTATGCCCAAGTTACCTCCAAGGGACGATAATATTATGCCCAAGTTACCTCCAAGGGACGATCCGGAAGGTTAACGTGATTGAAACAATCGAGTCCAGCACATTTCCGAAAACGCAAAAAAAGCGCCTGATTTTACGATTTTTCCGAAAAAATGTCCTTTCAGGGTCGCTGTGCCAGTCAACATACCGGATTATGGACCGGACCTTTCCCTCGGCCTGGACACTCGACACTTCCAGATGGACAAACGCGACCCAGTCACGCGCGAGCCCGCACAGTAGCGTCCGTCAATTCAACACCGCGGTGGCCCGCTGTGCCCTCGCCGTCCGAGAGGGGTCACCGAAGACGAAGAAACAGCCCGGAGCGTACTTTGGGATCGAACCACGTCGACTTGGGCGGCATAACCAGATTGGCGTCGGCAACGGCCATGAGTTGGTGAATTAACATGGGGTGGCACGCAAACGCCACACCGTCTTCCTCGCCGCAACGTTCCGTCAACCCTTCCATACCCAACGCGCCGGCAATGCTGTCACAACGCTCATCGGTGCGCAGATCCGCAACGCCGAGGACGGGGTTGAAAATCCGCTCGTGCAGAACCGTTATATCGAGTGTTCCAACGGGGTCATCTTCGGGAACTGTTTCCGGATCAACCTTCAAGCGATACCACATATCCGCAAGCAGCATTGAAAACTCGCGAGGGCGCGAGGGCGCGGCCTGCTCAGGTGAAAGGCCGCCCAGGCATTCCACTGTGAAATCCTTCGAGAGTATCTCGAGAAACTCGCCGGCACTCAGACCGTTAAGATCCTTCACGTACCGGTTGTACGCAAGGATGCGTATCTGATCGTCCGGAAACAACGCGACCAACAAATAATTGTAGGCTTCCTCTCCCGTGTGGTCGCTGTTGCGCTCCTTACGCAGCTGCGCGAACCGCGAAGCCGCGGCGGCACGATGATGACCGTCGGTCAAATACGCCTCGCCGACTTCGGCAAAGTATTGCTGCAAGCGTTTATGCACATCCGGATCGTCGATGCACCAGATACTCTGGGCAACGCCGTCCTCGGCCACGAAATCAATGAGCGGCGAGGTTTGCATATACTCGTCGACGATGGCATCGACTTGTAGATGGTGTGCATAGGTGAGGCAGACGGGACTGGAGGAAGCGCCCACAATGTCATTGTACCGGACCAGCCGATCTTCCAGGTTGGTCTGGGTATGTTCGTGCTTTTTGACGATGCCCCGGTCGTATTCGTCTATCGGAATTTCCCCGACCAAACCGACTTGCTCGTGGTCGTCGGTTTTCAGTCGGTAAATAAACAGACAGGGGGTGTTCGTTTTCAGGAAGGCCTGCCGGGCAATCAGGTCTTCCAATTTCTTTTTGTTACGTTCCAGCAGTTCCTCAAGTGCCGGCCGGCCGGACTCCGTGAATTCATCAAGGGAGCGCATTGCGTTGACGTAGCTCTCCGGGTGCTCCTCCGCATAGCTGTGGCGCTGGGCCGGGGTCAACGCATCATAAGCCGGGGCAACAACGTCGTGAACCCGCTCCGGCGCTACAAGATAACCCTTGAACGGTCGTACCGTAGGCATGTTCAGCCGTTTCGTTGCTGAAAGTCCACCATAAAACCGGCAAGTGCCCTGACGCTTGACTCCGGCATGGCGTTGTAAATGCTGGCGCGACACCCGCCCACACTGCGATGCCCTTTAAGGTTCAAGAGGTTTTCCGCCCCGGTTTCCTGCAGGAAAGATTTTTCCCGGTTCTCTGAAGGTAATCGGAATACGATATTCATATGTGATCGCGATGCCTCGTCAACGGGACAGTTGTAGTATCCGCCACTGTTGTCGATAGTGTCGTAGAGGATGGCTGCCTTTTTTTCGGCCCGACGTTCCATCGCTCCGATGCCGCCTTGTTCCTTCATCCATTTCAACACCTTGCCCACCATGTAAATGGTAAATACCGGAGGGGTATTGAAGAGGGACTCCTTGTCGAGGTGAACGTCGTAGCGCAAGTATCTGGCCACATCCGGCTTGATCTCTTGCAGAACGGACTTGCGCACAAAAACCATCGCCATGCCCGCCGGTCCAAGATTTTTCTGAACGCCGCCGTAAACCAAGTCAAATCTTTCCCAGGGTATCCGGCGTGACATGTAATCCGAGGACATGTCGGCAACAATGGGAACATCCACGCTGGGCCACTCGAAAAACCGAATACCGCCTATGGTTTCATTGGAAGTGATATGCAGATAACGCGTAACGTTCTCGACCGCGATTTCGTCACCGGCCGGCATGCGCGTATACCGATTCTCGGCGCCATCCCACGCTGTATAAATATTCCCATAGTGCCGACCGTCATCCATGGCCCCCTGTGCCCAACTCCCCGAATTGACGTATCCTGCTTTTCCACCGCCAGCGAGCAGATTCATCGGTACCATCGCAAACTGCAAAGTGGCGCCGCCCTGAATAAACAACACACTGAAATCGTCCGGCACTTCGAACACCTCTATCGCCAGCTGCATCGCCTCCCGATGGACTTCGTCATACTCTCTGGCTCGGTGACTCATCTCGATCAGCGACATTCCGGTTTCATGGTAATTCACGAATTCCTGCTGGACTTCCTCCAGCACTTCCACCGGAAGAGTACAGGGTCCGGCGCAAAAATTATGGGCACGCTTGGTCATAATCGATACTCTGATGGGAAAGTAAATGGACGATTTTTCTTACACGCGGTGCCTAATAGTCATGCTAATTCAGCAGATTCACGCAGTGCAGCACCCGACCTTGTCCAAAAGCTTCGATAATTTCGACGACGCCTTCCGCCACCGCGTTCTGCGCCTGGGTGGTGGATGCGCCAATGTGATGAGTGCCGTAAACATTCGGATGCTTGGCGAGCACGGAGTCGAACTCACCAACGCCGACCGCGGGTTCATCCCGATAGACATCCAGGCCGGCTCGAATGCCGTTGTTATCCATGGCATGGAGCAACGCCTGTTCATCGATTATATCTCCGCGAGCGGTATTGAGTATGATCGAGCCTGGGGCCATTCGGCTCAGCAGCGATTCGTTCACCATACCCCGGGTGTCCAACGAGGCGGGGACATGGAAACTTAACACGGCGCATCGTTGCGCCAACTCATCGAGGTTATCCACCTCCACCACATTGACCTCGGCGAGTCGCTTTGTAATGACTTCCGATCGGCCGGTTTTCCGGATGACGTAAACCTGCATACCAAACGCCGAGGCGCGCTCCGCCACGGCGAGCCCAATGGCACCCAGCCCTATGACGCCCATGGTGCGCCCGTACAACCCCTCCGCCACGGAATATTTCTTCTTATTCCAGCCCCCGGCCCGCAGATCGGCCACGTTGTCGGGTATATTCCGGTCGATCGCGAGCAGCAGTCCCATGGTCAACTCCGCCACTGCCGGCGCGTTCTTGCCCGGCACATTACACACACGGATACTTTTATCGGCCGCCGCATCCTTGTCGATGGTATTCGTGCCGGCACCGGCCCGGACGATCATTTTCAGGGTGTCCGAGGCATTTATGGCGGGCGCGTCGACACGGGTGCTTCGCACCACCAGTATCTCATAACCCGCCACGTGTCGCGGGAGATCCTCGGCGGTCAGTTCGGATCGATAATCGCACGAATGGCCGAGGTCCTGTAATCGATTCAGGTGGACTTCGGAAAACTTGTCCGCCAACAGAATGTTCATCGCAATGCCCCGTAATTGGAGGGCAAAAGGTACCGACTCCGCGATCCGAACCGCTTGTCTGTAGTCGGCGATGGTGGGTCCGTAGGCGACCCCCGCAATCCGCGTAATGCCGCGGTTTCTCGCGGGTTTTGTGGGTCTGGGATTGGTAACACTCGGATGCTCATACTCCTTCGACATGATATTGTCGTGTTCAGAGCGACACCGACACTACTGTCAAGGTCATTACCATGAGTGAGAAGCTAAAAGAAGAGGCCCTTGAGTACCATCGCGCCGAACCGCCGGGCAAGCTGGCGATCACCGCCACCAAACCGATGGCGACCCAACATGATCTCACACTGGCTTACTCGCCCGGGGTGGCATCCGCCTGCGAGGTAATCGTCAGCGACGAGAGAGAGGCGGCGACCGTTACCGGCCGGGGCAACCTGGTAGGCGTGGTCACCAACGGCACGGCGGTCCTCGGGTTGGGCTCGATCGGTGCGCTCGCGGCCAAGCCGGTCATGGAAGGTAAGGCAGTGCTGTTCAAGAAATTCTCGGGGATAAACGTATTCGATATCGAAATCGAAGAACGAGACCCGGGAAAATTCGTGGAAATTGTCGCGGGCCTGGAAGCCACATTCGGTGGCATCAACCTGGAAGACATCAAGGCGCCCGAGTGCTTCGAAATCGAGCGTCTCCTCCGGAAACGCATGCGCATCCCGGTTTTCCACGACGATCAACACGGCACGGCTATCGTTACCGCCGCAGCCATTACGAGTGCCTTGAAAGTCGTCAATAAAGCCATGGATAAAGTACACCTGGTCGCTTCGGGCGCGGGCGCCGCCTCGCTGGCCTGCCTGGACCTACTCGTGAGCCTCGGGATGCGGCGGGAACATATCACAATCTTGGACCGCAAAGGCGTGGTGTACCACGGGCGGCAGCAAAACATAGATCAATACAAAGCGAAGTTCGCTTCCGATACCAGCGCCCGTACCCTGAGCGATGCCCTGCAAGACGCCGACATATTCCTTGGCCTGTCGGGACCAGGTGTTCTGGCTCCGGAACAGCTAAAGATCATGGGAAACCAACCGATCATACTGGCACTGGCGAATCCGATTCCGGAAATTATGCCCGGGATCGCCAAGGAAGCGCGGCCCGATGCCATCATCGCCACGGGTCGATCCGACTACCCGAATCAGGTTAACAATGTGTTGTGCTTTCCATTCATTTTCCGGGGCGCTCTGGACGTGGGCGCAAGCGAAATCAATGAAGACATGAAGGTTGCCTGTGTCAAAGCGTTGTCCGAGCTGGCCGAATCGGAGTCCTCCGACGTCGTTCGCAAAGCCTACGCCGGGGAACCATTATCCTTCGGGCCGGAGTATCTGATTCCCAAGCCATTCGATCCACGCCTGATTACCGAGGTAGCACCGGCGGTGGCCAAGGCTGCCATGGACAGTGGCGTAGCCGCCAGGCCAATCGCGAATCTCAGTCAGTATAAACAGGATTTGAGCCAGTTTGTTTATAAGTCCAGCGGTGTTATGGAACCCATATTCGACCGCGCCAAAGAGGCACCGAAACGCATCTGTTACGCGGAAGGGGATAACGACAACATCTTGCACGCGGCGCAACAAGCGATTGACGCCGGCATCGCCAAGCCTATCCTCGTAGGCAAACCGGAGGCGATCAATCAGCGAATCAGGGACCTGAAACTTCGTATCCGCGAAGGGAAAGATTTCCAAATCGTCAACCCAGCGGAAGATCCCCGTCTGGATGAGTTCAGCCGGGAGTTCTATCGGTTGAAATGCCGCCAGGGTGTGTCTCCGACACGGTCACGCTACATCGTGCGTTCGCACAATACCGCTTTCTCTTCTCTAATGGTGCGGCTCGGCTACGCGGACGCTCTGTTGTGCGGCACCATCGGAGCGTTCCGGGAACACCTCGAGCATGTCAGCGATATTGTCGGCAAGGCACCGGACGTCTCGGATTTCTCCAGTCTGGTCGTGTTGATTCTTCCCACCGGTACGTTCTTTATCTGCGATACACATGTAACCTATCAGCCCTCCGCGTACGAAATATCGGAGATGACAGTTCTGGCGGCATCGGAGGTGGAGCGCTTCGGCATCACGCCCAAGGTAGCGCTGGTTTCTCATTCCAACTTCGGCACCCGGCAGGACGGCTCATCCGCCAAAATGCAGGCGGCACTGCAGCTATTACGCCACGGGGCGCCGCATCTGCAAGTGGACGGCGAGATGCACGCCGATGCCGCCGTACTCGAGGATATTCGGCGTATCGTTCTGCCCGATTCAACGCTGCGCGGTTCGGCCAATCTGCTGATTATGCCCAATGGGGACGCCGCTCACATTTCCTACAATTTGCTCAAGGTGCTGGGTGGCGGCGTTTCCGTGGGCCCGATATTGTTGGGGGCCGCCAAGCCGGCCCATGTCACGACCCAAACCATCACCGTTCGAGGACTCGTGAATATGACCGCCATAGCCGTGGTGGACGCTCAAATTCAGGAGAAGGAGCGCGCCGAGTCCCATGGCGCCGACGCCTGACGCCGCACCATCCCTCGGGTTGGAAGGTGTCATCGTACCGCGTGGTATGATCATGCTCGAATTTCCGCTTGTCGTGCCATGTCACAGCGCTGTGACAGTGTTTTCAATAACAAGAGGCTTTAGATGGCGCAACCAGAAGAACGCATAACCGATGTAGACGCTCTGGAAACGCAGGAATGGCTGGAAGCCCTGGAAGCCGTGATCGGGCGTGAAGGGCCGGAGCGCGCTCATTTCCTTCTGGAGAAGCTGATCGACAAAGCGCGGCGGTCCGGCGCTTATCTGCCGTATAAACTGACCACGGCGTATCTCAATACGATACCCGCCGCCCAGGAACAGCGCTGCCCGGGTGACGCGGCAATTGAATGGCGCCTGCGCTCGTGGATTCGCTGGAACGCCCTGGCCATGGTGGTACGGGCAAACCGGGAAAGCGCCGAACTCGGGGGACACATCGCCAGTTTCGCCTCCGCCGCCACGCTGTACGACGTTGGGTTTAACCATTTCTGGCGTGGACGCACGGACACGCAGCAAGGTGACATGATTTACATACAAGGCCACTCGGCGCCCGGTATATACGCTCGCGCGTACCTGGAAGGCCGCCTGGACGAGGAAGACCTAGACAAGTTCCGCCGGGAGGTTGACGGTGACGGACTGCCTTCGTATCCCCATCCGTGGTTGATGCCGGATTTCTGGCGCTATCCCACTGTATCCATGGGCTTGGGGCCTATCATGGCGATCTACCAGGCACGGTTTACGCATTACCTGCACAACCGGGACCTGATCGACGCCAACGACCGAAAGGTGTGGTGTTTCTGCGGTGACGGCGAAATGGACGAACCGGAATCCAGGGGCGCCATTGGCCTGGCGGGCCGGGAACGGCTGGACAACCTGGTATTCGTGATTAACTGCAACCTGCAGCGCCTGGACGGTCCCGTACGCGGCAACGGCAAGATTATCCAGGAACTGGAAAGCGAATTTCGGGGCGCCGGTTGGAATGTGATCAAAGTCATCTGGGGATCGTACTGGGATCCTCTGTTGTTGCGGGATACTCAGGGGCTTCTGACAAAACGCATGGAAGAGGCGGTGGACGGCGAATACCAGGCTTTCAAGGCCAAGGGCGGCGCGTACACCCGCGAGCGCTTTTTCGGCAAATACCCCGGCCTCAAGGAAATGGTCGCCAACATGACCGACGAGGACATCTGGCGATTGAACCGGGGCGGGCATGACCCGCACAAAATCTACGCCGCCTACTACGAAGCTATGAGACATACCGGTCAGCCGACGGTGATTTTGGCCAAGACCGTCAAGGGCTACGGGATGGGCGATGCCGGCGAAAGCGAGAACATCACCCACCAACAGAAAAAAATGGACACCGAGGCGCTGAAGCGGTTCCGGGACCGCTTCAAGATTCCCATCGAGGACGAAGATATCGACAACGTTCCCTATTACCGGCCGGCGGATGACAGCGAGGAGATCGAATACCTGAAGGGTCGCCGGGAAGCCCTGGGCGGCTACCTGCCGCGTCGTTACTCGGACGCCGAGCCGTTGGCAATTCCCGGACTCGATGCGTTCGGGAACCAGCTCGAGGGCAGCGGTGACCGGGAGATCTCAACCACGATGGCTTTCGCGCGCATCCTGACCACACTGATCCGGGACAAGAATATCGGCAAATACGTAGTGCCGATCATTCCAGACGAGTCACGCACTTTCGGCATGGAAGGCTTGTTCCGGCAGCTCGGCATTTATGCCCCCATGGGCCAGCTTTACGAACCCGAGGACGCGGACCAACTCATGTACTACCGCGAGGACCGGGGCGGTCAGGTGCTCCAGGAAGGTATTACCGAGGCGGGATCTTTTTCGTCCTGGCTGGCTGCCGGCACGTCGTATGCCAACCACGGCGTCAACATAGTTCCGTTCTATATCTACTACTCCATGTTCGGTTTCCAGCGGTTCGGCGACCTGGCCTGGGCCGCCGGAGACTCCCAGGCTCGTGGATTTCTGCTAGGCGGCACGGCCGGGCGCACAACCCTCGCGGGCGAGGGCCTGCAACACCAGGACGGCCACAGCCACATTCTTTCCTCCACGATTCCGAACTGCATTTCTTACGACCCAACATACGCCTATGAACTCGCCGTGCTGATCCAGCACGGTTTGCAACGTATGTTCGTCGATCAGGACAATGTATTTTTCTATATCACGGTGATGAACGAAAACTACGTTCACCCCCCCATGCCGGACGATGCACGCGAGGGAATCGTTAAAGGGCTTTATCTGTTGAAAGAAGGCCCCCAAAACAAGTCGCGGCCCAAAATCCAACTCATGGGAAGCGGCACCATCCTGCGAGAAGTAGAAGCCGCGGCGGAGATACTCAAGGAACGATTCGATGTGGATTCCAACTTGTGGAGCGCCACCAGCATGACCGAACTGCGCCGGGACGGTCTGGAAGCCTACCGATGGAATACCCGGCACCCGGATCATGAACCCCGGAAAAGCCATGTGACTCAATGCCTGGAGAACCATGAGGGACCTGTAGTGGCGGCGACGGATTATATAAAAGCTTTCGCCGACCAGATCCGGGCCTTCGTTCCCGCCCGGTATGCGGTACTCGGAACCGACGGGTTTGGACGCAGCGATACCAGAGTCCAGCTCCGCAAACATTTCGAAGTCGATCGCAAAAACATTGCGTTGGCGGCACTGAAAGCGCTTGCCGATGAAGGTGAGATTCCAACAAAGCGGGTCGTGGAGGCGATGAGCAAGCTGGAGATCGATTCGGAAAAACCCAACCCGGTAACGGTATGAGTCGGGGGAAAGGATAAAGAATGACTGCTAAAGAGATAAAGGTACCCGATATCGGCGATTTCGAGGACGTACCGGTCATAGAAGTCCTGGTCAACGAAGGCGATACCGTGGCCGTCGAAACGCCCCTGATAACGCTGGAGAGCGATAAAGCTGCGATGGATGTGCCGTCCCCCGAGGCGGGCACGGTTCAACGGATTATCGTCGGCGTTGACGATAAAGTATCCCGGGGCAGTCCAATCCTGACGCTGGAAGTCGAGGACTCCGGCGAGCAAACCGAGGACGGCGATCTCTCTCGGACGGAAGACGATTCGACACCGGAAACCGCTCCGAAATCAGACGCCGATGCGGTGGAATCCGGCACCGGGCAAGCCCGCGCCGATACCGAATCCGAGCGGGAAACCAAAGCGGGAACGAGCGATACTGGCGAACCGCGGTCACGGCCCACCCCGCCGCTGGACGAGATCCCGCGTAAAGGTCCAATGCCTCATGCCAGTCCCTCCGTGCGGCGTTTTTCCAGAGAGCTGGGCATCGACATCAACCAGGTCGAGGGAAGCGGGAGAAAGGGCCGCATTCTCAAGGACGATGTACAGAGCTGGGTTAAGAACCGTATTCATGAAGCAGCGCCGGCCCCCGCCTCCGGCGAAGGCCCTGCACTGCCGGAAATACCGGATATCGATTTCTCCCAGTTTGGAGAAGTCGAAGTGGTGCCTCTCGGTCGCATCAAGAAATTGACGGCGGTCAACCTGCACCGCTCCTGGCTGCACGTCCCGCACGTCACCCAGCACGAGGAAGCCGACATCACAGAACTGGAGGAATTCCGCCGGAAGTTGAAAGAAGAAGCGGCGGAACGCGGTGTGCGAGTTACCCTGCTCGCCTTCTTGATGAAGGCTTGCGTAGCCGCCCTGCGCGAGTACCCCCGATTTAACGCGTCTTTGGAAAAAGGCGGGGAGAATCTGGTGGTTAAGAAATACTACAACATCGGCATCGCCGTCGACACACCGGGCGGCTTGGTTGTGCCGGCAATTCGAAATGTCGACCGTAAGGGAATCTACGAATTGGCGGAGGAACTGGGCGATGTGAGCCAGCGTACCCGTGATAAGAAACTGTCGCCCAACGACCTCCAGGGCGCCGGCTTCACGATTTCCAGTCTAGGCGGCATCGGCGGCACGGCATTTACGCCGATCGTCAACGCCCCGGAAGTCGCCATCCTGGGTGTATCCAGGGCGCAAATGAAACCGGTTTACCAAGACGGGGAATTCGTGCCGAGGCTGATGCTGCCGCTGGCGTTGTCTTATGACCACCGGGTCGTGGATGGCGCGGATGGCGCCCGGTTTGTTGTTTTCCTTTCCAAAGCGCTGGAAGATGCCCGCCGCCTGCTGCTGTAAATATATCTTGCCGTAATAAACCAGGTAGAAGTTTTCCAGAACAATGATTCCGAAAGAACACCATGGGCATTGAAGTAAAAGTTCCCGACATCGGCGACTTCACCGACGTGGAAATCATCGAGGTACTGGTCAAAGAAGGCGACAACATCAAGCCGGAAGACCCATTGATCACGTTGGAAAGCGATAAGGCGTCCATGGATGTGCCGGCGCCCCGCGGGGGGACGATCGAGTCGGTGCTGGTAAAGGTCGGAGACAAAGTATCCGAAGGATCGCCGATTCTAATGTTGGATGCGGCCTCCTCGGAAACAGACGAAGGTAATTCGGTTTGTGACGACCCCGACAAGGAACCCCGATCCGCGTCCAATAGCGGGGAGGAGGAAAGAGATGACGACACTGACTATGAGCGCGAAGCGTCAGAGCTTGAATCCGATATCCACACCGATGTAGTGGTGCTAGGCGCCGGCCCCGGCGGTTACACGGCCGCGTTTCGCGCCGCCGATCTGGGACTTTCCACGATACTCGTAGAACGATACTCAAAACTCGGTGGCGTGTGTTTAAACGTCGGATGCATTCCATCCAAAGCGTTACTGCATGCGGCCGAAGTAATTGCGATGGCCCGGGGGATGGAGGCGCACGGAATCGAGTTTTCCGAACCCAGTATCGACCTTGAAAAACTGCGCGACTGGAAAGACAACATCGTGCAAAAGCTGACAACGGGACTTACCAATCTGGCCAAGCAGAGAAAAGTTAAAGTAATACAGGGCAAAGGCGAATTTTCCGGACCAAACCATCTGGTGGTGGATACCGACGACGGTGAGCTGGCCATCTCTTTCGAGAATGCGATTATCGCGGCCGGGTCGCAGTCCGCGCAGCTGCCGATTTTTACCGACCACGAACGGATCCTGGACTCCACAAGCGCCTTGGAATTGCCGGAAATCCCGGCCCGCATGCTGGTGGTCGGCGGTGGCATCATAGGTCTGGAGATGGCAACCGTTTACAGCGAACTCGGTACAAAGATAACGGTGGTGGAACTCACCGATGGCTTGATCCCTGGAGCCGACCGAGACCTGATCAAGCCGTTTGAACGCCACATTAAAAAACGCTATGAGAACATCTACCTGGAAACGGAAGTAACCAAACTTGAAGCCCACGATTACGGTGTCTCGGTGTCGTTCGAAGGCAAGAACATTTCAGAGACCGAAACGTTCGATTACGTACTGACTGCAATCGGCCGCACGCCCAACGGGCGCAATATCGGCGCGGATAATGCCGGAGTACAAATAAATGAAGATGGATTCATCAAAGTAAACTCACAACAGCGTACCAACGTCTCCCACATATTCGCTATCGGAGATATCGTTGGCCAGCCTATGCTTGCCCACAAAGCGACCCACGAAGGCAAAGTAGCGGCGGAGGCATGTGCCGGCCACAAGAGCCACTTCGATGCAGCGGCGATACCCAGTGTCGCGTATACCGATCCGGAAGTGGCTTGGGCGGGTATTACCGAAGAACAAGCAAGGAAAGACGGCGTGAACTACGGTAAGAGTACATTTCCGTGGGCAGCCAGCGGTCGGTCTTTGGGACTTGGGCGCGACGAAGGCATGACAAAGTTGATATTTGACAAGGACAGCGGTCGCCTTATCGGCGCCGGTGTTGTCGGCCCTCGTGCCGGGGAACTTATTGCCGAAACGGCATTGGCGATTGAAATGGGATGTGACGCCCGGGATATCGGTCTGACCATCCATCCGCACCCAACGCTTTCCGAATCGATTGCGTTTTCTGCTGAAGCATTCGAGGGAACGATTACCGACCTGTATATCCCGAAGAAGAAATAATTCCGCCTCTCCCGGCGCTGTCCCGCACTTGACCCATATCGTCGCATCGATCTCGTCGCACGGCTTTGGCCACATGGCTATAACCGCGCCGGTCCTGGAGCGGTTGCATGAGCGTAGTGTGAATTATCGGATTACCGTTTCGACTGGTATCCCGGAAAACGTTCTGCGAAGCCGCATCCATTGCCCATTCGATACCGTCCACGACGATCTGGACTTTGGTTTGCGCATGCATCGGGATTTGTCGGTCGATATCGAAGCAACACTCGCAGATTACGCTGCAATCCATAGCGATTGGCAAGACAATGTCGCACGGCGGGCCGCTTGGCTCGCTCGGTTAGGCTGCGACTTGATGCTATCGAACATCTCATATCTTAATATCGCGGCGGCCCACCGGGCGAATATCCCCACAATCGCGGTATCGCCCCTGAATTGGGCGGACTTGTACCGTTATTACGCGCCGGCCACACCGGTGCGCATAGCGGTACAGAATCAAATGACCCAAGCTTACAACGAATCCGAAGTGTTCTTTACACCGGAGCCCTGCATGCCCATGCCGAATTTTGCCAATGTCGAGATTATCCCCCCCGTTGTCCAGACCGGGCGCGACCAGCAGAAATCGATTCGAACACTTTTCAATCTTGACGCAACAATGAAACTGTTACTTCTGGCATTGGGCGGCCATGAGGCCGAGTTAAACGTCGACGATCTGCCTGTAATCGACGGAGCTTGCTGGCTCGTCGACGAGAAATGGCGCCTCCGTCGAGAAGATGTACTGCCGTTAAACAGAACAGGATTAATGTTTCCGGATTTACTGGCCAGTTGTGACCTGCTTGTATGCAAGCCGGGATACGGTGCTTTTACCGAAGCTGCGCGTCTCGCCAAGCCGGTAGTGTATATACGGCGCCCCGACTGGCCGGAGGAGACCTGTCTGATCGAATGGCTGCAACGCCAAGTATCTTGTAGTGAAGCGCCCCGGCAGGATGCCAGGGGCCTCGAAAGCTCGATTCGGAAATTATTCAATGTCAATCCCGGCCGTCCCTGTTCCGCGGACGGCGTGGATATTTGTGCCGAGCGGATTCTTAGCCTATCGGGCCATGGGAAAAACAGCCTGTACGCAAAATCACCTATTTTGAGATAGGTTCCATCGGCGTTTCGTAGTCCGTAATTCTTATCTCGTCTCCGACGTTGAGTTCAAGCAAGGCCGCCACGCTGTCCTCCTTGACGGCAATCTCTACGAGATCCAGTGAGTTACGGTACCAGAACGGTGCGCCCGAGTGCGCCGACGAGAATGTCGATTTTACTTCCAAACGCTGATTCTTTACCGTCACTAGCGCCCGGTCCGACAGCGATCCACCCCTGATTCCGGTCGCGGCATTGCCATAATGATCTATATAGATGATCTCATTCAGCTCCTCGGGCCACGAGCCGGTATCGATCAGAGTCCAAGGAAAGCAATCCGGAGTCACACCGGATGCGATCATCGCCGCCGCCGGCGCGAACAAATCCCGGCCGTGGAACGAGGCGGAAAGATTCCGCGGCCGCCAGTCGATCCGGAAAGATTCCACCGACTGGGCACGCCGAGCCACAATATTGATCAACCCGTTGTCCGGGCCGACATACCACTTTCCGTCCGCCTTGACCATGACGGGGGCTCGCTCGCCGCCCACACCGGGATCCACGACGCAGACAAAAATATTTCCGGAGCAAAACCGGCTTTGCAGTGCGTCCAGGAGATACGCGCCGGCACGCATGTCATAACTGGGAACAGAATGCAGTAAATCGATCACCGGTACGTTGAGCTGTCCCTGGATCGCCGCATGCATTTGCCCCACATACGGGTCTTGGGTTCCGAAATCCGTGAAAAGAACAATCATCACCAATCTCGGACTTAACTATTCATTGATGGCCGGAAATCTTGAGTGCGGTACTCCGTTTGCGCGACTACCAAATACGGTCAATCTTCATTCTTTCCGGCGACGGAATCGTCATCGCCGGTACGCATCTCCACCAGCTGAATATACGCCATGGGCGCATTGTCACCGGGACGAGGCCCACACTTCAAAATACGCAGATAACCGCCCGGGCGGTCCTTGAACCGCACACCCAGATCATCAAACAA
>JAANXG010000095.1 GCA_018263405.1 Gammaproteobacteria bacterium
GGTCGGAAAAGCCCCTCGCCGGCGTTACGCTCGCTTGAATTGACCGGGCCAGTCCTGCGCTCGCGTGCCTTGGCGATCGGCTTTTCCGATCCCGCTGAACGTGTGTGTATTTATGCCCAAGGGTACTTAGTGTACGACGTAACACGCGATGTAGATCATCGAAAACGCCAGCAAATTCAACACGCCATGCTGGCGTTGGAAGTTCTCCATGCTGAAAAACGCGAACCGCCCTTTTTCATAGGGAGTCAAACGGGGAATGAAGCGGGGAACGTGGTTGCGGTATTCCCGGTAGGCTTCGCCGAACGCCTCGACCAGCACCGGTTCCTCCCGGTTCACGCGGTTCGCCATATAGAAGTAATACAGAGGCACGAAGACCAGCAAAAACCAGAGATACCCGGTCATCAGAATAAGCCCGGCAATGAGCAGGAACCGCGCGATGTACATGGGATTGCGCACGAACATGTAAGGGCCGTTCACCGCCAGCACCTCGCGCGTCTTGATGCACCCAAACACCCAGAGCTGCAGCAACATACCCATCACCGATACAATCAACCCCGGCCAGAACCACGCTGGATCGATATTCACGATCAACGCGGCCGCCAGGCCGAGTGCAATAGGCAGCCGCAGTGCCAGCAGGGTTTTACGCAGTGTGCGATCGTTGAAAACGTCGTTGATGGAAGGCATTCAAATCACGGCGAACGGCAAAACCGGTACTCGCTTATACCGCTTTGTTGTTATGGCCGGCGGGCAAAGCCGATGGCGCGAAGCTCCCACCAATAATACCATGATTTCCTGATCAGCTTTCCGAGTGGCAGATGCTCGAGACGATCCGCATAGTCCACCCGCTCTGTATATGTTGCGGCCATCTCAGCGCTGTTTCGCCGCGGCATGTAAGCACGAAAAAATGGCTCCAGCCCCCACGACGGCAGATTCAACTTTTCCACTTCGCGCAGGCGCTGAATCTCCGTCAGCGGTTGCTGGACCCTAAGCCGGTTGAGATCGAGGAAACAAAAATTCCAACCTCCGTTGGTCCGCGCGGCCAGGATATTTCCCCGTCTCAAATCGCGGTGCCTGAATCCCGAATCATGGAAGTAACGCAGACAGTTTCCTAAATCGGCCATCACCGTTGTCCGTGTGCCGGCATCGACCGAATCGGCTGCAAGCAAACTTTGCAGGGCCCGGTGTTCGCTCAAGTCTTCAAACGCGACAATGCCGTCTACCCCGCCGGCTCGAGTGGTTCGCTGCAAACCGATCAGGGGTTTCGGTGTGCAAAACCCTTTTTCCAAAAGTACCATGGCCGCGTTCCACGCACGAACCGCCTTGCCCTGTTTCATTGCGTAAACAAAACGATCCATTGCGTTCTTTGGTCGAAACCCCTTGATCCATATCGACGAGTCCTCGAAAACAATCCTTGCGGTGAGATTGCGTTTATCGCGCACCATTTTCGCACCCGGCACCCGAAACAGGTTTTCCGGGTCCGCGGTTTCCTCCGCAGCCATTCGATCGAACAAGGTCCGATCGATCCAGCCTTCCCATTCCGGCCCAGCCCATAGCCGGTAATCGCCTATGAGCGATTCGGGAATACGAAAGTGCGATTGCCGTGCGCGGTTCAAAAATATCTCGGCGACCGGGAATCCGGTAATCTTATCGCGGAATTCCGGCGATCTACATCGTCCGGCGATACTGACCGCCGACTTCAAACATGGCCCGGGTGATCTGACCGAGGGAGCAGCAGCGCACGGCGTGCATGAGTTCGGAGAACACATTCTCGTTGTTCATGGCCGCGCGCTTTACGCAGTCCAGCGCATCCTGGCTGTCCTTCGGGTCGCGTTCCTGAAATTCGCGCAACCGCCTGAGCTGGCTCTGCTTTTCTTCCTCGGTGGAGCGCGCGAGTACCACCGGGCCGGTGTCCTGGGAGTTCTCTTTTAAATAAG
This sequence comes from Gammaproteobacteria bacterium, assembly GCA_018263405.1. Lineage (GTDB taxonomy): Bacteria > Pseudomonadota > Gammaproteobacteria > Arenicellales > JAANXG01 > JAANXG01. The sequence goes on from JAANXG010000095.1 coordinate 1,935, forward strand.
TATTGACGCCGATAATCGGCAGCGATCCATCGTGTTTCTTCTCCTCGTAGTGGAGCGACTCGTCCTGGATCTTGCCGCGCTGGTAGCCGGTCTCCATCGCGCCCAATACGCCGCCGCGTTCCGCCAGCCGCTCGAACTCCATCAACACCGCTTCCTCGACCAGATCCGTCAGCTCGTCGATGATGAATGAGCCCTGGTTGGGATTCTCGTTTTTCGACAGGCCCCATTCCTTGTTGACGATCAACTGGATCGCCACCGCCCGCCTGACGGATTCGTCGGTCGGCGTGGTGATGGCTTCATCATAGGCATTGGTGTGCAGACTGTTGCAGTGATCGTACAAGGCGATCAACGCCTGCAGGGTCGTGCGGATGTCGTTGAACGACATCTCCTGGGCGTGCAGCGACCGACCGCTGGTTTGAATGTGATACTTCAGCTTCCGCGAGCGTTCGTTGCCGCCGTACTTGTCGCGCATGGTGACCGCCCAGATGCGCCGCGCCACGCGCCCCAGTACGGAGTATTCCGGATCCATGCCGTTGGAGAAAAAGAACGACAGGTTGGGCGCGAAATCGTCTATATCCATACCGCGCGCCAGATACGATTCAACATAGGTAAAGCCGTTCGCCAGGGTAAAGGCGAGCTGGGTGATCGGGTTCGCTCCGGCCTCGGCGATGTGGTAGCCGGAAATCGATACGGAATAAAAATTCTTGACCTGGTTCTCGACAAAATATTCCTGGATGTCGCCCATCATTTTCAAAGAAAACTCCGTCGAGAAGATACAGGTGTTCTGGCCCTGGTCCTCTTTCAGAATATCCGCCTGCACGGTGCCGCGCACGTTTTCCAACGCGTATTGCACGGCCCTTTCGCGTTCCCCGTCATTCGGCGCGCGGCCGTTCACTTCCCCGAACTTCTCGAGCTGCTGATCGATGGCGGTGTTCAAAAACATCGCCAGGATGGTCGGCGCCGGGCCGTTGATGGTCATCGATACGGAAGTCTTCGGGTCGCACAGGTCGAAGCCGTCGTACAGGACCTTCATGTCCTCGAGCGTGGCGATGGAAACGCCGGAGTTGCCGACCTTGCCGTAGATGTCCGGCCGCTCATCCGGGTCCCAGCCGTACAGCGTCACGGAATCGAATGCCGTGGACAGGCGCTTGGCCTCGGAGTGCGCGGAAAGATTCTTGAAACGCCGGTTGGTCCTGAACGGATCGCCTTCGCCCGCGAACATGCGGGTCGGGTCCTCCCCTTCGCGCTTCAAAGGGAATACACCCGCCGTATAGGGAAACCAGCCGGGCAGGTTTTCCTTGAGCAACCATTCCAACAGCTCGCCGTGGTCCTGGTAGCGCGGCAGGCACACCCTTGGCACCAGGGTGCCCGACGAGGATTTGTACTTAAGCGGCAGTCGCAACTCCTTGTCGCGGACTTTCATGACGTACTCGTCGCCCTGATACGTTTCTTTCACTTCGGGCCACTCGTTCAGCAAATGCAGGGAACGTTCATCCAGCTCGTCCTCCCGCTGCTGTATCAAACCATCGAACGCCGAAGTATCGCCGTCCGCCTCCTCGATCATGCGCTTGCTTTCGTTCAACTGCTGGCGTTCGCGCGCCGGCTTCGCCTGTGCTTCGGCGTGCCGCAGATATTCGCGTACCGTATCGGCGATCTCCGCCAGGTAGCGCTGGCACCTGGGCGGCACGATGACGGTTTCGTCGGTGGAATACCGGATGTCCAGGTCCGGCAGCTTGCCCTCGCCGAGCGAAAACCCGTGGCCTTCGAACCGGCGCTTAATCTCCTGGTACAGGGCGATAACGCCGTCGTCGTTGAAACGCGAAGCGATGGTGCCGAACACCGGCATTTCATTGTAGCTTTTTGAAAAAGCCTCGAGGTTGCGCTGCATTTGCTTGCCGACGTCGCGCAGCGCATCGTACCCGCCCTTGCGGTCGAACTTGTTGATGGCCACGACGTCCGCGAAATCCAACATGTCGATTTTCTCGAGTTGGCTGGCGGCGCCGTATTCCGGTGTCATCACATACAATGAGATATCCACGTGCGGTACCACCGCCGCGTCGCCTTGCCCGATCCCGGGCGTTTCCACGACGATCACGTCAAAACCGCCCAGTCGCGCCGCGTTGATCACATCCGGCAGGTAATCGGGAATTTCCGCATCCGTGCCGCGCGTCGCCAGGGAACGCATGAAAACATTGGGATGATCGATGGCGTTCATGCGGATACGGTCCCCAAGCAGGGCGCCGCCCGTCTTCCGACGGGACGGGTCCACGGCCAGTACCCCGATCTTCAACTCGTCGTCCCGGTCCAGGCGAGACCGGCGGATCAGTTCGTCGGCGAGCGAGGACTTTCCCGCGCCGCCGGTGCCGGTGATGCCGAGCACCGGGGTCTTCGCGGTGTTCGCCCGCACAGTCTTGTCGAGCTGTACGCGGGCCAGGTTAGACAGCGTGTCGTTCTCGATGGCGGTGATCAGGCGCGCAAGCTGGGACCAGTCGCCGCCGGTGACCGCCTCGATCACCGGCGGCCGCTCGACGCTCGGATCGAAGCGTACACGGTCGATCATGTCTTCGATCATGCCCTTGAGACCGAGATTCTGGCCGTCGGCCGGCGAGTAAATCCGGGCCACGCCGTATTGCTGCAGCGCCTCGATTTCGTCGGCGATGATGACGCCGCCCCCGCCGCCGAACACCTGGATGTGACCGGCGCCGCGTTCGGCGAGCATATCCACCATGTATTGAAAGTACTCAACGTGCCCGCCCTGGTAGGAACTGACCGCGATACCCTGGGCATCCTCCTGAATTGCCGCGTCGATAATTTCCGACACCGAACGGTTGTGGCCCAGATGAATAACCTCGGCCCCGCTCGACTGCAGGATTCGACGCATGATATTGATGGCGGCGTCGTGGCCATCGAACAGGCTGGCGGCCGTAACAAACCGGATCCTGCCGAGCGGTTCGGCACCGCTGCGGGGGATTTTTTCGACGGGAGCGGAACGCATAGTCTCTACCCTTCAACACTCCAATATATCAATGACACCGGACACCGATAGTATCTTAATCGCTCCGTGCACAAATGTGGGGGAAGAGTTGCCATTCAGCTGAAGGAGTACATGGGAGCGGCTGAAGCCTGCGGCTCTTCTGGCAATGCTTAACAAAAAAACACTGGATTTGTTTATCATCTTGTATTACGTTTACGTAAACGTCAAGCAATTAGGCAGTCATGTTGCAACGTGCCAGAGCATCCCCGAACGAGGCCGATTCCACCGACAAGGAACGGTATTCTATTACCCAACTGGCCCGGGAATTCGATATCACTACCCGGGCGATCCGTTTCTACGAAGACCGGGGACTGATCTCTCCGGGCCGCTCCGGCACCACCCGGATTTACACGGCCCGGGACCGGGTGCGGCTCAAGCTGGTGCTCCGGGGCAAGCGGCTCGGATTCTCGCTCAAGGAAATCGCCAATATCCTCGATATGTACGCCGCCGAGCGCGGCGAAACCGGCCAACTGCAGTACATGCTGGACCGGCTGGAGGAGCAGCGCAACCATCTGGTGAAACAGCGCGATGACATCGACCTGACTCTGGCTGAGCTCGACGTAATCGAATCCCAGTGCCGGCAGCGTCTAAACGCTATGGTTTCGTCCAACTGAATGGGGCCGGAGCCTTCGCCCCGATCCGCCCGGCACCCGATCGGTCCCGTTCGAGCTTGAGTGGAGTTAGTCAAAGCATGAATGCAGCCCCCACGACATTCCAGGCCCGCGACCCCAATTTCAAGCAGCGCGTCCGGGACAGCTTCGCCCGCCAGCACGTCATGGCGTTTCTGGGCGCAACGCTCGGCGAGGTGTCCCCGGGCTATTGCAGGATCGAACTGCCCTATCGTCCCGAATTGTCCCAACAACACGGTTTCTTTCACGGCGGGATTGTCGGCACCATCGCCGATTCGGCCGCCGGCTATGCCGGATTTTCCTTGATGCCGTTCGACGCCAGCGTCCTAACCGTGGAATATAAGCTCAATATCGTCGCTCCCGCGGACGGTGACCGTCTCGTCGCCCGGGGCCGGGTCATACGGCCCGGTAGGACCCTGGTCATCACGGAAGCGAATGTGTTTGCCGTCAAGGATCAACAGGAACGGCACTGCGCGGTGCTGCTGCAGACGCTGATGTGCATGAACAAACGACCGGACACGGCACCACCGGCGCCGGAGCGCGTCAACACCCGGTAATCGTTATGACCCGAAATTATCCAGGCTTGAATTTCGACCTCGGCGAAACCGCGGACATGCTGCGTGAGCAGGTCCACGGTTTCGCGCAAAAGGAAATCGCCCCGCTCGCCGCGGACATCGACCGCGACAATGAGTTTCCCCGGGAGCTGTGGAACAAAATGGGCGGCATGGGACTGCTGGGCGTCACCGTGGAAGAACAGCACGGCGGCGCCGGAATGGGCTACCTCGAGCATGTCATCGCCATGGAGGAAATCAGCCGCGCCTCCGCCTCGGTGGGCCTATCCTACGGCGCCCACTCCAACCTGTGCGTGAACCAGATCCGCCGCAACGGCACCGAAGCGCAGCGCCAAAAGTATCTGCCAAAGCTGATCGGCGGTGAGCACGTGGGGGCGCTGGCAATGAGCGAAGCCGGTTCCGGCTCCGACGTCGTCGGCATGCGGCTCAAGGCCGAGAAAAAAAACGGCCATTACGTCCTGAACGGCAACAAGATGTGGATCACCAATGGTCCCGACGCCGACGTCCTGGTGGTCTATGCCAAGACCGACCCGGATGCCGGCCGGCGCGGCATCACGGCATTCCTCATTGAAAAGGAATTCCCGGGCTTTTCGACGGCGCAGAAGCTCGACAAGCTCGGCATGCGCGGCTCCAATACCTGCGAGCTCGTCTTCAAGGACTGTGAAGTGCCCGCCGAGAACGTGCTTGGCGAGGTCAACCGCGGGGTCAATGTCCTGATGAGCGGCCTGGACTACGAACGCGTGGTGCTGGCCGGCGGTCCCCTGGGCATCATGCAGGCCTGTCTGGACGCAGTGATCCCCTACGTGCACGAACGCAAACAGTTCGACCAGCCCATCGGCGAATTCCAGTTCATGCAGGGCAAGCTGGCCGACATGTACACCACGCTCAACGTCTGCCGGGCCTACGTCTACGCGGTGGCCCGGGCCTGCGACCGCGACGAAACCACCCGCAAGGACGCCGCCGGCGCCATACTGTATTCATCGGAAAGAGCCACCCGGGTGGCCCTGGAAGCGATCCAGGCGTTGGGGGGCAACGGTTACATTAACGACTACCCCACCGGCCGCTTGCTGCGCGACGCCAAGCTCTACGAGATCGGCGCCGGCACCAGCGAAATCCGCCGCATGTTGATCGGCCGGGAGTTGTTCGAGGAAACCGCGTAATTGAATGATTTGGAGATACGTTGTAGGAACCGCAAACGCTTATACCGAAAGTAACCAATGAGCAAAGATCCAATCATTATCATCGGTGCCGCGCGCACGCCCGTGGGTTCTTTCCAGGGCAAGCTGGGCACCACCACTGCATCTCGGCTCGGCGGCGCCGCCATCCGTTCGGCGCTGGAGCGCGCCGGCGTCGAACCGGACGCTATCGAGGAAGTCATCATGGGCTGCGTCCTGCCCGCCGGCCAGGGCCAGGCGCCGGCTCGCCAGGCCTCGCTCGCGGCGGGCATTCCGCTCGGCGCCGGCTGCACCACCGTCAACAAGATGTGCGGCTCCGGCATGAAAGCGGCCATGCTCGGCCACGACTCGATCCGCGCCGGCACCAACCGCATCGTGGTGGCCGGCGGCATGGAAAGCATGAGCAGTGCCCCCTATCTTTTGCCCAAAGCCCGCAGCGGTTACCGCATGGGCCACCAACAAGCGATGGATCACATGTTCCTGGACGGCCTGGAGGACGCCTACGACAAGGGACGGTTGATGGGTAGTTTCGCCGAGGACTGCGCCGACAAGTACGGCTTCACCCGCGAGGCCCAGGACGAGTTCGCCATCCGCTCCCTGACGCGCGCCATGCAGGCCAACGAAGACGGGACATTCGATAATGAAATCAGCCCGGTCACCGTGAAAACCCGCAAGGAAGAATTCGAGGTACGCATGGACGAGCAACCGTTCAACGTCAACTTGGAAAAGATTCCACGGTTGAAACCGGCTTTCCGGGAAGGCGGCACGGTGACGCCGGCCAACTCCAGCTCCATTTCCGATGGCGGGGCGGCGCTGGTGCTGACCACCGAGTCCCACGCCGATCGGATCCACGCCCGGCCCATCGCACGCATCCTGGGTCACAGCACGTTTGCCCACGAGCCGGGCTGGTTCACGACCGCGCCGGTGTCGGCCATCCGCAAGCTGCTGGAGCAGCTCGACTGGTCCGCCGACGACGTCGACCTTTACGAGATCAACGAAGCGTTCGCGGTAGTCACCATGGCGGCCATGGAGGAATTCAACCTACCGGCCGACAAGGTCAATATCCACGGCGGCGCTTGCGCCCTGGGTCACCCGATCGGCGCCTCCGGCGCCCGGATCGTGGTCACACTGTTGAACGCGCTGCAGGTGCAAGGCGGGAAACGCGGCCTGGCGTCGCTATGCATCGGCGGTGGCGAGGCCACCGCCCTGGCGGTAGAACTGGTTGTATAATGATTGCTGCGGACTGCACGCCGGCGGGCGAGTAACGAAGTGACGCTTGACCGCGAGGGTGTATGCCTCCAAAATGGAACTGATATGGAACCATTTTGGGCGAAATCATGCCAAACCTTTCGATAAAGAACGTACCGGATGCAGTTGTCGAAAAGCTGCGCCGGCAGGCGACGCGAAATCATCGCTCCCTGCAAGGGGAATTGATGGCACTGGTGTGCCGGGTTGTAAATGAACCGGCCGGCCGGGAAGGGGCAGGCGGGCCGGTTCAGCCGTCCAGGGGCGGCACCAAAACTATTGATCAGATTGCGGCCGAACACCGCGCCCGGTGGAAGGAACCTTTTACGCAGGGACCGTTGGCGGTCGATACGATTCGAGCCGACCGGGATGCCCGCTGAAACACGGGGCGAATTGATTATCGCCGAACCGTTGGGGCATTATGCCAAGCGCCCACCGCTGGTCGGTGACTGCAGTGTACTGGCGGCGGTGCTCTTCGATGAGCCCGAGCGCAAACGCGCCGCCGACGCGTTGAGAGGGAAGGAGGTGTTTGCGCCTTTTCTTGTCGATCACGAACTGATCAGCGTCGCGCTTAAAAAAACGCACCAGGGCCTGGGAGAAGTTGTGCGCCAAGGACTGGCGGATCTTGCTGAACTCAAGATCACCCGCTGCCCCGTGGACGGGGTCGCGCAGTGGCGGGTAGCAATCGAGTGCGAATTATCAGCCTACGATGCCGCTTATTTACAGCTCGCGCTGGACCTGCAAGCGCCACTGGTTACGTTCGATCGACGCCTTGGCCGGGCCGCCCAGCGTCTTCTGGGGAGTTCCCCATGACACGTTTGCCATGACCGTTCTGCGCTCCGACCTCGATACCCGCAGCTCCGAATACCAAGCTAATCGCGAAAACAACGAAGCCCTGGTCCAGGACCTGCGCGACCAAGCGGCGGAGATCGCCAAGGGCGGCGGCGAGCGTGCGCGGGAGAAACACATCGCGCGGGATAAGCTGCTGCCCCGCGACCGCGTCCAGGCGCTGCTCGACGTCGGCACGCCATTCCTCGAGCTGTCCCAGTTCGCGGCCTACGAGGTGTACGACGACCCGGTGCCCGCCGCCGGCGTGATCACCGGCATCGGCCGCATCCAGGACCGCGAATGCATGATTGTCGCCAACGACGCCACGGTGAAAGGCGGTACTTATTATCCCCTGACGGTGAAAAAACACGTGCGCGCCCAAGAGATTGCCGAGCAGAACCGCCTGCCCTGCGTGTACTTGGTCGACTCCGGCGGCGCCTTCCTGCCCGAGCAGGACGAAGTGTTCCCCGACCGCGACCACTTCGGCCGGATCTTTTTCAACCAGGCCAATATGTCCGCAAAAGGCATCCCGCAGATCGCGGTGGTCATGGGCTCGTGTACCGCGGGCGGCGCCTACGTCCCGGCCATGGCGGACGAGAGCATCATCGTCAAACAGCAGGGCACCATCTTTCTCGGCGGTCCGCCGCTGGTGAAAGCCGCCACCGGCGAGTCGGTAACAGCCGAAGAGCTCGGCGGTGCCGACGTTCATGCCCGCACCTCCGGTGTGGTAGACCACTACGCCAACGACGACCGCCACGCACTCGGCATCGCCCGGCAGATCGTGGCAGACCTGAATATCCGAAAGCAATACGACCTCGTTGTCCGCGAAACCCGGGAACCGGAGCTGGACCCGGAGGAGCTCCACGGTGTCATTCCCAACGACACCCGCAAACCCTACGACATACGCGAAGTCATCGGCCGAATGGTCGACGCCAGCGAGTTCGACGAGTTCAAGCAGCTCTATGGCACCACCCTCGTATGCGGCTTCGCCCACCTCCACGGCTATCCTGTGGGGATCCTGGCCAACAACGGCATCCTGTTCTCTGAATCGGCGCTCAAGGGCGCCCACTTTGTCGAGCTGTGCTGTCAGCGCCGTATCCCGCTGGTGTTCCTGCAGAATGTCACCGGCTTCATGGTCGGCAGGAAATACGAAGCCGGCGGCATCGCCCGCGACGGGGCCAAGATGGTGACGGCCGTCTCCACCGCCCGGGTGCCGAAGTTCACGGTCATTGTCGGCGGCAGCTTCGGCGCCGGCAATTACGGCATGTGCGGCCGCGCCTACAACCCTCGCTTCCTGTGGATGTGGCCCAACGCCCGCATTTCGGTCATGGGCGGTGAGCAGGCCGCCAACGTCCTGGCCCAGGTCAAGAAAGACAACCTGGAGGCCCGCGGCGAGAAATGGCCGGCCGGGGAAGAGAAAGCCTTTAAGCAGCCGATCCTCGAGCAATACGAACGCCAGGGCCATCCCTACTACGCCAGCGCAAGAATCTGGGACGATGGCATCATCGATCCAAAGGACACCCGAAAGGTCCTGGGCCTGGGACTGTCCGCGGCCCTGAACGCGCCCATCGAAGACACCCGCTTCGGCGTATTCCGGATGTGACAGGACCGCAAGACCGGAGCTCAAGAAATCCAAAACAAACATACGGGAGAATCACGCACGTGCATTCCCCCCGGCGCCCAAAAAAGACGCGTCCCCTCTCCCATCGGGATGGGGAGTCCGGCGGCAATCACCCCGCAAAAGTTAGTGCCATGAATATAGAGTTAGATATCAGCGATCAAGTCGCCACCATCACCTTGAATCGACCGGAGATCCACAACGCTTTCGACGATCAATTGATCGCGGAGCTCAACAGGTCGCTGGAGAAAGTCGAGAATGACGACAACGCGCGCCTGGTGGTACTCGCCGCCAACGGCAAGAGCTTCTCAGCCGGCGCGGACCTGAACTGGATGCGCCGCATGGCGGACTACGCCGAAGATGAAAACTTCAACGACGCCATGAAGCTCGCCGACATGTTGCAACGGCTGGACGAGCTGCGCAAACCGACCATCGCCAAGGTACAGGGCCACGCCTTTGGCGGCGGTGTCGGGCTGGTCGCCTGCTGCGATATCGCCGTGGCCGCGGAGCCGGCGAAGTTCTGTTTATCCGAAGTGCGCCTCGGACTGATACCATCGATCATCGGCCCCTTCGTGGTGCGGGCCATCGGCGCTCGGGAGGCGCGGCGATACTTCCAGACGGCTGAAAGATTCGATGCCGAGGAAGCGTGCCGGATCGGCCTGGTGCATCACACGGTAGCGCCAGTGAAGCTGGACGACGTCGCCGACGAGATCATCGGTAACCTGCTGCAGGGCGGCCCGGAGGCCCAGGCGGCCGCCAAGGCTTTCATCGCCCTGAACGACCAGGCGCCCATCAATAAGGAATTGCTGCGCGATGCCGCCAAGCGCATCGCCAACCTGCGTGCCTCCCCTGAAGGCAAGGAAGGTCTGTCGGCGTTCCTGGAAAAACGACCCCCCAAATGGCGTCCCGCTAATTAGCGCCGACGCAAAAACCGCCGCACGATCATGTTCAAGCGCATCCTGATCGCCAACCGCGGCGAAATTGCCTGCCGCATCGCCCGCACGGCCAAGCGGCTCGGCATTCAGGCCGTGGGTGTGTACTCCGACGCGGACGCGAATGCATTGCACACCCGCGCGGTGGGTCTCGCCGTCCACATCGGCCCCGCCGCGGCGCGGGACAGCTACTTGAACATCGAACGCATCGTCGGAGCTGCCAAGGAGACCGGCTGCGAAGCGATCCATCCCGGCTACGGCTTTCTGTCGGAGAATGCTGCCCTGGCCCGGGCCTGCGAGGACAACGGCATCGTATTCATCGGTCCCCCGGCCGACGCGATCGAGGCCATGGGCTCCAAGATCCACGCCAAGCGGATCATGGAAGACTCCGGCATTCCCCTGGTACTCGGCTATCACGGCGAAGAACAATCGACCGGCTATTTACAAGGCATCGCCGATGACATCGGCTACCCGGTGTTGATCAAGGCCTCGGCCGGCGGCGGCGGCAAGGGGATGCACGTGGTGCGCGAGTCCGGCGCGTTTGAATCCGCACTGGACGGCGCCAAGCGCGAGTCGGCCTCGGCCTTCGGCGACGACACGGTACTGATCGAAAAGTACCTCGATAAACCGCGCCACATAGAAATCCAGGTATTTCGCGACCACCTCGGCAACTGCGTGCACCTCTTCGAGCGCGATTGCTCGATCCAACGGCGTCATCAGAAAATCCTCGAGGAAGCGCCGGCTCCCGGTCTCGATGAATCAACCCGGCGGAACATGGGCGCCACTGCGGTGCGCGCCGCCACCGCCATCGAGTACCGGGGCGCCGGCACGGTGGAATTCATCATGGACGAGGCCGGCGGCTTTTATTTCATGGAAATGAATACCCGCCTGCAGGTGGAGCACCCGGTCACCGAATGGGTCACCGGACAGGACCTGGTCGAATGGCAACTCAAGGTGGCGGCCGGCGAGCTCCTCCCTTGCAAGCAGGACGACCTGCACCTCCACGGGCATGCCTTCGAGGCCCGCGTCTACGCCGAAAATCCCGCCAGGGAGTTTCTGCCCGCCACCGGCGAGCTGGCCCTGGCCGCATTCCCCGAGCAGGACGACCACGTGCGCGTAGACGCCGGCGTGCAAACCGGCGATACGGTGAGCGTGTACTACGACCCCATGATCGCCAAGGTGATCACCCGGGGCCCCGACCGCCGTTCGGCACTGGACCGCCTGCATGGGGCGTTGAGCCGGACTCGCATCGCCGGCGTGGAAACCAACATTGAGTTTCTATTGGAGGTACTGGAACAGGAGGACGTCGTTGAAGGCCACGCCGACACGCACTTCGTTGAAAAGCACCTGGACGAGCTGATCAAGCCGGAAGCGGCGCCCCCGAAGGTGCTCGTGCTGGCGACCTTCCACGAAATCGCCGCCCTGGCGCGCCGCAACCAACGGCGGGGCGATACCGATCCCTTCTCGGCCGTCGATGGCTGGCGCCCCAACCTTTCCAGCGAGTTCCGGTTTGAATACACCGACCACATTCAAAAGCACGAATGCCGCCTGATGTTCGACAAGCAGGGCACCCGGGTGATGGTCGATGAAAAAACGTACCGGGTCGGCGGTGAGCTGGAGGACGACGGGCGGCTCGCGGCCTCCATCGACGGTGTGAAATGCGAAGCGTTCGTCGTACGCTGCCCGCAGCGAATGGACCTGTTCTTCAACGGTCGCCACTACGGCCTGGACCGCCACCCGGATGTCGTCACGGACGCCCGGGAAGCCGACACCAACCGGATCACGGCGCCCATGCCCGGTAAAATTACTTCAGTCAGCGTGAAGGCGGGCGACCAGGTCGAGCGCGGCACGGTGCTGCTGGCGCTGGAAGCCATGAAAATGGAGCACACTATCGTTGCCCCCCACGACGGCACCATCGAGCGCATCCCTTACCAAGTCGGCGATACGGTAGCCGAAGGCGCCGAGCTCGCGGGCTACCAGGATGACCCCCCTGTAGGAGCGGCTCCATGACAATCCGTTTAGCGGATGACAAACACGAACGATTGAAGGCGTTGGAAAAATCACGTCACGTGAGCGTCAACAAGCTTATCGACGAGCTGTCTACAGCAGCCCTGGCTGAATACGACCCTAAGTACCCTTGGGCATAAATACACACACGTTCAGCGGGATCGGAAAAGCCGATCGCCAAGGCACGCGAGCGCAGGACTGGCCCGGTCAATTCAAGCGAGCGTAACGCCGGCGAGGGGCTTTTCCGACC
>JAANXG010000096.1 GCA_018263405.1 Gammaproteobacteria bacterium
CAAGGGTACTAAGTCCGACAGGCTCCTAGCAGGGCTGATATGAGGATTTTGCGATTGAGGATCGTTCAAAGATGGCCCGAAGACGGGATGTGAAAATGGGAAGTTATTTTTGCGCGAGCCCTTAAGACGTAACTCTTATAATGAATAGAGGTGCCCTTTAGATGTAGAGATGCTCTCGTGTCATTGGCAGGTTGTTGCTGTCACCCCGGTTGAACACCACCTGGAAAAGCTGTAGATCGCCTAAACGAAATGCGGCGATCGAACCCGTCAGATACAAACGCCAGGCCCGAACAAACCGTTCGTCAAACAACTCACGTACCTTCGATTCGTTTTCCTCGAAGCGTTCCAGCCAGTGTTCCAGGGTCAGCGCATAGTGTAACCGGAGGTTCTCCACGTCCAGTATCGATAGATTATAGGGCTCGAATATCGCCGCCATTTCCTTGAGCGCCGGCGGGTACGCACCGGGAAATATCCGCTTTTCGGTCCAACGGTTCATAAGTCGCGGGCGATTCCGGCCGATCGAATGGATCAGCCCCCGTCCATCGGGACGCAGGCATTTATCGATGACCGCACCCAGCGCCGGATAATTGACCAGCCCGACATGTTCCAGCATGCCGAGCGACACGAATACATCGCACGTGCCGGCGACGTTTCGATAATCGTCTTCGATGTATTCGACCCGACCATCGAGGCCATCTTCCTTGGCTTTGTCGCGGGCAAATCCGATCTGCTCGTGGGAAATATTATAGGCGCGTACTTTCGCTCCGTATTCTCCGGCCATAAACCGCGCCAGGCCTCCCCACCCGCAGCCGACCTCGATAACTTCGTCCCCTTCCTTGAGCTGAAGCTTGCGGCAAACGTGGTGCAGCTTCGCCGTCTGGGATTGTTCAATACCGATGGCGTCCGAGGGGTAATACGCACAGGTATACTGCATGTGATCCCGATCCAGCCACAACCTGTAGAACTCGTTGCTGAGATCGTAATGGTGGTGAATATTTTCCCTGGAATCGGAAAGGGTATTGCGCCGTGGACGACCCCGACCGAGTGCCGCCCGCAAGCGACTCATGGATCCGGTCTCCGACATCACCTTAGTTTTGTGGGCGCCGACGATCTCTAGAGCCTGGTATAGATCGCCGACCACCTCGACGCTTCCGTCGCTGTATCGATCGCCAAAATTCAGTTCCGGGTTGGCGATCAGGTCCCAGAGCGCCTTGCGCGTCTTGATCCTGACCGTGATTTCCGGTTCTTCTTTCCCTTCATATAACCGTTCGCCGCCCCACAACTCCACAGCGATGGGCGCCTGGTCCATAGCGCGCAGAAACTTCCTCATCAGGTACTTATCCAGCGCGGAAACCCGCCCGGAAGTATTGACCCGGCTTACTGCGTCATCGCTGAAATCGAGCGGCATTTCTCTGCCTTTTCCGTCCAATGTTCTAACACTCACCAGATTTTTCAGAACGACAATGTATGCTAAACCAGAGCATACATTCTGGCAATCGCCCGGGCTATGGCTTACCGATAATTTCGACCCGCTCGGACTGCCCCAAAATGACCGTTTTACCGTCTATGGATTCAAACCGGTGACCTTCGAGATCCTTGTAATAAGCCTGATATGTGCTCGTACCGGAATCTCCAATGACACGGATCGTGATAACCCGATGTTGTTCCCGCCAATGCAGGACGTACCAGACGGAGGAAACCAGAATCAGCACACCGACGAAACCGTATGCCAGCATCCGCCCGAAACGATTGTCGGCCGGCGACCGCGCCTGGAGCCGTTTGGATACAGTACCGGCACGGTCGGCGTTCTTGAACCGGTAGAAGGTAATCACGGACAAGATCACCAGGATTGTAACGAAAATCTTCGTCAGCACGATACGAAAGACTGGTAGTTAGTGTACCCCGTCACTGAGTTACCGCCGCTCGGCTTTAATTTCCGGAATTCTGTAACTCCACTTCAGCTCGCCCTGCAGCACGAAGCGCGGAAGTACGTACTGTTCCAGGATATCCCGTGCTTGCCCGGGCGGTATATCCACCGGGATCGACCTCTGGTCCTCCCCCACCACGATACAGTCGGAATACTCGTCCATACAGTCGGATGCGGTGATTACGATTTCCACGGACGTCAGGGTGTACTCCATCGATTTGTTCAGCAACCGGGCGGTCATCCGGTAACTGTTACGATACAGCTTCGTCATTTCCAGTTTTTGTAATTCCATCTCCCCGGCACCGATCAGCCCCGTGCCCTCCCGATCGTCGTACCGGATGTACCACACTAATGCGGCAACTATCGCCGCCAGGACGGCGAGCACAATCAGTGTGGAATGCCGGTATCCGTAAGTAACGATCAAGGCTCCCAAGAGGAGGCCCAGGGCGGTGACTAAAACAATCCACAGCATATAGTTTTCCCCATTGTGTCGAATGAGCGGACGGCGCGCCGGTATTCCTACTCATACGTTGGAGAGTACAACAATACCGGCACCGGGTGAAAACGGGACAGGATCACAGAGGAACAGACTGGCCATCGCCCGCGGAGTCGACTAACATGAATAATTTACAGGAATGACCCACTAAATCCGTGTCAAAACACGCTGCAAGCAGTCGGCCCCATGCCACGATCCAGTCCCTGGATATCAAAACGCTCCTGGAGGGGCTGGTCAACGATGGCCTGGTGAAGTTCGAGGACGGCAAACGGGCGCTAATGCTGTGCCGGGTGAAGGATCTGCGCAGAATCCACCCTGTCGATGCCATCGCAGACCAAAACCTCGAAGACGCGCGCAATCCCGGCCGGACCCTTAAACAAGAAGATTTGTGCAAGTGGCTGGCGGACAAAACGGGGCTGCTCTATGAACGCATCGACCCCTTAAAGATCGATGTCACGGCGGTAACGTCCATCATCTCCCACTCCTATGCATCAAAACGCGGAATCATGCCGCTTCGCGCGGACAAAAACAGTGTAACCATTGCCACCAGCGATCCATTCGATGACGAGTGGGTGGACGAGCTCAGTCAGCTGCTCCGCAAGCATATACAACGAGTTCTGGTTAACCCGTCCGATCGCCGGCGGTACACGGACGAGTTCTACAACCTGTCGCGGTCGTTGAAGAAAGCTACCCGGCGGGGCGAAGAAGACGGGGTAAAACTGTTCCAGAATCTGGAAAAACTGGTGGAGCTCGGCCGTACCGGCAAGCTGGATGCCGAAGACCGGCACATCGTTCATATCGTGGACTGGTTGCTGCAGTATGCGTTCGAGCAGCGAGCCAGCGATATCCATCTCGAGCCCCGGCGTGACGAGGGCTACGTACGGTTCCGAATTGACGGAGTACTCCACCGCGTTTATCAGGTTCCGGCCAACGTCATGATTGCCATCGTTGGGCGCATCAAAATCCTCGGGGGCATGGACATCGCCGAGAAACGCCGACCCCTGGATGGGCGCCTTAAGACCCGCGCACCGGAAGGCGCCGAGGTGGAGCTCAGGTTGTCCACCGTCCCCACCGCCCTGGGCGAGAAACTGGTCATCCGAATATTCGACCCCGAAGTGCTCGGCCGCAGTTACGAGCAGCTCGGACTATCGGAACAGGAATTGAACCTCTGGCGGGGCTTTGTGGGGCAACCCTATGGGATCATCCTGGTAACGGGTCCCACCGGTTCGGGCAAAACTACAACCCTGTACTCGACCTTAAAACAACTCGCCGCGCCGGAAGTCAACGTCAGCACCATCGAGGACCCGATCGAGATGGTCGAGCCGAGCTTCAATCAGATCCAGGTACATCCGGCCATCGACTTGACTTTCGCCACCGGAGTCAGGTCGCTGCTGCGACAGGACCCGGACATCATCATGATCGGCGAAATTCGCGATCTCGAAACCGCGGAAATGGCGGTTCAGGCAGCGCTGACGGGACATCTGGTCCTGTCCACGCTGCATACCAACGATGCCCCCTCGGCCATCACGCGCCTGCTTGAAATTGGCGTAGCTCCTTACTTGATCAACGCTACTCTGCTGGGCATCGTAGCCCAACGTCTAGTAAAAACCCTTTGTCCGTATTGCAAAAAAGAATGCCAAGTCGATGAGCGTCAATGGCGATCGCTCACCCAGCCCTGGAAAGTAGCTCTGCCCAGCGGCACGTATACGCTGGAAGGATGCCTCGAATGCCGCAACACCGGCTATCTGGGACGTGTAGGACTATACGAAATGCTGAAGATGACGCACGACATGCGGAACCTGGTTCACGACGACACCGATCTGGCTGCCCTCAGGGAGCAAGGCTGCAAAGAAAACATGCAACCCCTTAGAATCAGCGGAGCGCGCAAGATCTCCACTGGTCAGACTACGATGGAAGAAGTCTTGCGGGTTATCCCCAAGCTGCCGGATTCATAAAGCGGCCATGGCAGCGGGCCGTGCCGGCGAAGCTCCTCGGCTACCGTCATCACTCACCTTCTATCGCTTTCAGAAACGCCATACCGTAGCGTTCAAGTTTTACCCGGCCGACACCGGTGACCGCCAGCAGTTCCTCCTCTGTCGCCGGTTTGCGGCGGCTCATCTCCACGAGCGTTACATCGCTGAAGACCACGTAGGGCGGTACACCGTTGTCTTCGGCAAAGCGTTTACGCAGCGCCCTTAAAATCTCGAACAGATTCTCGTCATCCGGCGCGAGGCGAGCGGAGGCTCTGGAGACCGTTTTTTTCTTCTCCTTGATGCGCGGGCGCGCCAACGCCAGAGTTTCCACGCCGCGCAACAGCGGCCGGGCCCGCGCGGTGAGCTTCAGTACGGAGTAGTCACGAATGTCCTGCATGAGAAGGTCGCGATGGATGAGCTGGCGGATAATAGAGACCCATTCACCTTCGCTCAGGTCCGCACCAATACCGTACGTGGATAACCGGTCATGACCGAGTCGACGGACACGTTCCGTGTCCGCGCCGCGCAATACATCCACAACGTACTTGATGCCAAAGCGTTGGCCCACCCTATAAACACAGGACAGGGCCTTGCGGGCCGCAGTGGTCGCGTCAAAGGTCTCCGGCGGATCGAGGCACACGTCACAGTTGCCGCAATCCTGCTTCAGGTGCTCGCCGAAATAGCCCAACAGGGTTCGGCGCCGGCAGGTCAGGCTTTCGGCAAACCCGACCATGGCCTGAAGCTTTTGCGATTCGATACGGCGCTGCTCCGGGTTTTCGGTGCGGTCCAGCAATCGTCGCGCGGTGACCACGTCCTGAGAGCCAAACAACAACAGCGCCTCCGACGGCAGACCGTCTCGACCCGCGCGCCCCGTTTCCTGGTAGTACCCCTCGATATGTTTCGGCAGGCCGTAGTGCAACACGAACCGCACATTCGGTTTATCGATACCCATGCCGAAAGCTACGGTGGCGACAACGATCTGTAAGTCGTCGCGCAGAAATCGCTCCTGGACGTCCTGTCGCGTATCGGCCGTCAGACCGGCATGATAAGCTGCGGCCCGGTAGCCCTCGGCCGCAAGATGGTCGGCAATCTCGGCGCTGCGCTTACGCGTCAGCGCATATACGATTCCCGCTTCCCGGCCCTGCGTGACGAGGAAACGGACGATTTGGTCCATGGGATGGTGTTTCTCCAACACCCGGTAGCGGATGTTGGGACGGTCAAAACTGCTAATGAATTGCCGTGCACTTTGTAGTCCCAGCACGCGGCTGATGTCCTGGCGGGTTTGGGGGTCGGCCGTAGCGGTCAGGGCAATCTGCGGCACATCGGGGAACCGGGATTTCAACTCGCCCAGCGCCGCGTATTCGGGCCGAAAGTCGTGGCCCCACTGGGAGACGCAGTGGGCCTCGTCCACGGCGATAAGGCCGATGGAGACCTCGGTAAGCCGCGCCACGAAATCCGGATGCATCATACGCTCGGGCGCTACATACAGCAGATCCAACCGGCCGTCGTGAAGTTTGCCGAGCACCTCGCGGACCGCCCGCGGGCTCAGCGTCGAGTTATAGAACTCCGCTGCCACACCGTTCTGCTTGAGAGCATCCACCTGATCCTTCATCAGCGATATCAGAGGCGAAACGACCAGCGTCACGCCGGGACGCAGTAAGGCTGTAAGCTGATAGCATATCGACTTCCCTCCGCCCGTGGGCATCAAAACAAAAGCATCCCGCCCGTTTAGCAGTTCCTCGATAATAGCCCGCTGGTACGGGCGAAACGCGCGTAGACCGAAGACATCGAGCAGGGTTTGTTGGAGGCTGTCATGGGACTGGAGCGTGGACATTGAGCGCTTCGACTTGTTGCACGAAATCATCACGTGTCTTCCCGAAAGTCGGTGCCGTGGCCGGCTCGATGAAAAAACCGTTCCAGCATTACCCGTGTCCCCGTTTGAATGGCGGCGGAATTATAACTCACGCACCTCCGGAGGGTGGCAGCCACCACCGCACGCGTCTGCTAAACTGTCCAGGCAGGGTAAACGACACACCCGGAAAGGGGTTTTATTATGACTGATTCGCTGACCGGTTTGATTCGCGAACTACCCAAGACCGAGCTTCACCTGCATATTGAAGGGACGTTCGACCCCGAGCTGATGTTCGAAATTGCGCAGCGCAACGACGTGTCGCTACCTTACGAGAGCGTCGACGAGATCCGCGCTGCCTACGAATTTGAAAACCTGCAGTCCTTTCTCGACCTCTATTACGCCGGCGCCACGGTCCTGCAGACCCAGCGCGATTTTCACGACCTGACGTGGTCCTATCTGCAGAAAATGAAAACCGAGAACGTCCGGCACGTCGAGATATTTTTCGACCCGCAGACCCACACCGATCGTGGCGTACCGTTTTCCGAAGTCGTTGAGGGCATTTACGGGGCCCTGAACGACGCCCACGGCCGGCTCGGCGTATCGTCCGGACTCATCTTGTGTTTTCTCCGCCACTTGAGTGAAGAAGCTGCCTTCGACACCCTGGAACAGGCGCTGCCCTACAAGGACTGGATCACGGCGGTCGGCCTGGATTCCGCCGAGGCCGGTCACCCGCCGAGCAAGTTCGAGAATGTATTCAAGGCCTGCCGCGACGAGGGCTTCCTCGCGGTCGCCCACGCCGGCGAGGAGGGTCCAGCGGAATATATCCGGCAAGCCCTGGACCTGCTCAAGGTCCGCCGCATCGACCACGGTGTACGCTGCACGGAAGATCCGCAATTGGTCCGCCGATTGAAACAGGAGCAGATTCCTTTAACGGTGTGCCCTCTTTCCAATGTCAAACTACGGATTTTCGATCAGCTCACGGACCACAACCTGAAAAAGCTTTTAGACACCGGGCTTTGCGTCATGATCAATTCCGACGATCCGGCGTATTTTGGCGGCTATTTGCAACAAAATTACATCGAAACCGCCGAAGCTCTAAGTTTGAACAAAAACGACATCGTGCAGTTGGCCAGAAATTCTTTTATTGCTTCGTTCCTAACGAGTGAAGACAAACAACAGCACTTGGCAGACATTGACCGTATTGCCGCGCGGCACTGAGTACTCCAACAAGCCGGGATTGATGGAATACCGAGCAAGGAAGTTCGACAGGCCGGTACTATGGTGGGGCAACAGTTTCCTCGATCCGGGATCTTCAGTGGCTGGTGCCGACAATCCAGAAGCGCTTTCAGAAGTCACATATCCGGGCGCCAAGCCATTGAGATCAAAGTGCATTCCTTTATACTTGGCGGGCGGATCCGGAATGTCCCGGCCGCGGCTTCGGCCTTGTATTTGGGGGATCGTCTAGTGGTAGGACTGCGGACTCTGACTCCGCCAGCGGGGGTTCGAATCCCTCTCCCCCAGCCAATAACATCAATAACTTACGTAACCTAATCGTAATTTCTCAAAAAGTCCGTGCAATGTCGGCGATCATGTGGGGCGGAAACGAATGTCAGTCCGCTTCCCGGATCTCGAAGTCGTGGGTGACGACTGCCGTTTTGATCAACATGCGCGTGGCCGAGCAATACTTCTCGACCGACAGGGTAACAGCACGCTCAACGGCCCCGGATTTCAAGTCACGACCGGTGACAACATAGTGCATATGAATGCGGGTGAACACTTTGGGCACGCTCTCTGCACGATCCGCGTCGAGGTTCACCACGCAGTCCACGACGCCTTGCCGCGCCTTCGCCAATATGCCGACTACGTCGGACGCGGAACATCCGCCCGCCGCCATCAACATCAATTCCATGGGGCGGCTGCCGCGGTTCCGGCCGCCACGTTCCGGTGGCCCGTCCATCACCACGGTGTAGCCGCTGTCCGCCCTCGCCTCGAACATCATACCGTCCACCCAGCGTACCGTCGCCTTCATACCGCCTGCTCGTGCAAGCCGAATAAATCAGCCAACGCATCGCCCGGATTCGCGGCGCGCATGAAGGCCTCGCCCACCAGGAAGCCGTAAACACCGTGCTGCTGCATCAGCGTGGCATCTTGCCGACGGTGGATCCCGCTTTCGGTGATCACGATACGATCTCCGGGAATCCGCGATAACAGATCCAACGTCGTGGACAAATGCGTCTCGAAGGTCCGTAAATCCCGGTTATTGATACCGATCAGGGGGACGCGGATATCAAGAGCCCGCTGCAACTCCTGCTCATCGTGCGCTTCCACCAGGACGTCCATCCCCAATTCCAGCGCCAATTCCGACAGTTCCACTAGCTGCGCGTCTCCCAGCGCGGCCACAATCAGCAAAATACAATCCGCCCCGATCACGCGGGATTCCCAGATCTGATAGGGGTCGATCATGAAGTCTTTGCGCAAGACGGGAAGTGGACAATGCTGGCGCGCTGCTTTCAGATGCGCGTCGGCACCCTGAAAAAACCGTTCGTCGGTCAGCACCGACAAACAAGCGGCGCCGCCGCGAGCGTAGCTGAACGCGATGGCGCCGGGTTCGAAATCCTCGCGGATGACGCCCTGACTGGGTGAGGCTTTTTTGATCTCCGCAATTACAGCCGGCCGCTGCTCCCGGATGGGGTTCTTCAGAGCTTGGAGAAATCCCCGCGGCGCCGGTTTCTCGGCACTACGCTCCCGCAACGCGCGCAAGGGCACCTGCTTGGAACGTTTGGAGACTTCGCCGGCCTTGTGCCGAATGATGCGGGATAGTGTGTCGGTCACTTGAATCGGTCGTCCGAAGCGGCTGACGCTACAGGCTCTGCGTGTACTCCACGAACTGCTTGAGCTTATGGCGGGCGCCACCGGCATCGATGGCTTTCCGGGCACACTGCACACCGGCTTCCAGCGTCTCGACGATACCCGACGTATAGATCGCCGCGCCGGCGTTGAGCACCACCATATCCCGTGCGGCACCTTGCTCCCCTTCGAATACTCGGTTGATCAGCCTCAGACTCGCCGCTGCACTGTCCACGGACAGGCCATGCAAGCTGTCGTACCGCACATCGTGCTCATCCGGATTCAATATCCACGTTTCGACATGCCCGTTCCTGAGCTCGGCCATCCGGGTGGGCGCCGCAATACTGATTTCATCCAGCCCATCGTCGGAATGCACGACCAATACATGCCGGCTACCCAACTGCTGCAGCGCCCGGGCCATGGGTTCCACCAACTCTCCCGTGAACACGCCCAGTAGCTGGTTC
Source organism: Gammaproteobacteria bacterium (assembly GCA_018263405.1). GTDB lineage: Bacteria > Pseudomonadota > Gammaproteobacteria > Arenicellales > JAANXG01 > JAANXG01. Next base: position 9,560 of record JAANXG010000096.1, read on the forward strand.
GGGGCACCCGCCGGGTTGGTCAACGGTCCCAGCACGTTGAATATGGTTCGTACAGCCATTTCACGCCGGGGACCGATGGCGTGCTTCATCGCGCTATGGTGGGCCGGAGCGAACAAAAACCCAATGCCTACATCCGCAATGCAGGCGCCCACCTGTTCGGGCGACAAATCAAGCCGCGCGCCGGCTTCTTCGAGCAAGTCGGCACTACCCGAGCTGCTGGAAACCGAACGGTTGCCGTGCTTGGCAACCTGCGCTCCCGCGGCGGCGCAAACGAAGGCACAGGCGGTAGATATGTTGAATATCTTGCTGGCATCCCCGCCCGTCCCGCAGGTATCCACGAGGTGTGGCACGTCCACGGTCACCCGCGCCGAGAGGGAACGCATCACGGCGGCAGCAGCGGCAATTTCTTCAATGGTTTCGCCTTTCATCCGCAACCCGATCAAGAACCCACCGATCTGAGCGGGCGTCGCTTCTCCGGTCATGATCTGGGTCATCACCGCCGTCATTTCATTTGCGGTCAAGTCCCGGCGGTCACTAATTGCCTGGATGGCTTGCTGTATAGTCATAGTGTTGTTGTGACCGATATCGAAATCGTCGCTGTTTAGTCCATTGCGGCGTCGTTGGGCGTGAAGTGTATCAAAGGCCCGTCTACCCGCTTGAAGCTACGCGGCCCGAAGCGGATTACGTGTTGTAAAATGGCGCAGTAAATCATGACCATGCTGGCTGAGAATGGACTCCGGATGAAACTGTACGCCTTCCAGATCCAATTCGCGGTGGCGTATGCCCATTACATCGCCGTCCTCCGTCCAGGCCGTGACCGCCAAACACTCCGGCAGGCTTTCCCGCTCAATCACCAGCGAATGATAACGCGTCGCTTCGAAAGGATTGGCAAGGCTTTCGAATACGCCCTTGTTCGTGTGATGAATCATGGATGTCTTACCATGCATCAACGATTTGGCGTGCACGATCCGGGCGCCGTAGGCCTGGCCAATACTCTGATGACCAAGACAGACCCCGAGGATCGGCAGCCGGCCTGCAAATTTCTTTACCACATCCACGGATATGCCGGCTTCATTCGGGGTACACGGCCCCGGTGAAATCACGATGCAGTCCGGTCGCAGCGTTTCGAGCTCTTCCACCGTGATTTCATCATTGCGGTACACGCACACGTCCTGGCCCAGCTCGCCCAGATACTGGACGAGGTTATAGGTGAACGAATCATAGTTATCGATCATCGCAAGCATGGATCGTATCTTAACCTTTAACGGAGGGGTCTCGATACGAACGCCGCTTATAGTGCCTAACCATGCCGCCGGAACCGACTACGTGCATCAACGGGTAGACAGACTGCCGTCAAGGCCTTCACTGACCATGTTCACCGCCCGGAAAATGACCCGCCCTTTGTTCATGGTCTCCTTCCATTCGAGTTCAGGCACCGAATCGGCAACGATGCCGGCACCGGCCTGGACATGAAGCGTATGGTCCTTAATGATGGCCGTTCGGATTGCGATGGCCGTGTCCATATTGCCGTTCCAGCCGATATAACCCACCGCCCCCGAATAGATACCGCGCTTGGACGGTTCCAGTTCGTCGATGATTTCCATCGCCCGGACTTTGGGCGCGCCGGAAACGGTACCGGCCGGAAAGGCAGCCCGGAGCACGTCTACAGCATCGCGGTCCGCGGTCAGTTGACCGGTGACATTCGTCACGATGTGCATCACGTGGGAATACCGCTCTATGGTCATTCGGTCGCTGACTTCCACGCTTCCGGTCGCCGCAACCCGGCCGATATCGTTGCGTCCCAAGTCGACCAGCATCAAATGCTCCGCCAGTTCCTTGGGATCGGACAGCAGCTCCTTTTCCAGCCGCTCGTCCTCTTCACGGCTTCGACCCCGGTGGCGGGTACCCGCGATCGGCCTTACCGTCACCGTGCCATCCTCGAGGCGCACCAGGATCTCCGGTGAAGATCCGACAATCTGAAAATCCTTCAGGTCGAGATAGTACATGTAGGGGGATGGATTCACGGTTCGAAGTGCCCGGTACAGATCGAAGGTCGCCAGGCGGTACGGAATGGACAGGCACTGTGACAAGACGACCTGCATGATGTCCCCGTCTTGGATGTACCGTCTCGATCGCTCCACCACCCGCTTGAATTCCGCTTCGCCGAAACTGGACACGAAGTCCGATTCGTCCACGGCCGTACCGGGGGCGGTGGGCAACACCGGCTGCCGGCGGCGAAGTTGGTCGATCAATTCGTCCAGTCGCTCATTGCCTTTATGCCAGGCGGCCGGTTCCGCCGGATCGACATGCGTGATGAGGTACAAACGCCCGCTCAAATTGTCGAAAACCATCACCTCTTCCGACACCATCAGGAAAATATCCGGCACCCCCACGGCATCGGCTTTACCGCAGTGTCCGAGCCTCGGTTCGATGTAGCGGACGGTATCGTAACCGAAGTAACCGACAAGACCGCCGGTGAACCGAGGAAGATGCCCCAGTTGGGGGGTCCGGAAACGGCTTTGCAATTGCCGCACGGACTGTAGCGGATCGTCGACGGTCCGGCTTTCGACAATTTCTTCGCCGACGCGAAGCTCCACGTCATGATCCCGAACGGACAACTGCGTGCGGCAAGGCAAGCCGATAATCGAATATCGACCCCATTGTTCACCGCCCTGGACGGACTCGAACAAGTACGTATACGCGGTGCTGGCCAGCTTTAGATAGGTACTGACCGGGGTATCGATATCCGCCAGGATTTCGCGCATTACCGGGATGCGGTTAAAACCGCTCGCCGCGTATTGCCGAATATCGTCGGCGTTAATGGAAGGCGTGTCGTTGAACATGGATCATCTCAGGGAATGATCATTCTCACGCCACTGCCTTGGCGATTTCGCTTCTCAATTTCCCGATGGTCCCGGTGTAATTCTCACTGCCGAATACGGCCGATCCCGCCACAAACGTGTCGGCCCCCGCAGCGGCGATCGCACCGATATTTTCGACCTTCACGCCCCCGTCGATCTCCAGGCGAATGGTCCGACCGCTTCGATCGATCATCTCCCGGGCGCATCGCAGTTTTCCCAAAGTTTCGAAAATAAACGCCTGCCCGCCGAATCCGGGATTCACGGACATCATCAACACCATATCCAGTTTCTCCAGCGTCCAGTCCAGGACACTCAAGGGAGTCGCGGGGTTCAACACTAGCCCGCCCCGGCACCCCTTATCATGGATCAGTTGCAGGGTCCGGTCGACGTGGTCGCTGGCTTCCGGGTGGAAAGTAATGTAGCTCGCCCCCGCATCGGCAAACCTGCACACCAGATCGTCCACCGGTCTCACCATGAGATGCACGTCGATGGGCGCGGTAATGCCATGGTCTCGCAGTGCCCGGCAGACCAACGGACCGATGGTGAGATTCGAAACGTAATGGTTATCCATCACATCGACATGCACCATGTCCGCACCGGCCGCCAGCACATCTTCGACTTCCTGGCCCAAGCGGGCGAAGTCCGCCGACAAAATCGAGGGCGCAATCAGATAGTCATTCATGAATCGAAATTTTTTGCGGAGCGCCCACCAATAATGCCACAACGCGTTCCGGCATGCGGCTTGGGGATTCGTCCGCTAACGGATCGCCAGAAAGAACGCCCGCCGGCCGCGACGGACACTGAACAGCAGCCCGGACGATCCATGCATGCTCTGCCGAAATTCATCGAGCGACCTTACACGGCGCCGGTTGACAGAGGTAATGACATCCTTGCCGCGGAGCTCGTTGTCCCAGGCGGGGCTACCGCGGGTTACCGACTTCACATACACACCATATTCCACACCGCGGCGTTTGAATTCTTCCGGAAGCGGCGCGAAAGTCGCTCCTTCCAACTCAGCATGAAGATTGGCGCCCTGCATCGCTTGTGTTCGTCGCGCCTCGATTATGGCTTTGATTTTCATCTCGTCGCCGTCACGCAAGACCGTCAACTCGATGGACTTACCCACACGGAGCAGGCCGACTTCATTGCGTAAATCCGCGCCTCCGTCCACCGCCTTGCCGTCGAGAGCAATGACGACATCCCCTTCCTGGAGACCAGCCTTTTCCGCCGGTGACTCGGGGACGACCTGGGAGACCACGGCGCCCTGGTTCCGGTCGATGCCGAACGCCTGCGCCAGATCCGGGGTCAGGTCCTGAATGTAGACGCCTAAGCGGCCACGCTCGACTTGGCCATACTCCACGATCTGGCCGGTGAGCTGACGGACCATATTAATAGGAATGGAAAACCCGATTCCAACATTACCGCCCGAAGGCGCGAGGATAGCCGTGTTGATACCCACCAGATCTCCATGCAGGTCGATCAACGCGCCGCCGGAGTTGCCGGGATTAATGGACGCGTCGGTTTGGATGAAGTCCTCGTAACCCTCGATGCCCAGTCCACTGCGGCCGAGCGCGCTAACGATGCCGGAAGTCACGGTCTGGTTCAGGCCGAATGGATTACCGATGGCAACCACAAAGTCGCCGACTCGCAGTTCATCCGAATCTCCGAGCGGAATCTCCGTCAGGTTGTCAGCATCGATCCGCACGACGGCTATATCCGACTCGCTATCGGCGCCTACGACTTCCGCCTCGAACACGCCGCCGTTTTGGAGTTTGACGCTGATTTCGTCGGCCTTTTCTATAACGTGTGCATTGGTAACCACCAAGCCTTCATCCGCGTCGATGACGACGCCCGACCCGAGGCTTTGGCGTTTCCGCTGCTGCTGTTGCGGTGGCGGATCAAAAAACCGGCGGAAAAACGGATCGCGAAACAGTGGATTCGCGCGCATCCTAACCGTGCTGGTGGTGGAAATATTTACGACGCCGGGCAGGGTTTCTTCGAGCATCGACGCCAGACTGGGCACCTCGCCCTCGAACACCGAAACGGGCAGCGACGCCGCGGAAATCGACGAACTGCTCGCTATAATTATTGCAAACAGCCACTTGTTCAGGATTCTCACTGCTTCTCCTTGGATCTTGTTGGAACCGTTAGAGTCGAGGAACTCCGATGTGTTCAGAGCGTTATACGCGGAAATGTCGGGTTTGAAACGATGGATTTCAAGGCGCGGGTCGGAGCTGGTACCAACCGTCGTGGACGGATGTCCAGGCAAAACCAGGTTGATCCACCGGATCGGGAGGCGAGCTATCCGGCGCAAACGCCATCCGCAGCGACGGCTCGCCGGCGGGCGAAAACATGGTGGAGGCAAATTCGACATATCCTTTGCGCGCATATACATGCACTTCCATATCCGAAAGCGCCTCGGGTGGCAGCAAACCCGTGCCCCGATCCGGACCCAGCACCCGCCCGGCATAGACGCGGGCGGGTTCCTCGAACAAATACAGCCACTTTTCCGCCTCCGGCTTACGCTGCCAGCACTGCTGCAACGTCAACCCCACGAGCAATACAGCGGTGACGAACAACATGAACCGGTTGAGCGTAATTTTCATCGGATCCAAAACCTGATTTAAAGAGTGTGCTAACTATCCCTCGTTCGCCACGCCGTGAGGCACGTGTCCGGTCGGTACGTGGCGGCGGGCGGATTCGCAGTGCCCCTGCTGATCGTCAAAAAATATATCGGCTCCGAAAGTCCGCAGAAATGCGCCCTTGTCGAGCCCTCCCAGAAATACCGCCTCGTCAATTCGAATCTTCCAGGCACGAAGGGTCCGAATCACACGCTCGTGCGCCGGCGCCGCGCGTGCTGTAAACAGAGCCGTGCGTATCGGAGATTCTTCCGGCGGGAATCCCGACTGGATGTTGTGCAAAGCGGCCAAAACATCTTTGAACGGTCCGCCGGGCAGTGGTTCGTTGGCCGCCTTGCGTTCCGAATTTGAAAATGCGTCCAGGCCTTCGGTTTTGTAAACGCGTTCCGCGGCGTCGGAAAATAGAACGGCGTCTCCGTCGAAGGCGATACGCAACTGCCGATCCGCGTTGATGCCGATGTTCATACCGACATTCGAAGGCAGAATAGTAGCCGCGGCATAACCTTGGTCCAAGGCACTTCGCACATCGCCCGGATCCGTGGACAGAAATAGGTGTGCATTGAATGATTCGACGTAACGATACGGTGATTGCCCGGCACTGAACGCGGCGCGAGTAATCTTCAAGTCATGGTGTTGAATGGAATTGAACACCCGTAGGCCGGTATCGGCGCTATTGCGGGACAACAGCACGACTTCCACCTGCTCTCTTTGCTGCCCCAGCGTATTCAACTGCAGAAGCTTCTCGACAAGGGGAAAAGCAACACCGGGTTTGAGGACCTCGTTCTCCCGTTCGATCTGATAGCGGCAGTAGGCGTCCACGCCCTCCGTTTCGAACACGCGGTGACTCTCCTCAAGGTCAAATAATGCCCTGGAAGAAATAGCCACCACGAGCTTTTGAATGTCTTTCATGGTTGTCTAAATCTAACGCATTCGGCGTCAACACTACAGAGCCGCCCAGAATCAGTCCGGGCAGGGCCATTCCCGCCATCCCTTCAGCAACGGGAAATACAGTCCCAATCGGATTTTTCGGGTTTCCATTTTTCTGAAAGCATCGGCGTACAATTCCAATTGTTCCCGATAACGGTGGACTTCTTCGTCCAGAAATACCTCACGAGCGCCGCCTTCGTGGGCGCTCGTCTTGTAGTCCACAATCCAGCGGACGCCCCGATCATCGACAAAAGTCCGGTCGATTCGAACCCGGCGTACTCTTTCGCCGAGCAGCACGTTTAATTCGTATTCGTCTTGAACCCCTGCGTGATCGGAGCGTAACAGCCACTCGGCCCGTTCGTCTTCCAGCAAATTTTGAAGGGAGTCGGCGGTACGCCAAACCGCTTCATCAAGCTCCCGGGGCGGCACACCTAAGTGGCTGAAGTGGTCGCGCCACCACGGCAGCAACTCTTCGATACGCTTTTCGTTCCATTGTGCAACGCCGTCGGCGGCAATGCGGTGCATCAGCTCATGCACCTCGATACCGACCTGGCGGGCCGTCTCTCCGGCCCAGGAGAATTCGACGAACTGCTCGTCCAGGTGCGGGGTTTCCGCCACCGTAAGAACATCGGGGTATGCCGGCGCCACCCAGTTCACCGGCAATCGCTTCAACAGTTGTTCATCGCGCAAGCGGACATTTCCTGCACCTTCGGCGCCTTGTTGCACAACAGGGCTCTCGATGTTGAACCGTGCTTCGACGCTCGGCCAGATCCGCTTCAACAAACTTCCCTTTCGCGGAACCGCCACGACGCCATTCCGTGCGGGCAAGTTCGCGACCAGATGCAACCGCTCCCGGGCTCGGGTACACGCCACGTAAAGCAGGCGATCGGTTTCGTTGATCGATTTCTCGGCCTGCAGGGCGTGCAAGAACCGATAATGTTTGTTTTCCGGCGTACCCCGCGCCGACAGGGTGGCCAAGAGCAGGCCCTGGTTGCCCACGGATTCCTCCCATAGCAAAAGCCGTTTGTCACCCGAGCGGGGAGGCCGTTCCAGGGCCGGAATAAAGACTTCATCGAATTCCAGACCTTTGGCCTTGTGGATGGTCATGAGTTGCACCGCGCCGGGTTGCTCCTCGGCGTGGGCCCAGTGGCTATGCAGCACCTTTCTGAACGCCTGGTCGTCAATCAGGGTCATTCCTTTTTGATGCCGTCCCACAAGCTCGAAATACGCCCGCGCGCATTTCAGCTCGGACGCATCTATCAATGCGGGGCCTTGCAGATCTACCCAGGCGCGCCGCACCCACTGGCGCAGAGTGAGCCGACCGCGTTGCCGCATCGCGCCCTGAAGCGCCGTTTTAAATCGATCAATCCGGATTCGGCCGTCGTCGGACAACTTCGCGCCAACATCGGGGTTCCGGAGGGCATTCCAGATCAGCGGTTGTTCCGAGCCGGCAACGCCGATCAGATCGTCAAGCACCAAACCGCACCACGGAGCTCGAAGCAAAGACAACCACGCCATACGGTCGCCCGGGTGCAGTAGCGCCCGGGTCAAGCTGTATAGATCCCTTACCACCGGCTCGTTGATGAGTGCGGTGGTATCCATACCCGAAAACGGGATGTTTCGCGCTTGAAGCGCTGGCAGAATGGGTTCGAGATGGGAGCGCGCCCGAACCAAAACGGCGACATTTCGTGAACGGCCCAGGGCCTGTTCGATCAACTGTGCGAGCCTTTGGGCTTGTTCGGATTCGGGGCAATCTGGAAACCGATGCACATACATACGTGCCGCCTCGCCCGGATCCGCTCTTTGCGGCGACGAGTGGGCGAAAGCGACGGCGCCCGACTGCAAATCGGATACTTCCGGGAAACATTCACCGAACGCTTCGTTAATCCAGGTTACGAGCCGGGGCGATGCCCGGAAATTGCTCCGCAGCCTCAGCGCCCGCATCGAGACAGTGCCGAAGCCTTCCTCCCAGATTTTCAGAAACACACCGACTTCCGCTTCCCGGAAACGATAAATGGATTGCATGGGATCGCCCACCAGAAACAACGTCCTCCCGTCACCGGGCGCCCAACCCTGGGTAAGCAGCCGGAGAAGGTGGTACTGGGCCATGGATGTATCCTGAAACTCGTCCACCAGAAGATGTTGTAAATGGTGATCAAGTCTCAAGGCCAGATCGCTCGGGTCCTCTAACGCTCCCAGCGCGGCGATGGCGCGCCGGGTTACCTCGGCGAAGTCAACCCGGGCGGATTCCTCGAAAATCAAGTGCAGTTGGGCGAGCGCCAACTTGAGCACCGTGACCATGGCATCGAGCGTATCCATCTGCTCCGATTCCAGGCGTGGTTCGGGCAACGATTTCAGGGCGTACAGAACACCAGGCAACTCCTTGTGATCGGAGAGGGTCGCAAGAACTGCCTGCATGGCCCGTTTGGCATCGCTTTGAGCATGGAAACCTTGCTTTTTATTGATTTGTTTGCGCCACTGCGGGGCCGACTGCGTGACCAAAAGGTCGGCGAGGAACTGCCAGCGGGGCAGATCGTCGATGCGTGACTCGGGAAAGCCATCACCTTCAAGCCACGCCAGCGCACGCTCCGCATTGCGCGCGTCGGCGAGTTGCGCAGCCGCCGCATCGGCACATTCAATCATCGACTCCTTTAATGACTCGGGGAACATAGCCTGGACGCGCCGCAGGTATATATCGATGACACCCGTCCAGGCGATCTGCAGGCTTTCGGGGGATACGCGGTCTTCGCCCAGATGACGCAGCCACTGATCCCGGGACGCGAGCATGATTGCCAGCAATGAAGTGGCCCGACCCATGTCATTATCCAAGTGGATCAGGAATCGCCGGAGAGCGTCGCGCCACGTTTCGTCATGACCGCCCAGAAGCCTGATGGTTTCGGTAGCCGCCCGTTCGTACAAGGCGTTCGCGTCTTCGAGAATTATAGAGGGCGCCGCGAATCCCGATAGAAACGGTAGTTGGCGGGTCAGAGCCAGACACAGTGCATCGATGGTCTGGATCTGAAGGCGCGCCGGATGCTGAATGATTTGCCAGCCGTATTCACGGTCATTGGCGATAGCCCGCCGGGCCAGTTCCAGACGCCGGGTTTCAAGCTCGTCACTACCATTTTGCCCGTTGGCCGCACGGTACAGCGCATCGATAATCCGTTCGCGCATCTCGCCGGCGGCTTTGCGCGTGAAAGTGATGGCGATAACCTCTTCCGGTTCCCGTACGTGACCCAGAAGGGTCAGGTAGCGCTGAATGAGCAGCTCGGTTTTTCCCGAGCCGGCCGGAGCTTGGACAATGAAGGAAGTGTCCGCGGTCAGCGCCTGTTCACGGACCGGTTGGTCTTCGATCGAGCTCATATGAGCTTAGTGATGATGTGGGGCAGGGTTGTCTTCATGCTTCTACACTACTGAGAAAATTCTTTGGCGCGTTCAAAGATCCTGCATAAGGACATGGCATCGCAGTGCCGGCAGGTTTGAGGGCTCTTGGGGTCAACACGGGCGACGCCTCGCCTGTATTCGCCGACCAGCTCACTCAAGATCGAAGCCCACGAGGTTTTAAGATGATTCATACTTTTAAAGTCCAATTCACTCACCGGTTCCAAAAACGAAATGTCACCGGCTTTGTCCGCGATGCCTCGAAACTCGCACCCGCCCCGCCGGATGCCGGCCAGCGCCAAGCCTGCTAGTTTGTCACCGAAGCGCAATGCATACATAGGCAACTGGGGTTCTTCCATCCTCGGATCCGCCCAGTCCGCAATCTTGGCAAGCCGGCCGGTTTTATAGTCGATGATCAGTCGACCACCGCTGTCCAGTTCATCGATGCGATCCACCCGGATGTCGAATCGCACACCCCCCAGGTCCACCTGCGCGTCAATTTCGGTACCGACGACGCGAAACCGGTTCCGTTGTGTTTCAAGGGCCAGCCATTCCACCAATAGTGCCTGCAGTCGTTCGCGCTCTATTTCAAGAAACTGTTTCTTAAACGCCGAGTCCACAAACTGGCACTGAAGCGCGTTCGCTACGCAATCGGAGATCACCGACCGAATGCTCGCCTCGTTCATGGCGATCAAGGTCTCGTGGTTTTCCAACCTCTCCCACAACCTCCTGGCGGCTTCGTGTACCAGGTTGCCACGATCCATGGCATGGAGACCGGGGCTTACTTCCAACATTTCGCGAACCCGCAGTCGGTGGTGCGTCAAAGCCCGGAACGGACATCGCGCCTGGTCGGCGAGCACATGCACCCCGCCACGAAGCCGCTCGGTGTACAGGGCCGGAGCGTGATGGTCCGCGATGAATTCGGGGCGGATCCTGCTACGAATTAAATGTGCCACACGACCCCCGTACCCGTCGTTGCCGTTGTTCCCGATGGTCGGTATCCCACCGAACAAGGGGCTCAGATCTACGGGTACCGCGACGTCGCTGGAAGCGTAACTGATTCGTATTTGTCCGGCGTTGGCCAGCAGATTATTTGTGCGCGTACGCGTGTGCACGAGCACGGATTGCGCCGAAGCCCGGGGAATGCCGCACGCTTTTTGCAGTGAAACGGGAATGAATGGATCGGGTCGCGTGGACGGCGGCCACACGGCATCGCTCATGTCGGCGAGCCACATTTTGTCGAACCACAGGCTCGATGCCTCCGGCGCCCCCATGATCTGCAAAGGTGCCTGCTCGTCGTGAAACTGCAGGATTCGCGACGACGTCATGGCGGACAAACGCTTCAGTGCTTCCGCCCGTGTCCACCGGCTCTGGATGGCATTGAGTGCCGCAAAACGAACCAGTTGTTCACGCCACGCGTTAACAATCTGGAAGTCATGACTGTCCAGGGAACGCTCGCCGGGCCAGCCGAAAGCATACAGCCAGTCGCTGAACCACGCGGCCCAGGTACCCGGATCCGCGTGTTCCGGCAACTGTAGTGTAAAGACCGAGCCCAGCAGGCTGTCGAAACGTTCCAATCCCGTGTGCCTGCCGACCAGGGTACCGAGAGAAGTCGGTGTAAAAGTTTCCCGTTGTTTATCTCTGAGAGTCAGTTCGAACTCGATCCGCACCTCGAGCTCGGTCTCGCCGCCGTTCAAATAGGGTGAGCGCAGCGTACGGGAGATGGTTTTGAACGGGATTTCCTGCGCGGTCCACTGCAATAGATCCAACGCCGTTTGGATGATCGGATACTCCGGTAAAGGCCGACCCAGGGAGAGATGATAGGCACGGGGGGCGTCCACGCGCCAGGCCAGCTCGGGGTGTAAAACGTCCTCGAAGATTTCCTCTATATCGTCGCGGCGGTCTTGAAGATCGGGGCATACGACACCCAGAGAACAATGCGGATTCGTTGTCAGAGCCGCGCGTGCCCAACGGGCAATACGAGTCCACTCGTCTTCGGCATCGGTGCATTCGACTACCGCCACGTCGGCATCTTCGATACCGGCGTTCGTGTATCGATTTTGCCGGAGCCCCTTGTCCCGCAACAAAACTATAAACCGGTCATGGGCAGCGGGCAGTTCGTCGAAACCCACCCACCAGACCGGCTGCTTTTGACTTTCCAGCCATGTGGCGTGGTGGTCCACCAAAAACTGCGACAACTGCGCCACGGTCAACCAACGTTTGTCCCGCAAAATCTCTTGGACGGCATCCGCCCAGCGCAGGAACGCTTTTGTGTCGGCACTTGTATTTGCCTTCAGGTCTTTCCAATCCAGTCGCCAGTCATGGATTCGCCGCCACGTTTGTTGTGCCGCGCGCGCCGTGCCGGAAAGCTGCAACAAATATTGCCGATTATCGCCGGCGTTTTGCCGCCGGATAACCTGTTCCCATAGCAGTAACTCCTGGTCTTTGCTCAACAAGCGGGGAAGGTCCGTTTCATACTGGAACGCGACTTGCCAGATTTCAACAAGCCAATCCTCGTATTCGCGGATATACGGCGCAGGCCACGCCGACGCGCCCTTCCCGATTTTCCAATCGGCGAAGCGTTGCGCCAGCTGTCGGCCAAGGCGGTGGCTCGACGTGATTGCCCGACCCCCTCGTTCAAGATCGTGAAACAGATTAAAAACGGCTGCGGTAATCACGTCCCTTGCCACGTGCTCGTCCCGCGGAGGCGCCGATCCTGTTGGGCGGGTGATGGCGATTCCAATTGCGTGTGACTCGGCGGCAAGCGCAGCCGCTTAAATCGGATTGCGGAGCATCGGTTGCGGTGGGTGAGGGTTCGGGTACAACCTGTTTTTGCATGTATTCGTTGGGATGGCACCTGAAGTGGTGATTCAACAGCGTTATCGCTACGATCATCGTTCCGCGCCCAACGCGACTGCCCGGTCGCGTCGTTGCTCCAGCGCGCCGGGAGCCGGTGGTTTCTCGAACTCGGGCCAGCCGCTGGTGTGCTCTTCGATCAGTTTCAATACCAGATCCCGATGGGAATCCTCTTCGTTCAGGCAGGGAATATACTGAAACGATTTACCGCCCGCCTTCAGGAACGATCCTCGGTTCCGCATGGCGATCTCTTCCAGGGTTTCCAGGCAATCCACGGCGAACCCCGGACAAACAACATCAACACTGCGCGTACCCTGGGATGGCAGTGATTGGAGCATCTCTTCGCAATACGGCTGCAGCCAGCGTTCGCGGCCGAAATGCGACTGAAATACGACTTTCCATTGGTCAACCCGGAGTTCGAGCTTGTCGGCAAGCAAGCGTGCCGTGGCATGGCACTGGCAGTGATAGGGATCGCCCTCCAGCAGGTATCGCCTGGGCACGCCGTGAAATGACATCAACAGCAGCTCGCCCCGGTGTTCGCGCCAGACCCGGCGAATCCGCGCTGCCAGGGCATCGATATACAACTCGTGATTATGATAGCCGTTGATAATTCTGAGTTCCGGCACCCATCGCCAGCCATTCAGTTCACGGCTCACCGCATCGAAAGTCGATCCCGTCGTGGACCCAGAGTACTGAGGATACATCGGTAACACCAGAAGGCGATGTATCCGGGCATCGTGCATTTGTCCGAGAACCGATGCGATCGAGGGGACACCATACCGCATGGCGAATTTGACCAGGGGTTGCCGTGGAAAACGCTCGCCGACTTTCTCGATGACCGACTCGATCAGCCCGCGGCTGTGGACCAACAGCGGCGATCCTTGTGGCGTCCAGATCTTGCGATACGCTTTGGCGCTGCGCGCCGGGCGAAGATTCAGAATTACAAAGTTCAAAATCAACCACCACAAGGGGCGCGGGAACTCCACCACGCGCGGGTCGGACAAAAACTCCTTGAGATAGCGGCGTAGATCCTTGCGCGCCGGGGCATCCGGTGTGCCGAGATTCGTGATCAGCACACCGGCACGCAGAGGCTGGTCGTGACTGAATTCGGATTGGCCGAGAAACTGGCTCATGGTAAGACAAACGTAGCGAAAGGGAACGCGGGCATATACTCTACGCAATCACCGAGCCCACGCAAAACGGTAGACTGAAACTGAACCGCCGCATCGATAATAACAGCGATCGCTAAGGGTTCGCGCAAAAATAACTTCACAGAATTCGCGCCCGAATTTGGGTTAGATTTGGACGATCCGATGGAACAAAACCGCAGTACTAGCAGGGCTACTATGAGGATTTTGCGATGGAGGATCGTTCAAAGATGGCCCGAAGACGGGATGTGAAAATGGGAAGTTGTTTTTGCGCGAGCCCTAAGTACCCTTGGGCATAAATACACACACGTTCAGCGGGATCGGAAAAGCCGATCGCCAAGGCACGCGAGCGCAGGACTGGCCCGGTCAATTCAAGCGAGCGTAACGCCGGCGAGGGGCT
>JAANXG010000097.1 GCA_018263405.1 Gammaproteobacteria bacterium
ATTTTATTTATAAGCCGGTCAAAACATACTCGAGTGGAATGTATGTGCGTCTGGCGTTTTCCGTCGTGATTAATATGCAGCCGGATATCCTGATTATTGACGAAGCGCTCGCCGTCGGGGATGCGGGCTTCCAAAGAAAGTGCTTTAGGAAGCTGGACGAGCTGAAATATAACAATGTGACCATATTGTTCGTCACTCATGCTACCGATGCCATCGTCGCGCACTGCGATCGAGCGGTCTTTTTGGAGAAGGGCGGTGTCAAGGAGATTGGGAAACCCAAGACCGTGGTCAACAATTATCTGGAAAGTCTATTTAATGGGCGTTATAAAACGTCCAAGGAAGCGGCCAGGGCGAAAGAAAAATTCGTAGTTTCCAAGGAGTTAAATACAGACTCCCGTGTGGATGGCTGTCCCTATAGGGCATCGTACAACGCTACCGAATACAGATGGGGAAACGGAGAAGGACGGATAATAGATTATACGGTGCTCAACAAAGAGCGCGGGGAAATCGGCGCGATCTGCAAGGCCGGTTCGGACGTTACCATCGCCGCATCTGTATATTTTCCCGGAGCACAGCAAAATTTAGTCTATGGCCTGACAATCAAGACCGTAGACGGCATCACCGTATTTGGTTCCAATTCAATGAAAATCGGATTTCAGGCCGGGATCGCGGAAGCCGGCGAGGTGATTCGTGTTGAATTTGGCGTTGGTTTGCAGCTTATTTCCGGTGAATATTTCTTTTCCATCGGGGTAGTGTCGGTCGAAAAGGGGTCGGAAGATATTATTCTTGACCGGAGGTACGACTTGTTTCGACTGCACATCGAGGACGATGCGACCGCGTTTGGTTACGCGGCTTTACCTTTTTCGGTAAATACGAAGGGAAAACCGGCCGGGGCGCGGTGCTGATCGAAAAAAACGAGTTCGAACTGCAGGGATACGTTTATATGCATCACGGATCCTCCGGATTGGATCGTGGCGATAGCCAGGGTGTGGAAGCGTATCTGAAAACGGTTCTGGAAAATGCGTCGGACTTGTCCAGTTACTCTTTGGAGCTTGGCTCTCACATCCAGGATTCGGCGACCGAGGTTCATCTCAGTGCGAAGCGGGCAAACCTGCTCCGCGGATTCGATCTGTCCGGGTTCGACCGCGTCCTGGAAGTCGGGTGTGGGGGCGGGGCGGTGACTCGTTATCTGGGGGAGCAGGGCTTATCGGTGGATGCGGTGGAGCGCAACCCCCGGCACTCGGAGCTCGCCGCTCTGCGCTGCAGAGACCTCGATAGCGTCACGGTGTATTCCGGTGATATTGGCAGCATGGAGCTTCCCGAAGACCACTATGATCTCATTTGTTTAATCGGGGCAGCCGAATATGCGCCCAGGTTCTTAAAAAGCGAATCGGCCGCCAGTGAACCCGTGGTCGAGTTGTTGGCGCGGTTGAAAAGCGCGCTCAAGCCCACGGGTCTCATGATGATTGGCACTGAAAATCGAGCCGGTATGAAATACGTGCTGGGGGCGCATGAAGATCATTATGCCAAGCGCTTTATGGGAATAAACAACTATTTTGGCGAGAAGGACATCAATACCTATACCTTGCCGGAGTGGAATGGGACCTTGTCGGCGTCAGGGATCACGGACAAGATGGTGTATTTGCCCTTCCCGGATTACAAACTACCCACGGTGCTGATATCGCAGCACTTTGCTCGGAACAATCCCCATGCGTTCTGCAATCTGGAGGGCGTCAACTCGCGGGATTACATACAAGTATTCCGGCCCGGAATAAGCGAATCGATGTTTTGGCAAAGCGCCGCCGCTGCGGATACGATGGATGCCTACGCCAACTCGTTTTTGTTCCTTCTGACGTTTGGCGAGGAACGCGTCGATCGGAAACATCGAATCGATTTCGTGCATTTACCGAATTTCAGCCGCCGCCCCGAATACTGCGTGATCGCCGCCAAGCAGGAAGGGAAAGAAATCGTCGAGCGACGCAGAGTGGTGGAGGGCAGGCCCGATGACCAAGCAATCAGTCAGCGGCTTGTCGATGAGCCCTATTACCGGGGCACCCTGTTGTCCGTCTCATGGGCGAGGGCGTTGGAGATCGAGCCGGAAAGCAGGAGATTTTTGGCGCTGGTTGAGGGATATCTGGAGTTCCTAAGAGATAGAGAAGGCCTTAGTATAGATCTCATCCCATCCAACATCGTGGTGGATGAAGCGGGCGAGTTTCATGCTTTCGATGAGGAGTGGGAGTTAAAGGAAGGTATCTCCATCGGGTTTTTGTTATTCAGGGCGCTTTTGATACTGGTTGTCAAGTCGGAAGGTGCGGTGCGTCGTTATGCACGGACCCACAACTTGGATACGGTGCGCGAATTTATCAGCCATGTTGCCGATTGTGTCGGAATGGATCTGCCAAACCGGATCGATGAATACATAAACCTGGAAGAGAAGTTTCAAACTCACACGGCAGTGGGTGAGAGAGAGAATCTGACACAAAAGGCTCTGCATAAGCCTCTATGCGAGGAAGAAAAGCTCGTTGAGCCGGTCAAAGGCCGGTTGTATTGGAGACAAAGCGGGGAAGCCTACACGGAGACCCGGTTTCGTGCCGTTTACATGGACGTTGTTGATGAAATGCAGACTATCAATGTAAAGCTGCCCCCGGCGGCGGGTGGCGCCGATCAATTGCGCTTCAATCCCTGCGAAGAAATACGCCCCGACGGAGTGGGTTTTATGCGGTTTTACCGCATGGAAGTACGCAGCATCGATCCGAGCACTCAGGCCAAAACCACATTATGGCGTCTTGAGGGAGAAGAAGAGATCGTGCGATACACTCGGATGTACGGAATTCAATACGGACAGTCCGGTTTGGGATCCATATTCATGATTACGAAGGATGATCCCTGGTTTGAATTTGATTTCATACCCGGAGCCAAGCTCTCCGGTTGGGAATACCTCGAGTTCGTTTGTGACCTGAGAATCCCGCACTCGAGGGAATATTTGCTGGCCAAGGATCGATATCTGCAGGCGCAGGAGCGATTTGAGGACAGTTTGCGGGATAGAGAGGACTTGCATGACTCGCACGAACGAATTAAGGAAGAGCTGGCGACGATCAAAGCCTCGCGATTCTGGGACGCGATTACGCGCTACAGGACAACTCGCCACACGATTGACGAAGCATGGGGGAGAGTCGCCTATTGGCGCTCTTCAATACGTACATTGGGATTCCGGCGTACTTTTATAAGACTGTACGACAAGGTTGAAACCCGTGTGTTAATAGCATTGGGAAAAAGAACGGAGACAACCGGCCCTCCAACGCACTATGAAATCTGGAGAAGCAAGTACTTGGAACAGGTTTTGCCCGTTGTGACTAAAGGTCCGCTTATTAGCGTCATCATGCCGGTTTACAATGTGAGCAGCGACGCTTTGCGGAAAGCCGTTGAGTCACTGAAAAAACAAACCTACAAAAATTGGGAGCTGTGTATCACGGACGACGCGTCAAGCAATCGGGACACGCTTGGCGCGCTCGCCAAAATGAAGGATAAACGCATAAAGATAAAATACTCGAAAGTCAACCGGAATATATCGGGCGCGACCAATTCCGCGGTGGAACTGTCGAAAGGCGGGTACTTGGCGTTCATGGATAACGACGATGAGCTCGCCGAGAATGCCCTGTCCGAAATCGCATCGGCAATAATAAACAAGCAGGCTGATTGCATTTATACCGACGAGGACTTTATCAAAACGGACGGCCATTTGGATCATCCGCATTTCAAACCCGATTACAATCCGGATTTGCTGCTGTCGCATAATTACATTACGCATTTGCTGGTGATGAAACGAGAATTGTTCGATAAAGTCGGAGGCCCGCGAAGTGAATACGACGGTGCACAGGATTACGATCTGGTGCTGAGGGCCGTGGAACAGGCAAGCAATATCGTCCACGTTGCGAAACCATTGTATCATTGGCGAATGACGGAAAGCTCCACGAGCCTGAATCCCGTCATTAAGACCGGTAGCCACGAGAGCGCGCGGAAAGCCTTGCGGGCAGCCACGGAAAGGCGGGGAATCAACGCCACCGTGGAAGACGCCGGGATGCCGCATTTTTTCAGGGTGAAACGGGACGTTGGAAACAAACCATTGGTCAGTATTGTTGTTCCGTTTAGGGATAAGTCCGGCCTGTTAAAGAATTGTATGCACTCGGTTCTGGAAAAGACGACCTACGAATCCTTTGAAATTATAGGAATTTCCAATGATTCCTATAGTTCCTATACCAATAAGGAGATGAACCGACTCGAACGCATGGATAACAGGATAAGGTTTCGGGAAATGAACGGCGGATTCAACTTTTCGAAGCTGATCAATTACGGGGTTGCCGAATGCAACGGTGAACACATCGTTTTATTGAACAATGATATCGAAATCGTCACTCCGGACTGGATCGAGGCATTCCTGGAGCACTCGCAGCGGGAAGAGGTGGCTGCTGTGGGCGGAAAATTATATTTCCCTAATAACACCGTTCAGCATGCCGGAATTGCCATAGGCCTGGGCGGCTACGCAGGGCACTTGCACAAGAATTTTAGAGCCGACGCGCCGGGCTACTTTAACCGTCTCGGCATAGTCCAGAATGTCAGCGCCGTCACGGGCGCATTAATGATGGTCGAAAGGAGCAAGTACAGGGACCTCGGTGGCTTTGACGAAGAGGAATTTTCGATAGCCTACAACGATGTGGATTTCTGTCTACGAGGCAGGGAGGCCGGGTATTTGAATGTCTTTACGCCCTATGTCGAAGCGTACCATCGTGAATCGGCGTCCCGCGGCTACGAAGAAACACCGGAGAAGAAGAAACGATTCAGCCGGGAACAAGATAACCTGCTTGCCCGTCACGGCGAGGCAATCAGAAGAGGAGATCCGTATTATAATCCCAATTTCGATCAAGGCCGGGACGACTTTCGTCTGGCTACTTAAGGTTTGCGGCTCCTCGCCGGTATTGGTAAGTTCTCAATCACCTTGTTCGGACGAGACAGGAATTGGTAACAGAACGCGGAGAGATTTCAGGAAGTGAATGAGAAACTCAGCATTGTTATTCCGGTATTCGACGAAGCGGAGAACATAGAAAGACTGTATAGCGAAATTACGCAGACGCTTTCAGATCCCGGTTACGAGTATGAAATCGTTTTTGTCGATGACGGGAGCCGGGATAAAGGCCTTCAAAAATTGCTCGCACTGCGCGAATCGGACGACCGTGTAAAGATCATTTCCTTTAGGAAGAATTTTGGTCAGACGGCGGCTCTGTCGGCAGGCTTCGATTGTGCGCAAGGGGAGATAGTCGTGACCATGGATGCGGACCTTCAAAACGATCCGGCGGATATACCGATTTTATTGGGTAAGATTGAAGAAGGGTACGATCTCGTCAGCGGTTGGCGATATGACAGGCAGGACAAGTGGCTGTCGAGGCGCCTGCCGTCGGTACTGGCGAATAAGCTCATTTCCTGGGCGACTGATGTCAAATTGAACGACTACGGGTGCACACTAAAGGCGATAAAAAGGGAAGTCGTAAAAAACATAACCCTCTACGGCGAACTGCACAGGTTTATCCCGGCGATTGCCAGCTGGATGGGCGTCAGAATCGCGGAGGTGAAAGTGAATCACCGGCCGAGGGTTGCCGGTCAATCCAAGTACGGAATTTCCAGGGCGTTTCGCGTCCTGCTCGATCTGGTTACCGTGAAGTTCCTCCTTAGCTATTCGGGCCGCCCTATCCAGTTCTTTGGCATTCCAGGGCTGATATCCGGTCTCCTGGGAGGGGCGCTCGCCGTGTATTTGACAATACAAAGAGTGTTTATGGGGATCCCTTTGGGCGACCGGCCGATCCTCTTGTTGGCTGTATTGCTGATTCTGATCGGCGTACAGTTCGTTGTGTTCGGATTGCTGGGGGAACTGCAGACGAGGACGTATTACGAAAGCCTCGACAAGCCGATTTATTTTATCAAGGACAAGTACGGCATCGATTGACAATCGATGTTATGGCGCTGGTCTCGTCACAGCGAGCCCTAATCTTCACCGGCCGGCGCGGCAATGAAACCGTGCGGGTGGAGAACCAGGCAATTTCCGGCAATATGGCAAGAGACAAACTAAAGGAGTCGGTGATGGAAACCGGAAAACCGGAAGCGGAAAAGCAGCTGAAGCGCCTGAGAAGGCGGAATAATCTGTTGGTGCGCCAGTTGCAGGAAATACGGGATTCGCTGGGTGTTGAGCTGCATCGTAATATCGAGAATCTCGAAGCCGTGCGGAGAGAGGTCTCGGCCATGAAGCAATCCCGGGTTTGGCGAACGGCGATTCGCCTGAAGAAACTGGATCCGCGGCGCTTTCTGAACACATTCCGGCTGAGGGGTCGGCCCGGCGTCGGCGTATCTCCAGCCGGTCCGGAAATGGATTGCCGGGCGCTGCAGTACCAAAGTTACTTGGCGGCACATGCATTAACCGGCGAGAAACGGAGGCAACTGCGCGAGCGAATGTGTGGCTTAGCCGGGACGCCGCTCATAAGCATTGTCATGCCGGTTTATAACGCGGCCCCGCAGGCATTGAAGTCGGCCGTGGAATCGGTATCTCGACAAATCTATGAATGCTGGGAGTTGTGCCTGGTCGATGATGCATCCGACAGTCCGGAAACGGTTGAGGAGATTCAAAGCATCGACCACCCGCGGGTTAAAACCCAAACATTGAGGCGGCACGGCGATATCGCGGCGGCGACTAACGCTGCGATCGCCATGTCTTCGGGGGAGTACATCGCATTCATGGACCACGACGATGAGCTCGCGCCAGATGCCCTGGTCGAAGCGGTTTCCATCATCAATGACTCCGATGCGGATTTCATTTACACGGATGAAGATTGCCTGGATGAGAAAGGCAACCGCGTTAAACCGCATTTCAAACCCGATTTTTCCCCCGACTTATTACTTTCGCATAACTACATTACCCATCTGGTTGTGGCCCGGCGCGACCTTGTGGAGCGAATAGGGGGATTGCGCAGCGGGTTTGACGGGGCGCAGGATTATGATTTCGTGCTGCGCGCTACCGAACTAGCCGGTACGATTCGCCATATTCCGAAGGTACTCTACCATTGGCGCATGAGCGAAACCTCGACTTCCCGGGTCGCGGCGAGCAAGCCGCAGGCCATGGAAAGAGGCAGGCTGGCAATCAAGGAGGCAATGGCCGGACGCGGCGGCGAGGAGGTCGAAATAACGCACGCTAACGTGCCTTATTTCTATCGCACCAAATACCGGATCAAGGGGAGGCCGCTGGTCAGTATTTTGATTCCATTCAAGGACAAACCGGAACTATTGCACTGTATAGTCGGCGATATCGTCGAGAAATCGACTTATGATAATTTCGAGATTGTTGGGATCAGCAACAACAGCACCGATCCTGCCGTCTTCGAAGCCATGGACGATCTATCGGGGATGGATGACCGCGTAACGTTCGCGGAGCACAATATCCCATTTAGTTTCTCGGCCCTTGTCAACTACGGTGCGCGGTTGTGCTCGGGCCGGCATCTGGTGTTGCTCAACAACGATATCCGGATCAGTTCACCGGACTGGATCGAGGCCCTTCTGGAGCATTCCCAAAGAGCGGACGTCGGAGCGGTGGGCGGGAAACTGTATTATCCGGATGACCGGGTGCAGCATGCCGGCGTGGTAGTCGGCATTGGGGGATACGCCGGTCATTCGCACAAGGGCTTTCCAGGCCGGCACCAGGGTTATTTCAACCGCCTTCAGGTCGTGCAGAATGTATCGGCGGTGACCGGCGCCTTTATGATGGTGAAACTGGATCTGTACAGGCGCGTCGGTGGATTCGATGAAACGCAGTTTCCCGTTGCCTGTAACGATGTGGATTTCTGTCTCCGATTGCGGGAAAGCGGTTTGTGGAACGTATTCACGCCTTATGCGCAAGCCTATCATATCGAATCCGCCAGCCGCGGTTACGAAGATACGCCGGACAAGGAGGAGCGTTTCGCCGGCGAGCGCAAACGCTTCACGGAGAGGCATGGATGGATCATGGAAAATGGGGATCCGTTTTATAACCCGAATCTGTCCCACACCCGTCAGGATTTTTCGCTGCGCGTTTCGGCGGAGTGTTGAGGCGCGAAGGCAGTTACGGCCGGTCTGGCGGGGACGGTGCCGGCGCGGGGCCCCCCTCGGTATGTTTGCACTCGCCGCTGCCCTCGAGTGTCGAAACCGGGCGGGGGCAGTTCGTCGTTGTCAGCGGCGACTGTCTCGCGCCGGCCGAACGCATCGATACCATACACGTGAGCCTGGACGGCCGGCGGGAAGCGGCCGAGCTCTCCCCGATCCCGGGGGGCGTCAGCTTCTGGCAGGCGGTCCTGTTGCCCCGCGACCGGATCGGCCGCAGTTGCCGATTACAAGTGTTGGTGCGTCTGGGATCCGGTCAGGAGATTCCCTTTTCCCTTGGTGAGACACGGTGTCGGAAGGTTCGTTGGCAGCCCGTGAGCGTCCCCGGTGAATTGCCCCGGAAAGGGTTGATCGCGATTTGCATGGCTACCTATCACCCGCAACTGCACGCCTTTCAGCGGCAAGTCGACTCGATCCGCGCCCAGACGTACGACAACTGGATCTGCATCGTCAACGATGACGGCACGCCATCGGATGCTTGGGAAAAAATGCGCCGGCACTGCGCCGGCGACGAACGTTTCAGGTTTACACGAAATGGCCAAAATTTGGGCTTCTATCACAACTTCGAGCAAAGTCTGAAACGAGTGCCGGCGGCGGTGGAGTATGTTGCATTATCGGATCAGGACGACGTTTGGTATCCGACAAAACTGTCGCGCCTAGTGCGGCGTCTGAGAGAAACGGGCGCGACTCTGGTATACAGCGATATGCGGGTGGTCGACGCTGACGGCAACGAGCTGGCGCCCAGCTATTGGATCAATCGCAAGAACGAATACCGCGACCTGGAAGCGCTGCTTGTCGCCAATACCGTGACGGGAGCGGCAAGCTTGTTCAGACGGGACTTGTTGGATCTTGCATTACCGTTTCCACCTCGTGTGGGCGATGCATTTCATGATCACTGGCTGGCGTGCGTGGCATTGAGCACCGGAAAGATCGGGTATGTCGATGCGCCGTTGTATGACTATTACCAATACGGCGGCAGCGTCATCGGCCATTGCGATTTCGTGCGCTTCAGCTTGCTCCAGAGATTGGCGAGTCTTATCCGTTTTTGCTCCCGGATGTGCCGGCCGAGCGAAGCGCGGCCGACGCTGCGGCGGAAGTATGTATCGGCGCTCGCTATTTATCGCGGCGAATGCCGGCGGCTGCGACTGGTGGGAAACACGCTACAGGCACGCTGCCGACTGACACGGCGCGCGGCGCGCCAATTGGATTTGTTTAACGGCGGTGTGTCGTCGGTGGCGAAGCTGCTGTGGCTGCACGGAAAGGTTGTAACCCGGGGCAAGACGACGGACGACGCCGAGCTGCGGTTGGCAATGGGAAGTTTCGCGCGGCTGGTGGAACAGCGCCGCAAAGTAAGAGTCCATGCAGCTGATTGACAAGCTGATCAGAAGATCCGTGCGTTCCCGGACGACACTGCCTCTTAAGGAGTACGTGGGAAAGAAGCTCAGAGAGGTGTATTACAACGCCGAAGTGCTGTATCGGATCGAAAGCAAGATCGAGCCGCTCAATATTCGCCTCGATAATGGTTCTCCACAACGTATTAACCTGCTTCTTCCGGAGATCAACTTTGACAGCTTCTATGGCGGATATATGGCCAAGCTCCATTTGGCGAGGAAGCTGGTCGAGGTAGGTTATCGGGTCCGGCTGGTGGTGGTAGATCCTTGCGCCCATACCCCGAAGAAGTGGCGCGGTGCGGTGCGCTATTATCCCGGGCTGGAGTCTATTTTCGATAGAGTGGAAGTGGCCTATCAGGGGGACAGACAACAGACGCTGGAAGTGAGCCCGTCTGATCGGTTTATCGCCACGACGTGGTGGACCGCCTATCTGGCGCACAATGCTACCGATCTGGTTAAGGGTCCGCCTTTCGTTTATTTAATCCAAGAATACGAACCTTTCACGTTTCCCATGGGTTCGTATTATGCGATGGCGGAGCAGTCGTATTCGTTTCCTCACCACGCACTGTTTTCCAGTGCATTGCTTCAAGAGTTTTTCCGCCGTAAAGGTATCGGGGTCTATGACGAAGGGCGGGGTGATGAGCACGCGGATTATTTCGAGAATGCGATTGTCAGCTTTGGGCCGGATGAGCTGGACGGGACATTACACGCAAGGGGCGGTGGTGAAAAGAGACTGTTGTTTTATGCCAGACCGGAGGCGCACGCGACGCGCAATATGTTCGAGGTTGCGTTTCTGGGCTTGTCGAGAGCCATCAAAAATGGCGTATTCGAAGATCATTGGGAATTTCATGGAATCGGCAGCCGGCACGGCGACATCGACTTACCCAAGGGCAACACATTGACAATGCTGGGGAAGTTGAGCCTGAGCGATTATCGACGGGCGCTTTTGCAATACGATCTGGGATTGAGCCTGATGTACACGCCGCACCCCAGTCTCCTGCCGCTCGATATGGCAGCGGCGGGGATGGTTGTAGTCACAAATACCTGCCTCAATAAGACAACGGAGCGTTTGCAGGAATTGTCCGGCAATTTGATCGGTGCCGATCCTTGTATAGACGGAGTGCACGAGGGTTTGTGCAAGGCTCGCGAGCTCGCGGACGATCTGCCACACCGCCGCGCAGGCTCGCGGGTGAACTGGGCCGATAACTGGAATGACACGTTCCACGACGGGATCATGAGCAGTCTGGAAAGCCGGCTGGCATAAATTATAAATTGAGCCCCACATTCTTGCACGGGGTTATTGAGGGTTACTGTTTGGATGAAAGTCGCACTGGTTATTGTCAACTACAACAGCGGGGAGTTGCTCGAACAATGTCTGTCGGCGGTATACCGGCAAACCCGGCTCCCGGATCGTGTCATTGTCGTGGACAACGCCAGCACCGACGATTCCCTGTCGCGGGCGCACGCGCGGTGGGAGCAAGTCAAAGTTTTACGGATGACCCAAAACATTGGTTTCGCGGCGGCGAACAACCGGGCGCTGGAGCGTTGTCAAGGGTATGACTGGGTGGCATTGCTTAACCCGGATGCCTTCCCGGAGCCGGGCTGGCTGGCGGCGTTGCTGGAAGCGGCTGTCGAGCTGCCGGGCGCGGGTAGTTTTGCGAGTTGCCTGGTAAAGGCGGACGATCCCACAATATTGGATGGCATAGGGGATGCGTACCACGTGTCGGGCCTTGTGTGGCGGGTCGGGCACGGCGAGGCCGGAACGAATGACCGGACAAGGCGGGAAGTGTTTGCGGCGTGCGCCGCCGCGGCCCTGTACCGATATGAATCCGTATACGCGGCCGGTGGATTCGACGAAAATTACTTTTGCTACAACGAAGACGTGGATCTCGGTTTCCGGCTGCGGTTGCGGGGCCGATCATGCTGGTACGTACCAAATGCCGTAGTGCGGCACGTGGGATCGGCGGTGGCCGGAGCGCACAGTGACTTTTCGCTGTTTTACGGACACCGCAATCTCGTGTGGACTTTTTTCAAAAACATGCCTACGCCGTTGTTGTGGCGTTTTCTATGGCAGCACCTTCTGCTCAATATTATAACGGTGGTTATACTGAGCGTTCGATATCGCTCCCGGGCTTTGATACGCGCCAAGGGATCCGCCGTGAAAGGATTCGCTCGGGTGATGCGACAGCGCAGGAAAATTCAATCCATGCGCTCGTGTACCAACAACGAGTTGCTGGCCGTGATGACCCGGGGATGGTGGCGGTGCTGTTTCCGGTGTCGATCGGATGGCTAAATCGTGAACTACGACGTCGTCGCCATTGTCGTGAATCACAACAGTGGAGAATTGCTCAAAAACGCCGTTGACTCGCTGCTCGACAGCGAAGCACAACCGGCTATAGAAGTAGTAGACAATGCGTCGGCGGATCGTAGCATTGAGACGATTCGATGCGGCAAAAAGTATCGGGAAAAGGTAAACATTACGCGCAACGAGCAAAACATGGGATTTGCAGGGGCGAACAATCAAATATTAAAAAGCCGGAATGCGCAATACTATCTTTTGATGAATCCAGACTGCGTTCTGGATAAGAACGCAATCGGTGAATTCGTTTTGCACTTGGATAACGATCCGGATATCGGACTGGCAGGCGGTTTGCTCAAAAATCCGGACGGCAGCGTTCAGAAAACGAGCAAGCGACGATTTCCAACGCCCTGGAGCGGACTGGCCCGGACGTTCGGACTACACCGTCTCAACCTTGGCAGTGGGATGTTGTCGGATTTCGATCTGGCTAACGAGGCCGGAAGTTCCGGAGATGTCGAAGTCTTGGAGGCCGTATCGGGCGCAATGATGTTTGTCAGGGGTTCGGCATTGGCGCGCGTCGGCCTGCTGGACGAAGAGTATTTCATGCACTGCGAAGATCTGGATTGGTGCAAACGGTTTTGGAATGCGGGATACAAGGTGGCGTATATTCCCGGCGCGACGGCAGTCCACTTAAAGGGCGGCAGTGGACGCGGACCCAAAGTGGTGTGGCACTTGCATAGAGGGATGATCAGGTTTTACCGCAAGCATTATCGGCGGCGCTATTCGCTGCCTTTTACCGGTCTGGTATACGCCGCCGTTTATGTACGCTGTGCCGTGTTGATGGCGCTGAGTCTGCTGAACAAGCGGCGCCCATGAAAGTACTGGTGACAGGGGCGAGCGGCGTCGTTGGCGATCCGTTGTGCGGCCGTTGCGAGGCATTGGGTCTGGATGTGGGACGGGCCGGCCGATCCTGTCGTACAGGGAATTGGATCGCTTGGGATATGGCGGACACGCCGCCGCGGTTCGATCGGCATTTCGAGTGTTTGTTGCATACGGCGCCGCTTTGGTTGCTGCCCGGCCACCTCGGGGCATTGGCGGGGCTCGGTATAAAGCGAATCGTCTGTTACAGTTCCACCAGCGCATTAACCAAACGCACGAGCACGAACCGAACCGAACGGAATATGGCGAAGGCCCTGAACGACGCCGAGGGGAGAATATTTCAGGAGTCGATCGACCACCGGATTGCCACGACGGTATTTCGGCCCACCATGATCTATGGCTACGGCCGGGACAAAAATATTACTACCATCGCCGGATTCATTCGTAAATACGGCTTTTTCCCCGTCGCAGGCAATGCGTCGGGCAAACGGCAGCCCATCCATGCGGATGACCTGGTCGAAGCTACTGTTTCTATATTGAGCAACGAACGCACTTACGGAAAAACATACAATTTGGCAGGCGGAGAGACGCTGACTTACCGGGAGATGGTAGAAAGAATTTTCAAGCTACTGCGCCGGCCCGAGAGAATTATCGGGATACCGGCCGGCTTATACAAAGGCGCGCTTGATTCGATCTCGCTGTTTAGCTCGCGGGTCACGGGTTCGATGATCGAGCGCATGAACCGGGATATGGTATTCGATACCGGCAAGGCGCGGGAGGATTTCGCGTTCGCGCCCGAAGGGTTCCTGGAGCATCCGGAGCGGGATCTGCCGGCGACGTGAATCCTGGAGTGGCCACCGCGGTGACGATTGCGGGCTCGTTTCTTGCCTCGGCAGCGGCCACCTGGCTGGTTCGAGGCTGGTTTGCAAGCCGGCGGATCGTGGATTCGCCGAACGATAGAAGCCTGCACCATAAATCCACCGTCACCGGCGGTGGGATCGCTGTGTCCAGCGTGTTGATCGTAATATGGCTGTGCCTCATGGCTGTAGGAGTCCACCCCACGCCCGCTTTATTGATTCCGGTGGCGGCATTGAGCCTGGTAGGTCTGATGGATGATGTCTACCATCTGGGGTGGCTTCAAAAGCTTTCGCTGCAAGTCCTTGTGGCAATTTTTTTTATTGCCGCGTTCGGGGCGTTTTCGCGCCTGGAATTGTTCGGCATGGTCATAGAAATCGAGACATTGAATCTTTTGTTTTCCGTGTTATGGATCGTTGCCTTGGTAAATATTTACAATTTTATGGATGGTATAGACGGCCTGGCGGGGAGTTATGGCGCCTTGTGCGCCTGCATACTTGGGGTGTGGTTCGTCATCTTGGGTGGGGGTGGTTTGTCCCTGTACTTGTACGGACTGATGGCCGCGTGTTTGGGATTCCTGGTTTGGAACTGGGCGCCGGCCAGGATATTTTTGGGCGATACGGGCAGCATGATGCTGGGCGGGACATTGGCCGCAGTGGGCATCGTCGGGCAGCGCGAGTATGATATACCGTTGAGCGCGTTCGTTCTGCTCTATGGCGTATTCATCGGCGACACCGTATACACCCTGGTCCGCCGGACCCTCCGGGGGGAGAAAATCTGGCAGGCTCACAAGGGACACCTTTACCAGAGGGCCGTGCAAAGTGGCCTGACGCATTCGGCGGTCACCGGCACGGTATTATTGATCTCGGCGATAATAGGCGTGCTGGCGTCGCTGGAAATGGGCCGTACCGGGCCGCGGGTACTGTGGCTGATTTTATCCTTGTCGATTCTATATTACGCGATGGCTTTAGTTAAAAAACGAGAAGTAAAACGCTCGTGAGTCAACTACAAAACGTTTTTACCAACATCGTTCATCACTTCAAGGCAGTCCGCTATCGGTGGTGGGTTCTGCTTCACGACCTTCTGGTCATCGGCGCCGCCTGGATCGGGGCATACTGGCTGCGCTTTAATATGCTGGGGGAAATTCCCGGCGTTTTTCTGGAGCAGGCCCGGCACCTTTTGCCGTTTGTTCTGGTTATTCAAGGAATCAGCCTGGTTGCCAGCGGCGCGCACCGGGGTGTATGGCGGTTCACGTCGCTGCCGGATCTGACCCGGATATTGAGAGGCGTTCTGGCGGGAACCTTACTGATAGCGGCGGTCATTTTTCTCTACACCCGCCTGGAGCTCGTGCCGAGGTCGGTATTTGCGTTTTATGGCTTTATCACCATTGCCATACTGTGCAGCTCTCGAATCGCCTACAGGCTGATAAAAGACCGCCAGTTTCATCCCCGGGTATCCGGCAAGGCCATTATCGTGGGAGCGGGCGTGGCCGGCGAACAAGTGGTTCGCGACCTGAATCGCAACCCCGACCGAACCCACGAAGCGATCGCTTTCGTGGACGACGATCCATCTAAAACCGGCAAGGACGTGCAGGGGATACGCGTCGCCGGCGGCTGCGAGGAACTGCCGGTCCTATGCGAGCGATGGAACGTAGATTTGATCCTGATTGCCGTGCCCAGCGCGACCGACCGCCAGATGCAACGGATCGTGTCGGTATGCGAAGGGGCGGGCGTGACGTTTCGCACGCTGCCGAGCGTGAGTGACGTGGTAAGCGGACACGTCGGGGTCCAGGATGTCAGACAGGTACGGATCGACGATCTGCTCGGCCGCGACCCCGTTCATTTGGATTGGCGGAGAATCGAGGCCCAGCTTGCCGGAAAACGCATCATGGTGACCGGGGCCGGCGGTTCGATCGGCAGCGAACTGTGCCGCCAGTTGGCTCGCATCCGACCCGGCGCACTGGTCCTTTTCGAGCGCAACGAATTCAACCTCTATACCATCAAGCGGGAGCTCAAGGAGCAATTTCGATCGATTCCGGTACATGTCGTGCTGGGAGACGTTTGCGACCGCGTGGCCGCCGCCAATGCCTTCGAGGGTCTTTCCCCGGACATCGTATTCCACGCCGCGGCTTATAAGCATGTTCCGATGCTTGAAGGACAGCCCCGGGAAGTTGTGAGAAACAACGTCCTCGGTACGGTTAACGTGGCCCGGCTCGCCCACGAGTATGCATGCGAAGCCTTCGTATTGATTTCCACGGATAAGGCCGTCAAGCCGGCGAGCCTGATGGGCGCGTCAAAACGAGTTGCGGAGATTTACTGCCAGGCCCTCGATAAACGGTCCGGGTCGAGGTTTATAACGGTCCGGTTCGGAAACGTACTGGGTTCCGCGGGTAGCGTCGTACCCTTGTTCGAGGAGCAGATCAAACGGGGCGGACCGGTAACCGTGACCCATCAAGACATGACGCGATATTTCATGACCATCAGCGAAGCTACGCAGTTGATCATGGAGTCATGCGCCGTTGGCGGTGGTGGGGAAATATTCATATTGGATATGGGAAACCCCATCAAAGTGTCATTCCTGGCGGAGGAGATGATCAAGCTTTCCGGCATGGTACCGGGCGACGGTATAAGAATTACATTTACGGGACTCCGCCCCGGCGAAAAGCTCCACGAGGAATTGTTTTATCCGGACGAGATTTCGCGCAAGACATCGCACGACAAAATCAACCTTGCCGAGGGTCCGGAAATCGACTGGAAGGTCGTGAGTCCCATTATCGATCGAATCGATGGCGCGGTGGATCGCTACAATATAGTGGAAATCGGCAACCTGGTGTGCCATTTGGTTCCGGGGTATGCTTATGACGTACCGCTCAAGGATGCGCCCAAATCCATCCAGGTATCGTAATTCCGACCATTCCGACATAACCAACCATGCACTTTTCCCGTGATCGCGGCGCCGGCGCCGTACTCGAATCCTCATTGACTCCATGTAAACTGCGGTTCTGCGCGCGCTGCTTCCTTGCCCTCACGAAAAAATTACTATTTTTAGAAGCGCCCATAGTATTCCGGGAAGACTTGTGGGTAGATCGTAGTGGCGGCGCGAACGGGGACTTGGGTCTTGTCCGAGTCTCGATCATGAAATCGGCCGGTGTTTGCACCGGCGTTTGATATCCATACGATGCTGGTTCCGGTAATCCTGTGCGGGGGGAGCGGTACACGCCTGTGGCCGGTTTCGCGCCACTATTTTCCCAAGCAGTTTCATGCGTTGACCGGCGATCGGTCCTTGTTCCAACAAACCGTCCAAAGGTGCGTCGGCGTCTCCGATTCCCGGAGCGTCGTAGTGCTGACCAACGATGATCACCGGTTTCTGGTATCCGAACAGCTGAATGCGATCGGTGTCGATACGCGCGCGATTATTCTCGAGCCGGCGGCATTGAACACAGCGCCCGCCGTGGCTTTGGCCGCACTCCATGTTTGCGATACCGATCCCGACGCGGTGATGCTGGTGGTCCCTTCCGACCACCTCATCAACGACGAATCCGCCTTCCGGGACGCGATTGGCGTGGCTGAAGAAGCCGCCGGGGACGGCAGTCTCGTGACTTTGGGAATTGCGCCGCTCTATCCGGCTACCGGATACGGGTACATCAAGCGGGAATCAACGGTCGCCGAGAGACTTCCCGAAGCGAGCTACCGCGTGGAACGATTTGTCGAGAAACCGGATCTGGAAACAGCTTCCGGTTTTGTTGAAGACGGTACGTATTTCTGGAACAGCGGCATGTTCCTGTTCACGGCCAAGACTTATTTGGACGAACTCAAAAAGCATCGGCCGGGCATTTTCAAGGTATGCGAGGACGCGTGGGCACAAGCCAATACTACACACGGGTTTAGAACCGTCGGGCAGGCTTATCGGGAAGCGCCGTCGCTGTCCGTCGACTATGCGATTATGGAGAAAACAGACAAGGCGATTGTCGTGCCGTATGCGGGTGACTGGAGCGATATCGGCTCGTGGTCCGGTTTGGCCGAGACGAAGACCAAGGATCGGGACGGCAACGCCGTCAGTGGTGATGTCCGGTTACACAACGTGAATGACAGCTTTATATTCGCTTCCGACAGGCTTGTCGCGGGTGTCGGTCTGCGGAACGCGGTAATCGTGGAGACCAAGGACGCCGTTTTGGTGTCGATGCAACGGGAAGACCAGGACGTTAAGCACGTAGTCGAATCGCTCCAGTCCATCGGTGCGCCGGAGGCGGACTATCATACTATCGTGTACAGACCGTGGGGCTCTTATGAAGATCTCGACAAAGGCGATGGATTTCACGTCAAGCGTTTAACCATCAAGCCTGGTGCGGGCATATCCCTGCAACGGCATTTCCATCGCTCGGAACACTGGGTCGTCGTGCAGGGGGAGGCCCTGGTTATAAGGGACGATGAAGAATTTGTGCTCAGGAAGAACGAATCGACCGACATACCCAGGGAAGCCGTGCATAAATTGACGAACCGGAGCGACGAGGCTTTGGTAATCGTGGAAGTCCAGACGGGGGACTATCTGGACGAGTCGGATATTGAAAGGCTGAAGGACGATTATGGCCGTCGTTGATAGGTTCAAGTTATGACTGTGGCGGTCATCGGCGGTAGCGGGTTTCATCGTTGGGAGCAATTCGTCCACGAGGAAACCCTTGGCGTGATGACGCCTTATGCGTCAGCCGCGGTACCGGTGCTCGCGGGAAAACTGGGCAGTCACGAAATCGTGTTCGTCCCGCGTCACGGCCCGGACCATACGCTCCCGCCGCATCGGGTTAATTACCGGGCGAACATACGAGCTTTGCATGAGCTCGGGGTCAACGCGGTGCTCGCCATCGCTACGGTTGGCGGTATATCGCCCGGCGCCACGCCGGGTGTCTTGATGATCCCGGACCAGATCCTCGATTACACCTACGGCCGAGCGCACACATTTTTCGACGGTGAAGACGGCGCGGTCGGCCACGCGGATATGTCGCAGCCTTACACCGAGGCGCTACGCGGCCGATTGATCGAGACGGCGCAAAAACTGGATATTGCGGTGATCGAACAAGGCACCTATGCGGCCACCCAGGGGCCGCGGTTTGAAACGCCGGCGGAGATCAAGCGCCTGGAGCAGGACGGCGCCGATGTCGTGGGCATGACCGGGATGCCGGAAGCTGCCCTCGCCAGGGAATTGCGACTCGCCTATGCCGCGATCGCCGTGGTGGTCAATCCCGCGGCCGGAAAGGTGGACGGGGGTATTTCCGTGCGAGCGGTGCAGGCCTCTTTGTCATCCGGCCGGGTTCGGGTAGGGGAACTGCTGGGCGGCGTGATTCCGGCTATCCACCATGAGGAATTCGCGGTACCGCCGCCGATTACGCCGTGACCGGCTGGGAGCTATTGGATTGCGGCGTTGTCGTCCGGTTGTTCGTAGCGCGTCACCGAAACGATGGCGCCGATGTACGGATGATCGAAATAATGGAATTCCTCCAGTTTAATGCGCCGTTTCTCGGATATTCGAAAAACCTCGAATGCGTCCGCCGCCTCGGTCCCGGCGGCACCGGTACCGCCGATGATCGATGTAAACGATGTTGCCTGGGCCTCTTCATCGCTTTGCGCCCCCGCTCGGCGGGGCAGGCTGGCCTTGAGTTCCAGGTCGACGAACAACAGATAATCTCCATAGACGCGGAGCGAGCCTGACATGCGCGGCGAGACGGGCTCCGGGGACCCGGAATGGAGAGAAGAAGTAGTTGACCGGGCCGCATAACCCAGGGGCACGTCGATCGCCTCGTCTTTGCCCAGCAACGGCTGCACCCAGGCCGTATGCACCATCACCGAGTACTGCGGGGCCAGGCGAAGCCGTTCCAACGCATCGCTCAGGTGCACGATCTCGGTGTAGGACACATTTTCCCGGACGCGGTGGTACTCCTCGAT
>JAANXG010000098.1 GCA_018263405.1 Gammaproteobacteria bacterium
TCGTAGCGAGGTAGGTGGGAAATCGAGACCAATTTTTCGATTTATTGAGGCGAATAGCCAGCTATTTAACGAAATAAATCGGGAAAGTGGGCCGATCTCCCGCCGCCGCAGTAGATTCATCCTAAGTCCGACAGGCTCCTAGCAGGGCTACTATGAGGATTTTGCGATGGAGGATCGTTCAAAGGTGGCCCGAAGACGGGATGTGAAAATGGGAAGTTATTTTTGCGCGAGCCCTAAGGTGAACCAGCAGCAGCGAGACCGCGGCCGGGGTTACGCCGGAGATGCGCGCGGCGTGTCCGATGGTGGCGGGTTTGTGCTCGCTGAGCTTTTGCCGAATCTCCACGGACAATCCCCTCACATTTCGATATTCAAGGTCATCCGGCAGCGCCGTTTCTTCATTGCGGCGCAGCCGTTCGATCTCCTGTCGCTGGCGTTCGATATAACCGGCGTAGCGGGCTTCGATCTCTAGCTGTTCGATGACGCGCACGTCCGCCTCTCCCGGGCCCATCCCTTCAATGCTGACCAGGTCCCGGTAGCGCACCTCCGGGCGCCGGAGTAGATCCATCAAAGTCGTTTCCCGGGAGAGGCCCTGGCCGAACACGCGTTGCTGCTCCGCCGCGGGCACGTCGGCCGGCCGGAGCCAGGTCGCAGACAAGCGGCTTTTTTCCCGCTCGAACGCCTCGCGCTTGACGGAAAAGCTCCGCCAGCGTTCGTCGTTCACAAGGCCGAGTCTCCTGCCGATTTCAGTCAATCGGAGATCGGCGTTGTCCTCGCGCAGCGTCAGCCGGTATTCCGCCCGGGAGGTGAACATGCGGTACGGCTCCCTGGTACCGCGTGTAATCAGATCGTCTATGAGTACGCCGATGTAAGCCTGGTCGCGGCGGGGCCACCAGGGGGGGAGATCCCGGACGCGCAGCGCGGCATTGATCCCGGCCACGAGCCCTTGACCCGCGGCCTCTTCGTAGCCGGTGGTCCCGTTGATCTGCCCGGCAAAAAACAGCCCCTCGATACACTGAGTTTCAAGGGTCGGCTTGAGATCCCGGGGGTCGAAATAATCGTATTCAATGGCGTAACCGGGTCGGGTGATCTGGGCGTTTTCGAAACCGGCGATGGAGCGTACCAGCGCCTGCTGAACATCAAAGGGGAGACTGGTTGATATACCGTTCGGGTAGATTTCCGGCGTACTCAGGCCTTCGGGTTCGACAAAAATTTGGTGCGCGGTCTTGTCGGCGAATCGCACCACCTTGTCCTCGATCGAGGGACAATAGCGCGGCCCCACCCCCTCGATCTCGCCCGAGAACATCGGCGAGCGGTGCAGACCCTCCCGGATAATGTCGTGGGTGCGCGGGTTGGTGTAAGCGAGGTGACAAGACACCTGTTCGGGGTGTTCGTCGACGCACCCCAGGTAGGAGAACACCGGCACCGGCCGGTCCCCGGGTTGTTTTTCCATGGCTGCGTAGTTCAAACTCCGGCCGTCGATGCGAGGGGGGGTCCCGGTTTTCAGACGAGCGGCCCGAAACGGCATTTCCCGCAAACGCGCCGCCAGGGCAATCGACGGAGCATCGCCCGCCCGCCCGCCTTGGTGACTCGACGAACCGATATGGATTTTGCCGCCGAGAAACGTCCCCGTGGCCAGCACCACCGTGGACGCGAGGCAACGCAGCCCCATCCGGGTGACGACCCCCGCCGCACGGCCTTGCTCGACGATCAGATCGTCAACGCTTTGCTGGAACACAAACAGGTTGTCCTGTGCTTCGACGGCACTTCGAATCGCCTGTTTGTACAAGCCCCGGTCCGCCTGCGCCCGGGTCGCGCGCACCGCCGCGCCTTTGCGTGCATTCAGTGTCCGGAACTGAATACCACCGTGATCCGCCGCCCGCGCCATCACCCCCCCCAGGGCGTCAATTTCCTTGACGATATGTCCCTTGCCGATGCCGCCGATGGCCGGGTTGCAGGACATCTCGCCCACGGTTTCGATATTATGGGTGAGCAACAGGGTGCGGCATCCCGCGCGGGCGCCGGCGAGCGCCGCTTCCGTCCCGGCGTGCCCGCCGCCAACCACGATCACGTCATATCGGTCCGTTTGGTTCATGCCGCCTTTACCGGCTGTATGAGGCGGCGGAATAATACTCCGCCAAACGGGTGTTACAAAGCGTTGTCGGCCGAGGATCGCGGCGACCGATCCTGACGCTGCCTTGAAGCGCGCCCGAGCAGGGGGAAGTCGCGAAGGATATACAACAACCGGCTACACTTACATTGAAGCAAGAATTTCGAACCCGAACGAATCATGGCTCAACCTGCAAGCATTCATAAACAAGTCGAGACCGCCCGCTCATTCACGCGCCCGATTCTCGAAACTATCAACACGGTAATCGTGGGCCGGGAGCAGCCTGTCCGGTTGGCTCTGGCCTGCCTGCTCGCACGCGGCCATCTTTTGATCGAGGACGTTCCGGGCGTAGGGAAAACCATGCTGGCTCACGTCCTGGCGAAAGTCCTGGGGCTGTCATTCAGCCGCGTCCAGTTCACCAGCGACATGTTGCCGGCCGACGTGATCGGAGTGTCCATTTTCAATAATCGGGATCGGAAGTTCGAGTTTCATCCCGGGCCCTTGTTCTCTTCCGTCGTTCTGGCCGACGAAATTAACCGCGCCACACCAAAGGCACAGAGCGCGTTGCTGGAAGCCATGGAAGAGCGCCAAGTCAGCGCCGAGGGAGAGACCCTTCGTCTGCCGGACCCGTTCTACGTCATCGCTACCCAGAACCCCAACGAACAGATCGGAACGTTCCCCTTGCCCGAATCTCAGTTGGATCGCTTCTTGATGCGGATTCGCATGGGGTATCCGGATCCGGAACACGAACGTTTGTTGTTCAAGGGCGAAGACCGCCGCGTTTTGTTGGAGGGAACCAAGCCGGTAGTCGACCCATCCCACCTGCGTCAGATTCAGGCCGCCTGCGGCCACGTCCACGTCTCGGAAGCCTTGGTGGGTTACGTTCAGGCGCTGGTCAGCTCTACCCGCAGCGTGGACTGGCTCCGGTATGGACTGTCGCCGCGCGCCGGAATCGCGTGGATCCGGGCCGCCCGCACCTGGGCTTTTCTATCCGGACGGGATCTGGTGCTGCCTGAAGATGTGCAGGCGATCGGTCCGGCGGTCCTCGGCCATCGACTCCAATGCAACGATCACACCGGCGCGGACGCTGGCGAGGAACTCGCCCAGCGCCTTTTGCGCAACGTTCCCATTCCCTGACCAGTGGAACTGACCCGGCGCAGCTTGTATATGCTGCCGACCCCGCACGGGTTGGTGTTCGCCGCCGTGCTGTTCGCGAATTTGCTGATTGCGGTCAATTACAACAACGGCCTGGCTTACGCTGTCGTGTTCCTGGTGGCGGCGATGGCGGCGGTGTCCATGCTGTTTACCCACCGCAACCTGGCGGGCCTCGATGTCGCGGTGTCGAACGCCGAACCGGCATTCGTCGGCGATGACGTCCACTTCCCCGTACGGGTTCATAATCCGGAGCCTTTTGTTCGCCAAAACTTGTGGTTGATTTGCGGCGAGTTCCGGGGCAAAGCGAGCGTAGCGTCGAAAACGACCACCCGGTTGAGCCTGCCCGTGCGCACACACAGCCGGGGTTATCTACAAGCGCCCAAGTTCCGACTGGCGAGCGCCTACCCGTTCGGGTTGTTATATACCTGGTCGCTAGCCATCGGGGCGGAAGGCGCCAAGGCGCTTGTGTATCCCCGGCCATCGGGCGCCGCCCCGCTACCCCGCTCGCATTCGTACCGGTTCGAAAAAGGATCTCACCATCGGGAAGGCGATGATTTCTTGGGTCTGCGCGACTATCAGCCGGGCGACTCGCCCCGGCACGTGCACTGGAAAGCGGCCGCGGCGGGACAGGCGCTGGTCACAAAACAGTTCGGCGGCACCGACAGCGAGCAGCTGTGGTTGGACTGGGCGCTTACGAGCGGCGATACCGAGACGCGCTTGAGCCAGCTCTCCCGTTGGGTCTGCCGGGCGGAGCAGGATGGACTGCAATACGGTCTGCGGCTGCCCGGCAAACGGATCGACCTAGGCGCGGGCCCGTTGCACCGCCACTCGTGCCTGCAGGCACTGGCGCTTTGGGGAACCGGCGATGCGGCGCTGGTTTAACATTCCCTCCTACCGACCGCCGGACGAACTGCCATCGCGGGGCGCGAGCAACTGGCTGTTATTATCCGTCGCCGTCACCATCGTACCGCACGCTACGCGCCTGCCTTTGTGGCTGACGTTGACGGTGGCACTCGGACTGGCGTGGCGATTCGCGATCGACAACCATGCCTGGCGCATGCCGCCGCGGTGGCTGCGATGGCTGCTGATGGCCGCCGTTGTCATCGGCATCCTGAAAACGTTCGGGACATTCCTGGGGCGAGAACCGGGCTTGGCGTTCATGACCGCCGCGGTGGGCCTGAAGGTTCTGGAAATTCGTAGCCTGCGGGACTACTTGATCACTTTGTTCCTGGCATATTTCCTGGTGGTGGGGGCCTTCTTGTACTCCCAGTCGATGACAACCGCCGTGTATGGGATCGCCGTGGTCGTATTGACCACGGCCTCCCTGGCGCTTCTTAACAACCCCCGAGGCTTTTCCGGCGGCCAGGTTTGGAAATTACTGGGCCGGATCGTTGCCTTTGGATTGCCCATCTGTCTGGTAATGTACGTATTCTTCCCACGGATTCAGGGCAGCCTGTGGGGGCTCCCGGACGACGCTTTCGGCGGCCAAATCGGGATGACCGACGAGGTACGCCCGGGGAGCTTCACACGATTGAGCACCAATACAACCCCTGCCTTCCGGGTGGAGTTCGAGGGGGCGCCGCCGGCCCCGCGGGACCGTTACTGGCGCGTCTATGTGCTCAGCCGGAACTCCGGCGGGGCTTGGCGACGGCGGACAATGAGCGTTTTCGATGGGCCGGGACCCGGTGGGTTCGAAGGCGCCGGCCGGTTGATTTCCTACACAGTAACCCTCGAGCCTCATAACGAGCAGTGGCTGCCCGCACTCGACCTGCCCGCTTCGGTCCCCGAAACCGGGGAAGGCCGGCACGGCTTCCTGGTGAAGTCGCCGCAACCGGTCAACCGGGTTAAGCGCTACTCGCTGAGCTCGCGACGGGCCGCCCGCACCGCACCACTCAATATCCTCGAAACCCGTGCCAACCTGCGAATGGATTCGCATCCGACACCGCGGGTGGCGAAACTCCTGCGGCAGTGGCAAAAACAGTCACCCCGCGGGAAGGTTGGCGCGGCGCTGGCTTACTTCCGGGAGCAACCGTTCCGGTACACACTGGCGCCACCCACGCTTACGGGAAACCGGGTCGATCGGTTTCTGTTTGAAACCCGGGCAGGCTATTGTGAACATTATGCCGCCGCGTTTGTGGCCCTCATGCGCTGGTCCGGGGTGCCGGCCCGCCTGCTGGCCGGCTACCAGGGGGGTGAATGGAACGCCGCCGGGGATTATTTGACGGTCTACCAATCCGATGCGCACGCGTGGGCGGAAGTGTGGCTGCCGGAGCGGGGCTGGACCCGGGTCGACCCCACGGCGGCGATCGCGCCGGAACGCATCGAACTCGGCGCGGAGGCCATCCGCCGGTTGCTCGAACAAGGAGTGCCATTCGGGCAACTCAGCGAGGCTGAAGTCAAGCGCCTCCTCGCCCGTTCCTGGCTGCGGCACCAGTGGCTGCGTACGCAGTGGGCCTGGGATAACGTCAATTATGTGTGGAATAAATGGGTGATGGCCTACGGGCCCCGGATGCAGCGGGAACTCCTGCGCCGGCTTGGCTTTGAGACGCCGAGCTGGGCCGAAATGGTGGCATCCTTGGCAGGCGGGTTGGTGATTTTGTTGCTGGCGGCGGGCATCGCAATCGCCTGGCAGCGAACGCCCGAGGACCCCGTCGTCCGCTTGTACCGGCGGGCGCTTCGCAAACTCGCGAAGCCGGGGATAACGAAATCGCCGGCCGAGGGGCCGCAGGATTTTCAAGCCCGCGTGGAGCAAGAAGCCCCGGCGCTTGGGCGGCGGCTGAAACCGGTCACCGAGATGTACATCGCCCTGCGCTACGCTGGAAACGCGCGCTACACGATTGCCACATTTAGAACGCTGGTTGCACAAATTCGACCGCTATGAGGTGCAGACGGTTGACGATAGCCTCTTGGAATAGTCGGGCTCTCTCCACTTCGAGTCGGTCTCCCCTGCTTCCAGCACTCGACAACAACAGTGTAATCGCGTGCCTGTGCAGCAAGATCGCTGGTATCGATGGACGTGGAGGCGGAAGTTGCCCGATCAACTACGCCGGCAAAGTGTCAGTTTTCACGCATATAACGCCAATCCGTTTTCATCTAATGGGCCCCCCCCAGAGTGGCGGGTGAGGCGGCCCCGTTTGTCCGTTAACGCCCTGCCCGCAAGCACCTTTCCTTCGTCAGGCCTATTCTTTAAAATCCTATCCGTTCAAGTTTAACCTGAAAGCAAGGTAATTTAGGCGTGACAAAATTAACGATGATAGCTCTCGGTGGCGCGATTGGTGCGATATTACGGTATGCCGTTGCCGGGTTAATTTGTGTTTTTGTGAGGGTCGTCGCTGCCCNGTTTGTTTTAAGTTTTAGATAATCTATATTTCCCTTAGGATTTAACAAGACTACTTAAGGGCTTGCGCAAAAATAACTTCACAGAATTCGCGCCCGAATTTGGGTTGGATTTGGACGATCCGATGGAACAAAACCGCAGTACTAGCAGGGCTACTATGAGGATTTTGCGA
>JAANXG010000099.1 GCA_018263405.1 Gammaproteobacteria bacterium
AAGTGCCGTTTACGGAGCTAAGGATGCAATACCTCCCTGTACGCTCTGGCGAAAGCCTCCGTGCTTTCGACAGCCCTGAAAGACAACCCTACCCCCACATTCTTGCACGGGGTTATTGAGAACTTACTGGACGCGCACCTAGCGACTGGTCGCTTCTCGCCTTGCTGTACCCGTCAATATCGTCTTGAATGGGTACTGGTACGCGACAGAATATTGCGTCCGGCCGCCGGTTTTTGAACTAATACGCAATGGGAATTGTCATGGATATACCATCCCCAAGTTCGGGCATCTATCCTAACCCGGCTTCCCACTTTCGTGGCACGCGCTCATGACATCCCGGCAACCACTCTTCGTGGCTATATTGATCTTTTCGATGCTGTGCGTGTCCTGCATCAGTGCACCGTTTAAATCACCGGAATGGCCGAAATACTTACCGTCATTGCGCTACTACGAGAGCGTTTATGCAGAGGATGAAAACAATCGTGCAGTGCAAACCAAAGAGGAGTATCTAAAATGGGTGATTCGCTTCTACGAAGGTTGGAATTTGTATCAGGACGGGTGGAAAAGAACCAGCCGGGACATCCTGCTCAACGTTGACGATGCCGATAAAAAGAACACGCTTCGTTCGAAATTGGCGCACCTGGGGAAACTCATCTCCGGCGAATGGGCGAAAAACTCCTACGACCGCACGATTCGATCCCGCGAACTGTCGATTTGGGCTCAAGCTCTACTCAAATCCATTAACCGTAACAAAGAAGCACAGTTGATAGATCGGGTTACGCGCGATGTAAACGCCTTGCGCGCACACGAACTCGACAGGCTGGATATCAGTGTAAAGCGATACTTCGACGTTGCAAAGGATGAATACGAGAACGAGAAACTATAGTAAGCCATCACACCTGCCGCCTAATACTCGTCCGGCCAGAACAACTGTTACAGGTTGAAGTCCCGCGGACGGTAAACTCCCTGAGCTACAGCGTCTGACGTTGCTTTAATCAGATCGCGTTGAATCCACGGAAACGTGGGCGCGATACCGTTTCGCACGCACTATTTCTTGAGTTTCGCAAGACCATTCAGCACCATCTCATGGTAACTGACCACCCCGATGATCGCCCCCTTTTCCAGAACAGGGGCTATGGCCAGACCGAAATTATGAAACAGCCGTGCGCAGTAGCGTATATCCATCCCGGATTCGACCCAAACCACGGGTTTCGCCATGATTTCATACAAACTCACGCGGTCGCACGACCGGTCTTCCGCCAGAACGTTCTTTGCAATATCGGACATCAGAACCAGACCGAACACATCGTCCGGGTCGCGTTTATCCACAACCAAGGCGCGCACGTCGCTGCTTTCCATGATTTGAAGCCCTTCCGTCACCGTAATCAAACCATCCACGACACGGTAGTTGGCGCTCATCACATCGCGAACACGTATTATCGACTTTTCACTCATAACTGCTGCTCCACAACTTTAGAAAGTTCTTCAACCTGATGCGCCACACCGACAGCGTCTTCAACGTCAATCTGTATCGCGATACCGGTTCCCGGCTTATTGTCCATTTCTCCGACTTTAGCGATGTGCTCGAGTATGCTGCGGCTCAGGTGTTCTTCCACCAGGAACAACAGGACATCGCGCTGAGTTTCTAGTGACAGCCCGAGAAAGGTTGACGATTTTTTCAACCCTTCTCCGCGAGCACTCTTAATGATAGTAGAGCCGGTAGCGCCGGCCTCGCGAGCCGCCTTCATAACATCGTCTGCATGCTCATCATCGGTCAAGGCGAAAATGAGTTTAAATCGCATAATGCTTCTCCTGCTTTAACGCTTTTGAATAATCATTTCTGTTTACTCCGGGAAATCCGGTTAACCCACGTGGATGCCTGGGCATAGGCCATTACCGTCATTATGGGAAACAAACAGGCAAACGCAATTAAGCCGAATCCGTCTATCAAGGGGTCTCTTCCCGGCACGTTTTCGGCGAGACCCAACCCCAGCGCGGCCACCAGAGGCACGGTGACCGTCGACGTTGCAACGCCGCCGGAGTCGTAAGCCAGCGGTACGATCATCTTTGGCGCAACCCAGGTTTGCAGAACAACCAGAACATAACCAGGTATTATGAAATATTGCACGGGAATCCCCACCACAATCCGCCAGGTGCCCAAAGCGATGCCCAGCGCCACACCCAGCGCCACGGCAATGCGCAACCCCCAAACGCCGATTGCACCGGCAGAAACCTCGTTGGCCTTGATGGCGACAGCCATCAAGGCCGGCTCCGCTATAGTCGTGCTGGCCCCGATCGCAAACGCGAAAATGTAGACCCAGTAGTAATCCCGCCAACCCGGGGCGCCTCCGATCGCGGAACCCTGAATAAACTCGAGATCGGTCAGCTGAGCCGCCATTAAGCGCCCCACGGGAAACAACGCCTTCTCCAGTCCGACCAGAAACAGCGAAAGCCCGATCAGTACATAAATAAACCCCGTGAGCATTTTCTGGGGGTTGGGCGGCGGTTTTCTGAATACAAAGAACTGAAAGAAAACAATGATCAATGCGATCGGCAATACATCCAAAACCGTGCCGCTCAGCGTTGCAACAATTTCCCATATCGTATTCATGAATTAATCATTCCGTATGCCATCACAAACATCATGGGTGTCAGGGATGCGAACGCAATCAGGCCAAAGCCGTCTATCACCGGATTTCGGCCCCGGATGGAAGAAGCCAGTCCGATTCCCAACGCGGTCACCAGCGGCACGGTGATCGTGGAGGTCGTGACTCCACCGGAGTCGTAGGCAATACCGATGATTTTCTGGGGGGCGATGGCGGTCATGACCACGACGATCGCATAACCGCACATAATCATGATATGTATGGGCCAGCCCTTCAGTATCCGGAACACACCAAGTACGATCGCGAATCCAACGGACAACGCGACGCTGATTCGCAAACCCAGCGCGTAGCTCCCGCGCGCGGCCTCGTCGTCAGGAATCAGCCCCGCCCGCGCAGTAATGAGGGACGCCTCCTTGGCCACAGCGATCAGGGCAGGCTCCGCTATCGTGGTACCGAATCCCAGGGCGAACGCGAACAACAGCAGCCAGTAGACATTGCCCTTTCGAGCGAATGCATACGCCATGGACTCGCCGATAGGGAACAACCCGGTATCCAGACCATGCAGAAAACAAGTCAGGCCCAACAGCACCAGAAAAACGCCGAGCACCAGATCGAAAAAATCCGGAATCGGCTGCTGCAACACGACGATCTGAAAAAAGGCGATCACCAGGATAATAGGCAGCAAATCCCGCGAACTACGCATCATCGATTGCAGCAGGGCTTTAATACCGTTGCTCACTCGCTCCCCATACCCCTTCCCCTCGAATCGGGAAAGATTGTCCACATCTATTCGAATCACAGGGAGTATACCGGTTAC
Organism: Gammaproteobacteria bacterium; assembly: GCA_018263405.1. Lineage (GTDB taxonomy): Bacteria > Pseudomonadota > Gammaproteobacteria > Arenicellales > JAANXG01 > JAANXG01. Next base: position 3,424 of record JAANXG010000099.1, read on the forward strand.
CCGACGATCTCTGCGCTTCAAAGACTTCCCGTTCTCGCTCGTCGTGGAGCACTATCCCCGCTTTCTTGATCTGTTAGCCGCCCAGGGCCGGTTGTTGCCCCAAAACCCTACCCTCTCGCCCGCTAAAACGTGGTCCCGAAACAGCGGGGTCCGAATATCGCACCTCCCAAACACCGCATTTCACCTACAAGCAACCCCCTGCAAGCACCTTTCACTCATCAGGCAAGTGGTTTATCTTTAACTATCCGTTGTAACTCTGCCGCCCGGCTTCCGGCCTCGGCAATCCTTGGAAGATCTGGATTTCGATGTGACACGCCGACAGTTTGAAATCAACAGCCGCGGGCTGCCGCGCATGACCGCGGCGACGAAACCCGTTCTCGATACCGGTTGCGGCACCGGCATCATGGGTGAGATCCTGCCGGCGCTCGGGGATACGCTGACCTTCCGCGTCTACGCACGTTGCGTCGTCTGATACGCGAATGGACAGTCTTTCACAACTCGAATTTGAGCAACTGGTTGACGGCGCCAAGGCACTGGCGTACAGCCTCCGTGGCCCCCGCGTCTATCTCACCACTGATCACAAAGTGGTGAAAATTTTCCGACAAAAAGGCTGGATGAGTTCAAACAGACTGTTGCCCTATGCGCTCCGCTTTGAACGCAACGCCAACCGACTCAAAGCTATGGGATTTAGTTCCGTCACGGTAGAGAAAGTGGCGAAATGCCGGCACCTGGACAGTCACCTTGTGGTTTATCCGCTACTGCCGGGAGAGACCATCCGCGAACTGGCGGATCGCCCGGCCAAGCAACAATATGCCTTGGCCCGCTTGCCTGGCTACCTCTGTAAATTGCACAACAACGGTGTGTACTACAAGGCCCTCCACCTGGGTAATATCCTGATGCAGACAGACGGATCATTCGCCCTGATAGACATTCACTGGACCAAATTTTACAAAAGGCCCATTTCGGTGAACAACCGGCTTGGAAATATTTTTAATATTCTTGGCTATGCCGAGGACCATGCATCGTTAGCCCGCTATGGTCTCAACCGGTTTTTTGTCGACTATTTGAGTTGTTGTCAACTCGATGAAAAGCACAAGGCGATATTGCTCGGTAAACTCAGGAATTCGCGCTCATTCCCCGAGTTGAAACAGTTACTATACACGACGTCATAAATATTTGCGCATAATCGCAAACAGTGGTAGGCTAGGAGTCATGAAACCTCTAACGATTGCTGATTCCGATACGGTCGTCCTGGCGCTGCAAGATGAGATTCGCCGCTCGCCGGAGGCGCGTTATGACCATCGCCTGCACGGGCTGCTGCTGGTCGCCCAAGGAATGAGTGGCCGCGAGGTGGCTTCCCTGTTGGGGGATTCGCCGCGCACGGTGGCCTATTGGGTCCACCGCTTTGAGCGCTCGGGGTTGGCCGGATTGGTCGACGACGAACGGCCGGGCCGCCCGCGGCGACTGACGGAAAGGCAGCTCAAGGCGATTGAGACAGTGTTACGCAAGCGCCCGTCGGATTTTGGTTTGTCCGGGCATCTGTGGGACGGTAAGACGCTCTCGGCGTTGATCGACCAGCGCTGGGGAATTCAGTTGGGGGTGCGGCAATGTCAACGCGTTTTCCGCCAAATGGGGTTTCGGCTGCGCAAACCGCGGCCGCTGATCGCCCACGCCGATCCCGACGCACAGCGGCGGGTAAAAAAAACTCCGCCGATTGGCCAACAACGAAGCCGTTGATCTGTGGGCGATCGATGGTAAGTTCAATAACCCCGTGCAAGAATGTGGGAGTAGGGAGGAGGTCTTTGACCAATGGCGTTATGGCAACGAAACGCTTCGAAGATTATGCGCAATTATTTAAGCCGCTGTGTATAGAAGATCTATAACTGGGCAAGATATGGCGACATCGGAAAATCCGGACAGTTACCTCGACACCCGCGCAAGGTTTGACGATCCCGTTGTTGCCGGTGATTATGTCATCAAGAAAAATACGCTGGACAACGCCAAGAACCGCCGGGAAATGGCTTGTATCATGGCAGCGCTGACAGGCCTGCCTGAAAAATCCCGGGTGCTCGATCTGCCCTGCGGCACCGGCAGACTGTTACTGATGCTGCTCGACAAGGGGCATACCGTGGTGGCGGCGGACTATGCTCGCGCGATGCTGGATGCCGCTGAAGCTTATCACCGAAACCTGCTTGCATCCGATGTTGAAAAATCGAATCGACTGAAATTTCAGCAAGAGGATATTCTCAATACTTCATTTGCCGACGATGCATTCGACGCGGTGATATGCAATCGGTTGTTCCATCATTACCCGGAAGCGGAATTGCGGCGTCAGGTGCTGGCTGAATTAAGGCGAATCGCCAAAAACCGAATTATTGTGTCCTTTTTTTCCAACTTCGCTTTGTCGGCTCTGCAGTTCCATCTCGGCAACAGGATCAGAAGGATTACCCCCAATGACCGCATACCGGTCTGGTACCGAGAGTTCGAACGGGATATTACCAGAAGCGGTCTGATCGTCAGCGAGATATACCCGGTACGATACGGGATTTCGCCGCAAACTTATTTGAAACTGGTTTCAGACTGACCCGACTACCGACCCTCCCAAACACCGCATTTCTCCTCCAAACCCCTTCCACGAGTATCTTTCGCCGGTCACCCATGTGATTTATTCTGCCCATCCGTCCACTAACTCTGCTGAATACCCCGATTAAATAAAATTAATCCTCTATCCATCTCCGGTTAATTGACAAGTCAATACCCTTCATCGTGCAACCGGCCGGTCAAACCGGCGTGTTTTTTTAACAGGAGTACGATGATGTCTAAATTCTTAAACTTAAACCGGGAACGTAATCTTTATACCGGTGGCGTGCACATCGCGTTGATTGCGGTGGTCGTGGTGTTTATTCAGTCCTTGAGCCCGGTCGAGGCGAAGCTTTCGGAAAATTACACCGGCGCGGAGTTACCGAGTTTTGCCGACGCGGTGGAGAAAGTGGCGCCCGCGGTGGTTAACATATCGGTATCCGGTCAACACCGCGCCGGAATGCGCACGCCACCGCAGTTTTCTTTCCCCCCGGGGTCTCCGTTCGAGGAGTTTTTCAAACGACACTTCCGAAACCCGGGCCGGCAGGCCGAACCGCATCGTCCGCGTCGCTTTCAAGGCCAAGGTTCGGGATTTATCGTCGATCCAGATGGTCTCGTGGTAACGAACTATCATGTGATTAGAAATGCCGGCGAGATTACCGTTATCACCCATGACGGCGCCGAGTACGAGGCCGAGGTGAAAGGGATCGACGAAAAAACCGATCTTGCGCTGCTCGGCGTGGAACCCGATCATGATTTGCCATTCGTCGATTTCGGCGATTCCGATCAGGTTCGCGTCGGGGATTGGGTCCTTGCAATCGGCAATCCGTTTGGATTAGGCGGTACCGCGACCACCGGTATTGTCTCCGCCCGCGGCCGCAACATTCGTTCCGGGCCGTTGGACGATTTCTTGCAAATCGACGCACCGATCAATCGAGGCAATTCGGGCGGCCCGCTTTTCAATACCCGGGGAGAAGTCGTGGGAGTCAATACGGCCATTTTTTCTCCAAACGGAGGTAACATCGGAATCGGTTTCGCGATTCCGTCGAATATGGTGAACAATGTTGTGGCGCAACTTGACCGCAACGGCTTCGTCGAACGTGGCTGGCTCGGAGTCTATATCCAAACGATCACCGAAGACCTCGCCGATAGTATCGGTCGAAGCGACACCGATGGCGCATTGATCACAAGTGTGGTTGAAGACAGTCCGGCGGAACGCGCAGGATTGAGACCCGGGGACGTTGTGTTGAGTTATGACGAACAGGCGGTTGAAACGATCCGCAATTTGCCACGACTGGTTGCAGCGACGGCGCCGGGCGACGAAGTGGAAATGTCGATTTGGCGGGACGGAACACGAGTCGGAATGCGCGTGACTGTCAGTAAAACGCGTGACGGGGAAAAGCTTGCGTCCTCGGAGGATGCCTCTACAGATCGGGAAAGACTGGGATTGTCATTGGAGGACCTCACCGCCGAGAACCGTCGACAATACGGCATCGACGACCCCGTCAACGGCGTTGTCGTCGTTTCGGTGGAACCGGACAGCCTCGCGTTTGAAAAAGGGTTGCGCAACGGCGATGTAATCAAACAAATCGGCGGCATCCGCGTTGATGATGTCGAAGCAGCGATCGAGGCGGTGAAAAAGAATGAACGCAGCGGGAAGGGTAGTGTTCTACTTTTGGTAGGGCGAGGCGGTAGGGACCGCTTTGTGGCGGTTAAGTTCGCGTAAACATCAGTGCCGGGAGCGTACTAAGGGCTCGCGCAAAAATGACTTCCCATTTTCACATCCCGTCT